>NZ_JCAKMX010000030.1:0-34052 GCF_059515825.1 Acinetobacter sp. CY17
TAGTGGTCAACAAATATTGGACACAGTTTTAAGTTCATTTTCAGCCTGACAAGGACTGATACCATCGTTAAATCGATGAGGTCGTATCTGATTGTAGTATTCCATCAGATACAGACCAACATCTAGCTTCGCTTCTTCAATTGAGCTGTATCCCAATTTGGGAATCCACTCAGTCTTGAGACTTCTAAAAAGCCTTTCTGTTGGGGCATTGTCCCAACAGTTTCCTTTACGACTCATACTTTGTTGCATGGCGTAGCACGCCAACCTATGCCGAACTAAAAGGCTTTTATATTGGCTGCCTTGATCAGAATGGAAGATCACGCCACTCGGTTTACCTCGCCGATGCCATGCTTCATCTAATGCCTTAATGACTAAATGTTGGTCTGCTTGGGACGACATAGACCAACCAATCACTCGACGAGCATACAGATCAAGAACAACTGCAACATAAGCCCATGTTTTACCTGTCCAAATATAGGTAATGTCACTGCTCCACACATGATTAGGTTGAACAGGTTTAAATTGCCTGTTTAATATATTTGGAACAGCAGGGACTTCAGCTACGTTGCTTTGATATTTGTGCTTCTTACATTGTTTGGAAACAAGACCTGATTCACGCATCAACTTGCGTACTAAATAGCGTCCAATCTTAATTGGACTGCTCCCAGTATCCTAGACACGAGACAGCCTCATTTTAAAGCTGCCTCAAAGGCTTCTGGACTCATCCCATCGAGATGCGAATGACGCCTGATTCGATTGTAAAACATCTCGATGTAATCAAACACATCTGCACGAGCCATTTCTCGTGTTTTATAGATCCTCTTTTTAATTCTTTCCTTCTTTAAGCTGCTAAAAAAGGATTCAGCAACGGCATTATCCCAACAGTTTCCTCTACGGCTCATGCTGGGTATTAAGTTATGCTTCTGACAGAATTTCTGCCAGTCTCCACTGCTGTATTGTGAGCCTTGGTCTGAGTGTATGATCACAGGTTCATTTGGCCTACGTCGCCATACCGCCATAAGAAGTGCATCCAAAACGATATCCTTGGCAAGCGTAGGTTTCATTGACCAACCGATGACTTTTCTTGAATATAAATCAAGAACCACAGCCAGATATAACCAGCCTTGCCATGTGCGAATGTAAGTTATATCAGTCACCCAAGAGGTGTTAGGTGTGTTTACAATAAACTCTCGATTTAAATGGTTAGGTGGCACAATCTGAGGACGACCACGACCATAGCTTTTATGCTTCTTATATCCTCGAACAGCGGCAATACCATTGTGCTTCATGATCTTCAGCACACGATTAGGTCCACAGCTTTCACCGAGCTCTTTAAGATCTAACGTAATGCGACGATAACCGTAGATGCCATAAATGGCATCATAAGAAGAACGGATGAGCTGTAATAACCGCTTATCTTCAATAGTCCTGCCTGATTCGGGTTCATGCAGCCAAGCATAGTAGCCAGCACGAGCAATCTTAAGAACCCGACACATCGTTTTAATCTTAAATTGATGGCTATATTCTAGGATAAACTGATACTTTACTCGAGCAGGCTTGCAAAGTACCTTGCGGCCTTTTTTAGAATATCCCGTTCCTCTTCAGTTTGTTTGAGCTGACTTTTAAGGCGAAGGATTTCTTTCTTTGCCTCAAGCAATTCATGTTCATCAGTGTTATTGCGTAAAGGCTGTACAGCCTTTAGCCATTTATAAATGCTGTGTTGTGATACGCCTAAACGTTCTGCAACATCAGTGACAGAATATCCACGTTCGGTAATCAATTTAACAGCTTCATCTTTAAATTCTGGGGTATATCGTTGTCCACTCATAATGTTCTCTCCTATGCAAAAAGAATAGACGAAATTTGTCTAGGAGAGTGGTGGCAGTCCAAACATCCGTGGCAAAGAGACGACTGTAGAGGAACTCGGTATTCATAGCGACATTAACACCGCAATCCAAAGAGTAGATGAAGTCCCAGACTTACAAGCGATTTTAGAAAAACAAAAGATCGTATCGGATGCGACATCGACGATTGTTGCTACAACACGTACCTATAGCCAAAACAAACAAGTTGAGGCAGAAGCCCAAAAGCAAGCAGCAGAGCAACAAGCCATTGAAAAGCTTAAAGCAGAAGGCAGAGAAAAATGGGAAGAATACAACAGCACAGACAACTATGCGAAGAAGCAAGACCTACTCAAAGAAAGCTCAAAAGAATACAAAGCAGCCACAGAGCAAGCATGGAGCATGGGCGGAGATAGCAGTCGAGCATTAAATGCCGTGATCATTGCGATCTGATATGTACTGACAAAACCAGTTGATCTTATATACCCAATACAACCTGATATGGTTTGAACCCTTCTAATACAGCTTCAGCAACTAACTGAATGAAAGGCTCAGTTTTTCCATAAGCCATCCACTGATCTAATGCTTCATAGTAGGCTAGGCGATTTTCGACTGTAATAACGCAGGGAGGATATCCAGCTTTGAGTAACTCAAGGTTCATCAAAAGACGTGATGTACGTCCATTGCCATCAATAAATGGATGAATGCCAACAAAATCCGCATGAACTTTAGCTGCACGTTCAATAGGATGTAGCTTATATGCTTCTGAATTGTACCAATTCACAAGTTGAGTCATCTTGTCATTCAATAATGTATAGTCGGGTGGGGTAGTCGTAGCACCTGAAATCAATACATTTTGTTGGCGATAACGACCTGCATTGTCATCATCAATATTTTTTAGAATGAGTTGGTGGATATTTCGAATCTGCCATTCAGAAAATGGTTCTTCTTTTCGAATAATGTCTTCAACGTAGTAGATAGCATTTCTATGGTTGATGGCTTCGAAATGTTCTCGTAATGCTTTTCCACCAACAGTTATGCCTTCTAAAACGACTTTGGTCTCTAGCAATGTAAGTGTATTGCCTTCAATTGCATTTGAGTGATATGTCCAACGAACAATAAGATCTTCTTGCAAATTTTTGACAATCGCAGGGGAAAGAGGACGATGCTGATCTAATTTTGTTTTTAAAGCATCAATATTTTCAAACATAACCTTATCCCTAAAATTGTACTGTTGAATGATACATGAAAAAAAGAAATATATAAAAGTAATGATATAACGTATTATTTGATATTAAATTCATACATATTAAACTTGTAAACCAGTTCAAATCCTCAAGGTGGATTTGAACAAAAATTAGTTTTAACCCCAATCATGGATAAGCCGAGTTTTACATCGTTGTAAATTGAGGCTTATTCTGATGACAAATTTGATAAGCGCAGAGTGATGCATAAATCCCAGCGAAATAACCTGAAATGGAACGATGGCGACTGCTTACCAAATTGTATTGTTGCTTCAATAAGCTAAAGATCGTCTCTATTTTATTGCGCTGTCTCAGCATAAGCTCATCCTCCGATGACAGTTCCACTGGTCGCATGTTCTTGCGATGATACGTAATCAATTCAACACCTTGTTCCCCTAGCTTATCTTTTAAAATCTCACTGATATAGCCACGATCCCCGAAGATTTTACCAATGTAACCTTGAGCGAGCTTCGGCAGAAGCTTTATATCTAAAGTATGACCATTAGAGAGTTGGGTCTGAATCAATTGACCCTGAGCATTCACCAATATATGCAATTTGCATCCATAGAACCAACCCATTGAGCTTCTACCTCGTGTGGCAATTTGTTTTAAAGATTGATGACGTTGAATACGCTGATTTTTACATACGGGTAGAGTTGTAGAGTCAACCCAAGCACACGTTTTTTGAGCATTGGAAGCTAAAGACATATGTAATGCTTGAAGTGCGAGTTGATGTTGGTTGATCAAATAAATGATCCGTTGATAGGATGGTAATGCTTTAAAAAGCTTGGCATAGAAGCGCTGTATCATTCCGTAGAAAGCTTTAAAATGATGAAGTTGAGAGTTTTTATACCAAACTGCGATAAAGATAATTTCAGATAAGCATAGAACACCTGATCGCTGTCTAACTTTAGGATTTTCTTGTTTTAGATACTGCCAATAGACCGCTTCATTTTTTTGAAAAAAATCATCAATCGTGCAGAATAAAGTTGTAAACTCGAACATAAGATGGCTGGTTGATTGGTTTGTGTGGTAACTCACTTATCAACTCAGTTATCTTTTTTTTCAACTGAATTTCTTATCCATGATTCGGGTTAGTTTTAGTATTTAATTCATTAAATCTGATTTGGGTAAAAATTGGGTACAAAATTTATCTATTATATAAATTAATATTTAAAAACATAAGTTTAGATCTTTAGTTCAATTGACGCCATTGTCCACCAAAATTCCATTCAGAGATGTTCGAATGAATATAAAAAAGCCTTTAAAAATAAAAGTTTAATGGATTTTTTTTATTGGCTGTATTGTCCGATCCTATCCTAAGCTGTGTGACTCAATTTTTGCCTTCAGTGGGTAATTATTGGGAAAATTTACCCAATAATTTTACGATTGATAAAGGGTAAATACACATGAAACTCACCGATACAGAATGTAGAAAAGCTTAACCAAAAGAAAAGCGATATCGTCTGTCAGATGAGAATGGTCTGTCACTTCTTGTGACACCTGCAGGGCAAAAATATTGGAATGTGCGTTATATAGCTAGACCACATCCTTTGGCTACAATATTTTTAAATTTAAGTATTTAATATCAATATCTTAGTTATTTTAAAGTATAGCCTAAAACTTCAATCTAGCTATACCCTTCATGGTGAACGTAAGTCAGAATCACTTGGTCCATATCCTGACATGAGTTTAAAAAAGCCCGAGAGCTGGCACTTGAACTTAAATACAAATATTCGGCACTGTTGCAAATAGAGATTTGAGTCGATGAAGTTCCCTTTAAAAAGTGCTTAGAGACCGAAAACCCTGTTGATTAGACACACTTCACCCTGAGGCTGACCATAATAAAATGACGATGCTTGTCCTTTACGTAGTGCACGCATGACTTCAATACCTTTAATTGTGGCATAAGCCGTCTTCATAGATTTGAATCCTAATGTGGCCCTGATGATTCGCTTTAACTTACCATGATCACATTCAATGACGTTATTTTTATACTTAATCTGCCTGTGCTCAATATCTACTGGACATTTTCCTTCTCGCTTTAATCGTGATAAAGCATGGCCATAGGTCGCTGCTTTATCTGTATTGATGACCCGTGGAATTTGCCATTTTTTCACCGTATTGAAGATCTTTCCTAGAAAACTATAGGCTGATTTACTGTTCCGTCTAGCGGAAAGGTAAAAGTCAATCGTATGACCCCGTTGATCAACTGCACGATACAGGTAAGTCCATCGCCCCTTCACTTTGATATAAGTCTCATCCATATGCCATGAATGTAAATCTGTAGGATTACGCCAATACCAGCGTAACCGTTTTTCCATTTCTGGAGCATAACGCTGAACCCAACGATAAATTGTACTGTGATCCACATTTATGCCTCGTTCAGCGAGCATTTCTTGAAGTTCACGATAGCTGATGCCATATTTACAATACCAACGAACAGCCCAAAGAATGATTTCACCTTGAAAGTGCCGACCGTGGAAGGGATTCATCTGCTGTATCTCGAAATAAATAAGATATTTAGCTTATCATGTCAGCCTATTTGCAACAGTGCCCTTAAAATTCATCAAAAAAATATTGAAAAAATATATAAATATTGATTTTATAAACAGCATATCCTAAATACACCATATGAATTGAATGAGTCATTCCCTGAGCAGAATTTCTGCTCAGAGAAAAATTAATGACTTAGCACTTTAAAAAATGGCGTGTTCAAGATTTTTCGTGACACAAATCTTTTTCTTCTAATTGAAAGTTAAGGAAGTAATGGTCAAAAAGAATCATTCAAGGAGTTGTCAGCAACCACCTTGACTCGCCAATCTGCATCATCTCTCAATTGGTTTGCTACCCCTTTGTGTTGAGCACAAATAACTCTCACCTCCCAAGAGACATCATTCATTAATTGCACTGCTAAATCTTCCCAGATTGCACAACCTGCACGTACTTGCCAATCAGAGCTATTAATCATTAGTTTGGCGAGATGGTGAGAGCTTTCAGCACAACTTTGACGAACGAGAGGACTAGGATCGTGAATTAATTCCGGAGCTAAAGTTTCCCATTTAGCACACATTGCACGAACATTTTCATCAGGGTCATTTATCAGCCTAGCAGCTAGATGTTCATGGTTTTCTGCACAAACCTTACGAATAACTGGATCACTGTCATTAAAAAGCAATTCAGCACATGCTTGCCATTTTGCAACACCTTCCATTCGAACAAAGGTGTCAGAATCATAAACTAACTGTAATGCACACTTTTCCCAAGTGGCACACAAAGCACGAATTAGAGGATTTGCATGCCTAATTTGAGTTAACGCAAATATCTTATCAGACACTATTCTTTGAGATTCTTCTTGCAGGTCAGACTCTTCAACTACTTTGTCATTCATTAATTTATACTTTCCTAGGGCTTTTTTTGTACAAACCGATCTGTAACAGCTTATTCAGCAATATAATTCTCAGGTGAATAAGCCTACACCTAAAATCTATCGTACTTCCAACTAGAAAGCCTATATCCAACCTTGTTAATTTTCATATTGCTCTCGACCAGAAGATTATTTCGATTTGTTGTAATTAATAAGTTAAAAACTTAAAAGTTACATGTAACGTATGGGGAAATTTCATTTAAATGAGACACAAATTATGGGGTCTGGTATAGTCTAAAAATACAGATGATATGATCAATCTTTAAATCCAATAAGTTATCCAATAGATCCTCAACTACTCCCCCTGCTGTCATTCAATTATAGGCATAACATCTAATGACTGATATCAGTTTGAACTTGATTACATAACTATTTAAAAATATTAATTCTCTTCACTCTTATCAATAATATCTACAAGACATGAAGTATTTAATACATTAATAATTTCTTCAATACTTTTTACAGATTGTGGTTTTAATCCATAATTTGTCATTCTTTTACGGCTTATAGTAAAAATAATCCTTTCTTTTGCTCTTGATAAAGCGACAAAAAAAGCACAATTATCTTCATCCATTTGTTTTTTATAAGACCAAAATGCTCCATCTTCAAGACCAATAAATATAACACTATGATATTCAAGACCTTTACTCTTATGTATAGTCATGATTGGAACGGTATTAACACCTAAAAAAGAATCTATGGACTCAAAAAATTCTTTTTTATTTTGATAACAGTTCCATAATTCATCAATAAAAGATTGAATTAATTTACTAAAAAAATGAGTATTTCTATAATTTGGAAATTTCGCCCTCAATTTATCAATATCAGTAAAAAATATAATTTCATCTATTATATTTTTTAAAGTATTTTTATCTTCCAAATTATCAAAATCATATTTTGTTTTTGTTTTATTAATCAATTGTGATATTGAAAATTCAAATAATAATAGCTTATTTGTGTCGCTTTCATCATATAAATTAGAAAGGAAATTAAAAACTAAATATCTAGATTCAGTTTTAATTTTTTCTGAACACGCTCGTAAAAAATTAATTATAAAAACGATAAATTCTTCAGTTAGAAAATTTTGAAATTTGTCTTCATTGCGGGCATTTACACCATTTTTATTAAGATATTTGATTAATTCACCCGTATATAATTCTAACCTTCCTTTTACAAGTATACATATATCCCTTGGATTAATATTTTCTTCATAGATCCATTTTTTTATATCTTTTAATAAATTTTCCTGCTCTTGATCTGGGTTCGCTAATAGCCATAATTCACATATTCCATCTTCCTTATTCCATCTAGATGAAGGAGATGCGATAGAATCTTTTTTCAACAGATGGTTAGTCAAGTAATTTTGAAGTTCAACTAATCTAGGAGCACTTCTAAAGTTCATAAAAAGATGAATCTCTTTCGCTCTTGTATCTTGCTTAAAATCTTCAAAAATAGTTTCTTGAGCACCCGCCCACCGCATAATGCGCTGTTTATCATCACCAACCGCAGTGTAGATAGCATTACTATTTAGAAAACAACTTTTAAAAAAGCTATATTGTATTTCTGTTGTATCTTGAAACTCATCAAGAAACACATAGGCATAAGTTTCTTGTAAATATTTTTTTATTTTAGGATTAATATTAATAATGAATTCAGCCAAGCGCATAACCATAGGAAATGTTAACTTACTAGGTGATTCTGTCAGCATTTTTTCCCATGCTTTTTTTCTAGTCTTTTGATATTTATCAGTTTCCAAAAGTGGTAATTTTTGAAAATGTAATTTTAAAATATCACTTTCCATCGTTGAGTTATAAAAATCAATATCTATACTTTCATAATAATTTAATATTATTTTATTCTGGTCAGTAGTTAAAATTTCATAATTATCAGAAATTAATAGTGATTCAGGTAGTCCTTGTTTAAACCTATCTAATATTTGCTTAGCAAAAGAATCAAAAGTTAAAGATTCAAATCTTCTTGCTAATTTTTCTCCACTTCTTTTCATTACCCTTTCATGTAGATTTAAAGATGCATCTTTTTTAAAGCTAATAGCCAAAATTTTTCTTGGATAAACACATGTATTTGTTTGTAGTAAGAAATTTGCTCTTTGGGCAAGCATTTCAGTTTTTCCAGCTCCTGGTCCTGCTATAACTAGAGTGTTTTCAGAACTTTTTACTACATGAAGAGCATTCGTCTCAAGATTTAAACCATCACTAGGATGCCAATCTTTTATTTCTATATATTTCATATACATCATTTAATACTATTAATCATCTTTTAAATTTAATAGGTTTTTAATGCAACTAAAAATTTCATTAAAAATTATAGGTAGATTATCTTCTAGAGATTCTTGATCTATATTTGCTAAGGTTATAATATGCGTTGTAGGTTTACCTCTACTTAAAAAGTGATAGTTATACCAAATCATTAATTCTTTTTCCTCATCAGAATAGGTAATACCTTTTGCATTTTCTGATTTAAGGGTCGCAGCCACTCCATCAACAACTTTTTTATTAAAAGATATTACATCTTTATCTTTATCAGGAATTCTTGGTCCACCATTTTTAGGTATATTTTGTTTGTAGAAGTTTGGATAATGCTTCAACATCAAAAAATCTAAATCTAATGGTGCTGAATAAAATACATTATATTTTTTTAGAAAATCTACCCAACCATTTAAACTACATAAATATTTTTTACTGACCTCCCAGGTATGCATTTCCTCTAATTCTTTATCAGATAAAATTCTATTATTTTCTAACCTTAAGAGATCATTCTTATAAACTCCAATTTCAATAAGTTCTTGTAAAATATATTTAATTCTTCCCCATCCACCACCTTCTCGCTCTAAGTCGAGATCTAATAAAGTTATATAAGGAATGTGTAGAGTATTTAGTAATTTCCAGATGTGGCTAACGAATCTATGACCTAATGGAGCAAATGTAACTATATTATCATCAAAATCTAGATCTTTAACTCTCATGAGATGTTCAAAAATAACTTCTTCTGTATCACCTTCTCCAATCACAACTAAACGAGCAAAATATATTTCAGGATAATTATGTATTGCCTGTTTTATGTATTTATAGGCATCATCAGCTTTATTTGGTAATTTAATACAATTAACTTGAGTTATATATTTTTCTGTAATTCTAAAGTGTAAAATATTTTCTGGATCTATTCTTTTAACAATGGCTGGAGTATGGGAAGAAAATAATACTTGGGAATTCTCTTGTAAGGAAATTGAGTTCAAAATTTTAACAACTCTTCCAAGTAATTGGGGTGCAATATGATTCTCCGGCTCTTCTACTGCAAGTATGGTTAATAATGGCCGTGTAAATTCTATACTTTTGTCATTAGACGATTTTGTTAAGGTATCCTCAATTTCCAATAAAGCACACACAAGAGTTAAATAAAACATTGAGCGATAACCATCACCTAATTCATTTACACTAAAGGTTTTATGGGTTCCTGTAGGGCTAAAAGAAATTTCTATTTTTTTTAAAATTTCATCGAAATTGCTATTACTAAATCCTATAGAAGTATCGCTATACCTTTCATCTTTATGGAATTTACTCCATATATCAGAGATTGAATTTTGGATTGTTGAAAATTCACTTAATCCTTGAAAAGAATCATTGATTTTATTAATTTGGGTATCAAAATTTTCTTTAAAAGAATCATTCCATTCAATCTTTTTTAATATCCTATATAAAATACTACCTGATGCATATTTAATCTGCTCTGATGGTCTTCTAATTGCAGGAACATATAATATTTGTATCAAATTTCGTAAATGATTTGGAACTGGTTTTTTATCCTCATCTTTCTCATTAAGACCATCAGCCATAGATATAAAATAAGTATTTACTTCTATTTCACCATCTGGGACTATTTCAGATTTTTCCCATGTAGCTTCTAATCTAATTCGTACATACGGATCTTCACCAACTCCACCTACGACCATAGCTGGAAAAAGATGAATAATTGCATCTTTTTGACTTTCTTCTTCTGTGAATTTTATTTTTACTTCTATAGAAAGTTTTCTATTTGTAATATTTGTTGGATCTTCATTATATGCAATATGAAAATCTTCTCTATAAATTTCTCGTTCTGATAAAGATGTACCGAATACTTTTCTTAGTGCCTCTAAAGCTGTAGTTTTACCTGAACTATTTAGACCAATAAATGTCGACATTTTACTGACTAAAGGAATATCAACAACATCTAGACCAAAAGACCTGAATCCACTTATTCTTAAATTAGAAATTTGCATTATTCTCCCCCTCTTGATTAACTCAAATATACTAAAAATTAATGGCTTAAGTATAACGTTACTGTTGCAAATAGAAATCAGAATTTATGATAGGCACTTCAAAAAGTAGACTGCTCGGTAATCCCCCCTAAAAATAAAAGGATCTAAAAGTAGAATTTTCTCTTAAGATTCTTTTTGAATCTTTGGACTCCCAGCCTTTGACTTCAACAAATGAAATTTGGCAAAGTCAAAGGCTGGGCTTATGTTTAATAATATTCTCTTTTCTTAGGCTATTTTCCATAACTGATCATATTCAATAATATGTAAAAGTAAGCTAAATACTGTAGGCAGGGTAATATTTTTATTAGAATCACGATCCATAAAACTCAACTTTATTACACGACTCTTAACATCCGTATTGACTGGATAATTTTCAAATGCTAGCACGGCGTAATCGGGTTGAAGGAAACTCAATCCTTCTCTAATTTTTTTAATATCCAATTCTGTCTTAGGCTCTCCATTTTTATCGAATCGACATTGAAAGTGAATAAAGTTTTTACGTACCTTTGCATGATCTAGAAATGCTTTTAAAGTGTAAAAAATGCTTTCTTTAACCTTATCTTGCTGATCTATTACGCTTGACACAATTTGTTGAGTGCTAAAGTTTTTCTTTACTACATCAGTATATAAATTAAATAATGATTTCGGATCAAGCTGATCTTCTGCATATGCTACTTGCCAAATCGATTTAAAGTATCCTGGGTCTAGTAGCTTTCTAGCCAACCAAATCGCTCGTTGATTCCACGGATGTTCTTCCCCCAGTCCTTGATCAATATAGTCACGTACGACAGCATATACTGAATTACATTGAGGTTTCTCAAATTTAATCTCAGTATATTGTTCAAAAGGAGCAATAACTTTAGCCTGCTGATAAAGTTTAAATGCTTGATGACTTTGAATATATCGCTTTAAATCAATACTAGGACCTTTGCTTTTCGTTTTAACGACATTATGGAATATCTGAGCATCTATAAAACACGGCGCTTGGTAGATACGGTCAATTGCGAGTAAATCAAGCACATGTAAATAGTTTGATGCTGTTTGTTCAATGTTTCCATGGCCCATCCAATCAGCCAATAAGCGCCATTTATGTTGAATCAGCTGCTCATGTTGTAGCGCTGCCTCACCAAATAGAACCTGACGCATATGTTTAACCTGTTTCAAGCTATAATCTGTATAGGTCTTTATCAAAGGCTTAGACCCTAACCAGGCAATAGCTAAGTGATTCGCAGCGCTATGGCGGAAATTATGAAAAGTATAGCCATGGTTGTCATCCATCAACTCATCGAACAACAATTTGGTCAAATCAGTAATACTTTTTTCACTTAAAATTTCTTCATTTTCAGCAAAGACTAAGATATCAGAAAGTGTATTTTTCCTACTAACCTGCTCTATTCTTTGCTTCAAATATGCTTTCACATAGTCCATTTCATCTTGGAGTAGCACTAAGTTGAGATGAAGTTGACGTTTAGCATTTTCACTTTTGAGCCTTCGATAAGGATGATGTTTTAATATCAGACTGATCTCTATATTCTGATTGATATCTTTCCATAAAAGCTCTGGGGCTATTATTTCTGCTAGGCTTAAACCTCGAACTTCATTCAGACGTAACCCCAATCGATAAGCCAAGATATACATGACCATTAACTGCTGTAAATATCTTTTCTCTTGCAATGTTGTGACATCCTGTATTTTAACCATCAACTGTTTTTTTAATTCATGCCAATGGTGTGGACTCACTAACTTTGCATCACATATTTGCACTCGTTGAAATTGATTAGTTTTGAAACTTACAACATTTGGTATCTTAAAGTCCTGCATACAAAATTGGTGAAAGGCTTTAAGACGACCAAAAGCATACTGTGCACGATTTTGATTCTTCAGAGGATTTTTCACAGCTTTGGCTTGGTCACGCTGATCAATGTCACTTAAGATGTTCTGATACAAAAACTCGTAGTCATCTTCTGTCATGCTTTCAATATCATCTTCATACAGATAGATATGAAATAGATAATCTTTTGCAATACTACTCAAATAGCGTTCAACTGAACTCTGTTTAATTTTTTGCTTTTTAAGCTCAAAAATCCAAGCCAATAAGCGCAACTGTGCTTCTATGATATTTTTTTCTTTACCACAGGCTTGATCTTTTTGTTGGTGCAAACTTTTCTGAATTTTCGACCAACGCAACCATTTTATTTTTTCTTGCTTCTTTTGACGTTTGTGTTGAGACAATGATTGAGATTTCTCAAACAACACTAATTCAAAAGGGATTGATTTAAGACTTTCCGAAGCAGTTTTAAATTCGGTCAGTTTTTCAACCTGAAGCGGAAGCTCTGTGATTTCTCTATTAATAGCATCACTATGAGGATATGTTAGATCTTGCTCCAACCAACTGCGTTTCTGATCCGAAGATGACAAAGCGACAGTTTTTAAATTCTGTTGTAAGACTTGGCTAAGTGCCATATCAAGATTGAGATTTGAATTATACTCTAATCTTAAATGCACATGCTTAAATGCAGAAATTGGGCCTATATCTGTGAGCTTTTCATCAGTAGCTTGAGTAAGCTTATTCAGATCTTGAAGTACTTCCTTTACGAATGCCTCAGAATTATGGTTCTCTTTTTTCATCTGCTGCAATACAACCGTAATCGCATCAAGTACATAACGTGGTGTTTGCTCTGTATAGATGAATTCAGCTGATAGTATGGCCTGATATAGAAAAATGGCATATGGATTAATCCAAACCTGACGCCATTGATAAATAATTTTATGATTAATCTCATTACCATAATATGGATGTTGTAATTTATAGGTCAACACCAATGGATTAATGATCGTTTTATAGTCTGAATGATACAGTTTACAGTATAAATTTGAGTCATTATTTTTTAATTCACTTAATAAACTCTGACCAATAGCGACCAAGTGTTGCAGATGAGAACAACCAGAATAATAGATGAGACTCAGATACAAATGCCCCCAAATTAAATCAGCTGAACTTAAATCTAAACTTGGGCTTTGCCAGTACTCCTTTAGAATATCAGCAATATGTACATGTTTTCGCCCGTGTTGTAGACGTATCTCTGTACTTAAAATGTCACGTGGCGGTGGTTCAGAAAAGTGTGTTTTAGGACGCAACTTAATACGATGCCGCTGCGGATGTTTTTGTTCATATTCCACACGGCGCTCTGAAAAATAAGACTCACTATAAATAATGTAAGGTTTTTGAGCAGACTGACTCTTAACTTTCTTTTTGTTCAAGAAAAAAGCTAAACCATCTCGAAAATTATCCCAAAGTATTCTAATTTCATTATCAATATCTTTTGCCTCCCGTTTATCAATTTCTTTTAGTAGTTGATGAATCTCTTTAAATAGAAGATCAATTTGGCAACCAATTTCAGCTTTAATTACATCCTCTTTAGCCACGTAAGTGATCCTCTCTAAGAAATATGTTCTATCTGTAAGTCTTTAATCATTTGATCTATGCTTGACGTGATGCTTTCGCAATACTTACTCATTGTTGCCGATGAATAACGATAAAATAGCTCTTGATCACGCTGGTCATGACCATATAACGCTTGAATAGCATTAAACGGTATCTCTTGGTCCATCAACATATTCATATCGAAATGGCGTAGCCAATTATTGTAAATCTCTAAATCAAAATATTGACTCAGGTAGTCATTCACGTCACTTCTCTTTAGTGATGCAATTTTGATTTTTTTACTGCGCCATTGTTTATCTGTAGTCGGCAATTCCTTTGAATAAGTAATCCTCTGACCAAACAAATCATTGACACTAATTGTCTTATTAAATACATATCTGAATAGGCGCTGATAACGCTGAGTAATCTGTTTTAAAAAATCGACATAATTCTGAAATGCATCTATAAAAAATTTTGACAGTGGAATATAACGCCCATCTTTACGTGATCTACTATTCTTTTTGTCATTCACGTACACTACTTTTAGCTTCAAATCATAATCATCTAATTGTCCGAGTAAATTTTCTTTTGGACGTCCACCCAAACACAATAAGCTCATATGCCACATCCATATTGTATATGAGTTAATTCGTTGAATGACATGCTGATGAATCGCGATTTGATCAGAACAAAGACAATTTAATTTCTTAAAAAAATCACTAACAAATTCTGGTTTTAGAGCAAGCTGACTCCCCAAACGTAGAGAAGTTTCTGATGATAATCCTTCAAATTGTCGTTGAAGATCAGAAATAGTTTGATCTGTTTCCGGATTAGCTATGGTCTCGAGATAAATTAAATACTTGTCATTAAGTTTTTGTTGATGAATACCATTATAAAAACTACCAGGTAAATCGTGATAGCTATCCTTTCCAGATAAAACGTGTGCAATATATTCATTAAAAGTGTCATGAAAAACATGGAAATATAGTTGTGCTTGTAGTTTTTCAACCGTAATTGAACCCAGGTAGGCTATCGCTGTCCATTTTTTTAAATAGCGATTAACATCTGCAGCCGTAATACTAACTTTGTGATCATAGTGATGGATATAATCAAACCAGCTACTTGATAGATAAAGTTCATGTGTTCGTGTATGGTTCAGCCGGTGTGCTTTCAGATACTCAATTTTTTGCTCACTAATCTCAAGTTTTAAACATATGCGATATTCTGGATGTTTAGTATCATCATTAACGATCAACACTCCATCTTTAATCAGTTGTGGATATTGCAGCAATGCAACAGGTGAAAGTCCACTTGTTAAACTTAACAAGCATGCAGCGGCAATCGCTGATTCCACAGGACGATTAGAATCGAGCTCTAAGTTTAATAGATAAACGAGTTGGCGAATTACATGTTGGTTCATGTAATGTGGATTAGTCACAAAAGGCTGTAGTCTTCTTTGTCGATGGCGATGTAAATAAGCTGTATGTTCATTGAATACCTTGGTAAATCGTGTCGTGCGTGGATCAGTACTATGAATACTTAACCCTGCTTCTTCAACCTCTACTTCACCATAGTCATCTTCCCTAATATCATATGTTAGGGCTATTTCAGTGGCTTCATCATCTAAGTACACACGTCGGTCATAGTTTCTTTCTCTATATTGTTTTAATTGTGATTCAGTTGGCCAATCTTTAACAATTTTTTTATTTTTTCGACGTCTACGACGTACAATTTTCCCTTGGGCAAGACGTTTTAGTAAAATAGTCAATGTGCCTATATAAGATAAGATTTTTTCATTACTTAATTTCAGTTCATGAATCGATTCTTCCCATTTTTCATATTTTGACCTGGCTTCTTGACTATCATGCCTCAGCATAAAATCTAAATAAAATTCAAGTAGGTCTTTAGCTTCCTTAAAATTTGCTTGCTGAGGCTCTTCAAACAATGGTTTCGCAATGTAACGTAATAAATCCAGGCTTTCTTTTTGCTTATTTTTTGAATTTGGTAACTGGGCAATTTCTTCGTATTGTTGGTAAAAGAAATAACTCACACGTAGTAGCAAATACCTTTCCTCAACAAACTTTAATATATCACCACAAGCAAAATAACTGAGTGCAGCTTTAAGATAATCAGTACCTATGACCCGTCTTTGAACAATGTCTTGATAAACCTTGTGTGCTTGATATAGCAGTATTCCCAGTTGCACACGCTCTTCTTCATTTAATTGTGCGTAAGACTGAGATATCACTGTTGATTTAAGCGAAAGATATACATCTAAGAATTGCTCTTTACTCATGTGAAGTCATCCTCAGCATGAACTTGATTTAAATGAGCCTTTTCGACAGCAACATTTTTATGAGCTTGAAAAATTGCAATAATCTGCTCTTTCGCAGCTGTGTTACGCAATTGAAAGTATTGAATGTAAAATACTGCGCTCAATTGTTTCGATGTCTTAAAGATGTCTTTGTGCAAATCAGGCTCAATATAGCAGTTGATGTCTTTTATTAGCTGAAGGTGCGGTAAGTAACGAATATGCCCACGCAGTGATCTATTTTCACATAACATATGTAAGATACCTTGCCAAATCTTGATGTACTTTTTTTTAAAACGCACTTGTTTTGCTTTTGTTCTACCTGGTTCAATTTTAGCGAGTTGCTGAATGACCAAATGCATTGCACTTATATCATCTTTATTACTCAAAAATGGTTCAATAAATTGATAAAAAAATACAGTCAATTCTTTGACCATTTGATCAAAATTCATGCCAAATTCAGCTCAAAAACGATTACATTTTTTATAGCATTATTTCTAATTACTTTTTAAACATGTGTGTACGAATAATGTTAAATTATTGATTTAATAAAAATTTTTTAAATTTTAAATTAAAAATTCTTCCATTTTTTTATAATTTTTAGTTATTCTCTTGACCGGTATAACGTCTACGACGCTGAACAGATGTAATAACTTCAATACGTTCCATAAGACACTCCTTAACTCTAGTTCTATGCCTAGGTCTTAATTTTGAGTGTCCGTTTTAATTGGGGGTTAATACAGCAGCTTTGTAGCTGCCCAAATCGCTCGTTGATTCCATTCATGTTCTTCTCCCATTCCTTGATCAATGGATTTACGTACGAAAGCATATACTGAAGTAGATTTTTTCTTTTAAATATCATGAAATTTATCTGTATATTGTTGTTCAAAAAAAATATAATTTACAAAATTAGTCTTTTATTTTTCTATTTTATTCATTCTGACTGAATATCAAATTTTTAAAATAAATACATAGGAAAGAAAGTGTAATGGCTGTGGGATTTGCTCAAGCTTCATTTAAACTGAATCATGACACTTTTATCATGGCAATCTTCACTTGTTTCATTTCATGTATCGGATTGTTCAATACTGCATTTGCAGCTTCAACTACTCAACATCCCAAAGATGTATGTCAAACCATAATACATAAAATCATGGCAGCTCAGGGCGATGTAAATCAGGAAATGCAGCGCCCTGCTCAAGGCTGGGTGAACCTTGAAAAACTACCGGATCGCTGGGAAAAACGCTGGCCAGAGTTTCATGGTATCGCTTGGTATAAGATTCAGTTTAGCTACACCTGTGACACTCATATGTCCAATTCACCGCTTAGTTTGGCTATAGAGGGAATCACACAAAGCGGAAAAATCTTTTTAAATGACGATTTGTTATGGCAAGACTTATACCTAAAAGAGCCAGCATCCCGCAGCCAGTATATGCCCCGTATATGGAATTTACCTACATCCAGCCTAAAACAAGGTCAAAATACATTATGGATACAAGTATATGGAAGCATTACCCAAAAATCCGGTTTAGGCCATGTTGCTTTAGGCAATTACCCAAGCACCTACAGCATTTATAAAACCTGGCTTTTAGAAAAAAGAATACTCCCTGAATTGAACACGATGGTCAACATTGTAGTGGGAGTGTTTTATCTTTTAGCATGGTTGGCCAACCGCAAAGAAAAAGCGTTCTTTTGGTTTGGCATGACTGGCTTCGCATGGGTCATTTACAGCTTCTGCTTTTTATATACTGACCCGATTTCTTTTTTGACTGCCATCAGCATTGATCGTTTACAGAATATTATCTTCTGTTTTTATACTGTCGGAGGCTGTTTAGGTGCTTTGCACTTTGTAAATAAATCATTTCCACGCATTCAAAAATTACTCTTTATCTTTTTAGCTGTGGCTACTGTTTGCATTGCTTTGGCACCAATGAATCAAGTCAGTGCAGTAATACAATTTTTCTTTTCAAGTGCTGTTGCCATCTTTTTATTAAAATGTATTATCTATCCTTTTATTGCTTATAAATCAAAGCTTCCAGAAACTTATTTACTGGCTGTATTGTATTTAATCTACTTACCTATCGCTTTTAATGATGCGCAGTTTATGATCACCATGGAAGGGCGCCCTCTTTCTCCTTATACTGGGCCATTTACCACCATGGCGGTTGGTGCTATTTTAGCTATGCGTCTAGCCAGAAATGCACGACAAATTGAACGCTTTAATAGAACACTTGCGGAAAATGTGACTCAGGCTAAGCAGGAGCTTAGGGCATCATTAGAACAGCAGCATAAGCTTTCGATCGAAAATGCTCGGTTGCAAGAACGCATTCATTTATCCCATGATTTGCATGATGGCTTAGGTGGTTCTATTGTCCGCTCAATCATCACACTGGAACAAAACGATAAAGTCTCTAAACCACAAGTGCTATCTATTTTAAAAATGCTGCGCAGTGATTTACGGCAAATCGTTGACTCAGGTTCAAGCCTCTCCTCCAAAGTTCCTGCTAATCCTGTCGAATGGGGAGCGCCAATTCGCTATAGATTTATCCAACTCTTTGAGGAAATAGACATCCATTCACAATGGTGCTTTGAACAAACATGGCAAAATGTGCCCACAGCTCTAGAATGTCTTACATTAACCAGAGTTGCGGAAGAGGCACTCACCAATATTCTCAAACACAGCCAAGCCTCAGAAGTTAACGTTTCCTTGACTGAGACAGAGAATAATGAACTGATGATGTGTATTGAAGATAATGGCATTGGCTTTAATCCCAAAACAGTGGAAGCTGGACTGCATGTTGGACTGCAAAGCATGCATGCGCGTATTCACCGTCTGGGCGGCGAGTTTAAAATTGATTCACAGCCCGGTAAAACCTCAATTCAAGTGATTTTACCTTTGAGCATTAGTAAAACGGATACCGCTTTAAAGTAAGCTGATATTCTTGATTTTTACGTACTTTAGTTAAAAGTGATCGTGCGCAGCTAATTCCTCTAAATTGTTAAAATATTGCTGCTCAAACGCTTCTGGACTTAGCCAATTATTCATAAAATTCCTTCTAATTTGCTTGTAGTAAACTTCGCTATATTCAAACAAGATATTTTGATCTTTTAGAGTATAAAACACACTGCTAAACCGTACTGGGTTTGCCTTTTGGTTCTGCATACCCTTGAGTAGTAGGATCAAACCAGATCGAGAGGTCTACTTGATTTATGAATGCTCGCTTATAAGAGGACCAATTTGTTGTACGACAGGTTTTAGGTACAAGCTTGTTCATCTGAGAATGATATTACTGGATAAGCCTTTACAGACAGGTTTGTGCAACACAGTAAATATACCCATTTTTAGTGATATAAAGATAGAGTATTTGCAGTTAAGGTGCTGGCTATAATTTGATGACTAAAATCAAAGCTTTATTTTAGTCATGATTGTTTACATTAGAGACAGCTATGAATTTTTATTTCAAACCTTTACTTCTTAGTGCACTTATTCTTGGGGTTATACAAAGCGGTTACACAGCAACACCTGAAATAGATATTGCTAATAAAGAAAATGAACGAATTCAACAGAATCTACAAGACCGCTTGCGCTATGAGCAAGAGCAGCTTCTTCAATCTTCCAAAGCACCTTCACGTATTGAAATCACACCACTCGACTCTAAAATTATACAAAAAGGGCCATGCTTAAACATTACCGCAATTCATGTAGAGGGTGCTGTTGTTATTACGCAGCGTGAAATCCGCAAAGTCACACAGCAATATGAAAACAGCTGTATAGGTGCCCAGCGTATTGAAGAAATTATGGGGAAATTGACCGCACTGTATTTAAGCAAAGGTTATGCAACAGCGCGTTTCTATCTGCCTGAACAGGACCTAAAAACAGGTACGCTTAAATTGCGTGTTGAGGAAGGAAAATTAAGCCAGCTGCAGCTGACAGAACGTGCTAAAGGCACAATGTCATTAAAAACTGCCATTATTGGCGCTGAAGGTAAACCTCTCAATTTAAGAGATTTAGAACAGGCTCTAGATCAAATTAATAAACTTCAGTCCAATAATGCCGCCATGAATATTTATCCGGGAGAAAGAACCGGTGAAAGCATTGTGATTTTTGACAATGCACCCTCAAAACGCTGGAACGGCTATTTCAGCTATGATAACAAAGGGCAAGATTCAACCGGACGCAATCAAGCAGCATTGGGTGTCGGCATTGACAATATTTTTGGCTTGAATGATTTGTTGAATCTTTCTTATAACCGTTCATTGCCATTTAAAACCAATCGTCAGGATTCATTTTCCAGCAGTATTTTTTATGCAGTGCCATTGGGTTATCACACCTTAAGTCTGAATGCTTCGCGTTCAGAATATGACTCAACATTAAAGACTCAGTTTAACCAGCTGCATTCAAGCGGTGAGACCAATACTTATACAGGGCGTGTGGACAGTCTGCTTTATAGAGGATTCAACAACCAGTTTCGAGCAAATATTGGTCTGACCCACAAAGATACAGCTGCATTTTTAGAAGACGTTAAATTGGATGTCAGTAGCCGAAAGCTATCGGTACTAGATATCGGAGTGAGCTACAGCGACATGCTTTTGGCTGGCGTAATCAATGCCAATGCTGGCTACAGCCGTGGTTTAAAACTGTTTAATGCGCTAGAAGATACAGAAAATTTGGCTGCTGAAATGCCAAAAGCGCAATTTGAAAAATTGACTTACGGTTTAAGCTACTTCAAGCCATTTCAGGCCTTAGGACAAAACTTCAGTTTTTCTTCCAATTTTTCAGGTCAGTATGCACTGGATACTTTATACGGTTCAGAGCAGTACTCTATTGGTAGCTTGTACAGTGTACGTGGCTTTAACCAAAGTTCAATCAGTGGCGACAGCGGCTATTCGTTTAGAAATGATCTTAATTTGAATAAGGTATATAGCTTAAGTAATGGGCCATTGATTGCGCGGCATTATATTGGTCTTGACTATGGAAAAGTAGATAACAAAGAAAATTCCAGCCAAGTTGGGGAATTGGCTGGTGTGAGTGCAGGTACTGCGTTTAATTTCAATAATGTTGCTCTGGAGCTGATCGTGACCCAGCCGGTTTTAAAACCTAATTTTATGAAAAAACCAGATACGGACTTCTTCTTTTCAACCACAGTCACATTTTAAAGGGATATTGAAATGAACCATATTTATAAAACAATTTGGAATAAAACAAAAAATGCATTTGATGTTGTGGCTGAAAATGTAAGTTCTAAGGGAAAAAAGACAGCGGGCAGCAAATCCGGTTCTGAAACAGAGTCTGGACAAGTTTCACATTTTCTTGCGGTATTAACACCGCTAGCAGCCATGTTGTTTGTGCAATCAAGTTTGGCAGAAGTCATCGTCGGTGATACCAATACTCAGGTTTACAATGCAAAAAACGGCGTGCAAATTATTGATATTGCCTCAGCAAATGCTGCAGGGATTTCTCACAACCGTTATGTCAGCTATAACGTAGACAAAACCGGCCAGGTTTTAAATAATGCAGCGCAATCAGCATCTCAATTGTCCGTTATGACTGAGCTGGCTGGCAAAATCATGACCAATGCCAATTTAAATACCAGCGCCAAAGTAATTTTGAACGAAGTCACAAGCGCAAACCGCTCTGCATTAAATGGTTATATAGAAGTTGCTGGTGCCAAAGCGGATGTTATCTTGGCTAACCCATACGGGATAACCTGTTCTGGCTGCGGTTTTATTAATACAGACAGAGCGACATTAACTACAGGTACACCAAAGCTTAGCGCTGACGGAAACATTACCAGTTTTAACATTACACAAGGCAATATTTCTATTGCAGATAATGGCTTGAATGCCAACAGCACGGGCTTACTTCGTTTGCTGTCCAGAAACCTAAATATTGATGGACAAGTCAATGCGCAGCAGCTGGAAGCTGTGACAGGTGCCAATGCATATGACTATGTAACCGGTAAGGCCACTGCAATTGCAGGAACAGGCACAACTGGACAGTATGCAATTGATTCAACCTTACTGGGCGGTCTTTATGCTAACCGTATTAGCCTGATTTCTACGGAACAAGGAGTAGGTGTTCGTATGGCAGGTGATGCAGCTGCAAGTGTCGCTGACTTCACCTTGACTGCAGCAGGTAACATTCAGCTGAATAATCAAATTAGTAGCAAACAGGCCATCGAAATACAGAGCAGCTCTACACAGCAGCAAAAATTAGATATTCAAGGCAGATTAACAGCAAATAATATTTCAATCGGTGAAGCGAACGGGCAAAAGCTAAATGTTGATGTCGAGGGCGGTACACTATATGCGAGCAGCACGCTAGATCTTCAAAGTCAGGCATTGAACGCCAATAATGCCAAAATCCAGGCGAAAGATGTGCTAAAAGTAAATGCTAATGCAGATATTACTTTGCAAAATACCCTGCTAGATGCTGCTGACCTTCAAGTAAAATCCAATACTTTCAATGCACAAGATGCACAGTTCAAGTCAGCACAAAATCTCGATATTCAAACTGCTCAAGATTTAAAGTTTAAAAATACAAATGCTGAAGTACAAAATAATATTGTTCTTAATGCGGCTAATGGCAATATAGAGTTGTCTGGTGGCACACTAGAAGCGGGTAATGCTTTAGAGCTAAAAGCAAATCAGCTGACACAGAGTGCTCAGACGTCAGCTGCCAATACTAATATTCAGGCACAACAGTTCACACTAGATGAAAATGGCCTCATCGTTAGTCTAAACAATACTGCAGTCAACACATCCGATGCCGATGTCTGGGGCCAAATGTATAGTTCAGCAGCCAATTTGAACATTAGCAACACATTAAATAGCGGTAACAATACCCTTATTTCTGTTCAGGATTTAAATACGGTAAATGCAAAAGACCTGAATTTAAAAGGTTTATGGGAAGCAGGAAATTTAACCCTAACAGCTTCGAATTCATTGCAACAGGCTGGTGCTGTTTATGCGCAAAATAATTTGACATTGCAAGCAAATACCATGAATTTGAGTGGTGCAGTACAATCGGGCAGTAAACTCAATGCAAATGCCATGCAGCAGTTGACTGTGGACAGCCTCGCTGAGTTGCTTAGTTCTGACAGCATTGAGCTTTCAGCAGACGTAGTTCAGTTAGATGGCTATGCCGGTGCAGAAAACTCAATTTCTGCAATTGCAGCGAATACTCTGAAAGCAGGTACTACTTCGCAGCTCGAAAGCAATGGTTTGATTGCATTGCAGTCTAAAAATGCAGATATTGATTTACAAGGCACAACCTATGCGCAAACTCAGACGATTTTAGCCCAGAAAAACCTCAATATCGCGGCTGGTGCTTTGGTCACAACAGTAGGCGACTTAAATATTACCGCAGATACTTTAAACAACATAGGTATGGTAACTACACAGCAGCTCACCACAGCACAACTCAAACAATTAAATAACCAAGGCAGTCTGATTTCAGACAAATTTGAATTGAGTACGCTAGAGAGTGTAAACAATAGCGGTAAACTCATTTCCAATCAGGATTTAGAGCTAAAAACAGCAGCTCTGGCCAACACTCACAATTCAATGCTTGCTGGAAATAGCAACGTGAACCTGTATATCAACGGCGCAGATTTTAATAATCAGGGGGTTATTTCTGCTATGAGCAATCTGGTCTTAGATGCTGCGCAAATCAATACAGTGAACAATGGTTCAATTTTGGCTGGAAATCAGCTGAATATTGATACCCATATGCTGGACAATGAAGGCAGATTAAATGCTGAAGCTATTCATATCAGCGCGTCTGATATGAATAACAGCGCAAATATTATTGGCAGCACGGTAAAAATCAATGCGGATAAAAAAGTAGACAGTGCTATCGTCAATAGCGGAGAAATCTATGCAGCCAATCAAGCAGATTTAACCGTATCAGATAAGATTGACAATACGGGCTATATTTACACGGTAAATAATCAAAATGCAGGCACTGTGAATTTAACGGCACAGCAGCTGCTAAATGGCAGTAAAGGAATTATCAGCACCAATAATCTGCTGTTAAAGACAGATGAAATTGTCAATGCTGGACAGATTTCTGCGGATTCAGCAGTAATTGAAGGCAAGACTTCTTTGCAAACAGCATTGACCAATATTGGTAACTCATTATCGAACACCGGTATATATCTTTATAATTCGTTACAAGCAAAAAACTTGAGTAGTTTGACCAACTCAGGTGATGTTTATGTGAATTTAAATGCTTCAGACAGCCTGTCTGAAATTTCGGCAGCAGACCTAATAAACAATTCAGGTGCATATTTATATTTGGGCAATAATGCAAACTTTAACCAGACAGGTTTGGTTTCAAAAAATGCGGGGGAAATTTATGTTCAAAGCAATGATGTAGCACCACTTGCAACATCAGTCAGCTTTGCAAACTTAGATAATAATGGCGGTACGCTAAGTATTGACGCTGCGACATTAAATTTTTCTAACAATTATGAGCATACAGGTAAGCTGAATGCGATGAACAGCGCAGCTGTAAATGCCAATGCAGATTTCATCAACAGCAGCACTGGAGAAGTGAATCTTTATAATTCTGATTTGAACGCAAACACATTAACCAATCAGAATCAGATCAAAACCTCAGGTATCTCCAAAATTACAGCCGAAAACAGGCTGGTAAATAACAAGCTGATTCATTCTGACGGTTCCTTATTGATTGATACGGCAGCTTTAACCAATGCTGCAAAGTCAGGCATTATTTCTTTAGATCATTTGTTGATGAATACTCAACGCAATGATGTAAATACAATCACCAACTTTGGTGATGTTTATGCTGCTGGATATTTGGTATTGGGTAATGAAAACAGTAAGAAAACCGATATATACAATAAGATGAACACTAATCAGTCTCAGGTTTCTGGTGGCAATTTTCACGCTGGTATGGGGCTAGACGTTTACGGTCATGATTTTGAAAATAATCATAATGTTTTAGTTAATCAGGGTGATATTAATTTAGAACTGAGTGGAAAGTTTTTGAATGAACGGACCTATTATGGCAATCAAATTAATATTACTGAGACTTGGAATACGCCACAGATGTATCTAACCAGTGATAATGACTGGGGCCATGAATCTTTTGATGACAGTGCAAGCAATACCGTTATATATACCACTCAAGTTGCGATTAAAGGCGGTGGTGACGATGGTGTGCAAGCAAGTGTAGTCACGGAAACCTGGAAAAAGAGCACAGAGGTGAAGGCTGGTACTGAAACTAACTATGACACAGTCAAAAACTACCTAAATGGAGATATAGGCCAAGCCAAAATCGGTGCAAATGACGGTAATATCACGATTAACTATGTAGATGATTCGAAAAACATAGGCGGTAAGATTTATGCTGCGGGTAAAACCACAGAAACAAAAGATGCAGATGGCAATATTATAGAACGTACAGTTAAAGGCAGTGTTGATATAAATGGAGCGGGGAATTTCACCAATGAATCTATTGATTTATACCGCGATCAATTGTTTGAGTTAAAATATTTATTGTTAACTGATCATAGTAACAGAGCTGGAGCTGTTGTTGGATTAGACTCAACAAAGAATGTCGACTATCAATTAGATGATATTGACAATGACGGCCATTATAATCGCTCAAATAATTATATTAATGCAATCAAAGGTTTATCAGGAATTTACTATTCTTACCGCGATGACAATATGAATAAGTACACAACGGTGAAGGATAGATCAGGGGATAGTTATAATGTTACTCATAACGTAAAAAATGTGATTCATGCGATTCGCAATAAAGTAAAACTTGATGGCTTTAAAGCATTGGTTCCTAAAAATGTGCAAAGTAATGCTGGGCAGTCTAAAGCCACTGTTACGGGTAACACAGTTTTTATAAAAGCCAAGAATCTGACCAATGAATCTGAAAGCAATCTCAATCACTTGGCTTTAAATAATGATAAGAAATTATGTGAAAATCTCGGTTTGACATGTCAAATAGACAAGCCGGCAGAAGATAAAAAGGAAAATGCTGATGCGCCGCAAGACGGATCGGTTGTTGAAATGCCTAAAAAACAGGTAGACACTACAAAGTATACAGAAGATGTACGTATACAGGCTGTTAATCCAGTTTCTCAAGCACCTGCTGTCGATTTATCATTGCCAGTTTCCGACTATGGTCAGTACATCGTAGCCAAAGATCCAAATTCAAAATATTTAGTCGAATCGAACCCGCTGTATGGGGAAAATTCAGATGTTATCGGTTCGGATTATCTGCAGGACAAGTTGGGCATTAATCCAGACCAGCTGATGAAACGCCTAGGCGATAATGGCTATGAAATGAATCTGGTGCAGCAGCAGTTGATCTCTACATTAGGCACAGCAGTACTTTACGCCAACAGTTCTATGGCAGATCAAATGCAAAAACTGTTTGATCAGGCATCAGATCAGAAATCTACCTTAGGTCTAGAATACGGCAAAGCATTAACGGCAGATCAAATCAGCAACTTGAAACAAGATATCGTTTGGATGGTGACAACTGAGGTTGCTGGTCAAAAAGTATTGGTACCACAGGTTTATCTCAGCAAGGCAACTGTGGACAGTATTAGCACTTCAGGTGCAGTGATTGAAGGTAAAAATCTGACCTATTTGGATGTTGAATCTTTAGACAATAAAAATGCGTCCATTCGCGGCGGCACTGTAGTGGTGGATGCGCAGAAGGATATCAACAATATTGGTGCGCAGATTAAAGGCGGCAATGTTTTCCTGACCTCGAAAGAAGGCTCAATCAACAATATCACCGAAGTGCATACTTCTGGCAGCGATTCAGACCGTAAAACGTCGATTGGTGCAGTATCAGGCATTGTCAGTGATGGTGCATTGGTTATGGATGCCGCAAAAGATATTAATAATGTCGGTGCCAAGCTAAAAGCTGGTGAAACTTTAGCGCTGAAAGCTGGTAACAACATTAATATTTTATCTGTTCAAAATGCTGAAGCTTCTTCAAAAAGCATTAAAAACGGCCGCAGCTCTACAAATTCTGTTACCAATATGGGCTCGGTTATAGAAGCGGGCGGCAATGTAATTATGGACAGCGGTAAAGATACAACCATTAAGGGCAGTGATGTTACGGCAGGCGATTTAATGTATGTGAAAACTGGTGGTGACTTTAAGCTGCTGGCAGATCAGGATACAACTGAAACCAAAACTTCAACATCGCGTTCAGGCTTTGGTGTTGGCGGCGGTGTTTGGGGTAAAGAAACAGTCGAAACAACAGATTTCAAAGGCACCAATAAAGCCAGCAATTTGAGTGTGGGCAGTTTAATTGTCGACTCGGAAGGCAAAGCGATTATTGAGGGTTCAAATATTGGCATACGTGACAAAGCCAGTACTAGCTTAATTCGAGGAAAAGCTGGCGTAGACATTCTCGATGGCAAAGATGAAGAGCGCCATGAGAAAACCACGACCACCACGACCTATTTGAAGTCTACTAAAGGTAGTGCAAGTAATAACGATCCTATTTATGGCACTGCAGCAGACAGTATTCAAAAAGATAAAAAAGGTAACTTTGATGGTAGTGCAACGCAGAACCTGTATGGAGAATCTACGCAAGATGAACCAAATGCGCAAGCTAAGGCCAGTGCAAGCGCAGAAAAAACCAAATTATCGATGACAGCGCAAGCAGGAGCTTCGGCTTCTGCCCAAGGTGAAGCTGCATTGAAAATTTCAGAAACCACCAAAACTGTAGAAAAAAGCGGTTCTAGCACCAGCGTCGCATCTAATATTGTATCGGCAGGTAATTTGGCCATCATGTCTGACAACACCGTGAACGTCAGAGGTTCAAATGTTGATGTCGACGGCAAACTGGCTATCGCTGCCAAAAATTTGCTGGTCGAAGCTGGCAAAAATACCAGCTATGCTTCGCGTGATGTGAAGCGTACTTCTGTAGGTATTTTTGCAGAAGGTGATGCTAGTGCTCAAGCAGGAGCACAAGCTGGCGGCAAGGTAGGTGTCAATGGTGCATCCTTGGGCGTAAATGCAGGTGCCAGCGCGCAAGCCAACTCGACGGTTACCTTTGGGGCCAAGACCGAACATCAAAATGAAAGCATGAACAGTTTGACGCATAGCAATTCAAGCCTGAAATCTGGCTCAGACATGCTCATACAAGTAACAGATACAGCAACGTTCCATGGCGCTGATGTACAAGCTGGGCAGTGGGATAAAGATGGAAAACCAGTTGGAGCTCCAGCAGCTTTAAGAATTGAAGCAAAAAACATTAAAAATCTGGCTGTACAAGATACACATAGTGAAACCAGTACGAGCTCAAGTAAAATGGCTGGGATTTATTTAAGTGGTGACGTGTCTGCTCAAGCTGGCGCACAAGCCGGCGCTTCGGCAGATGCAACCAACATCAATCCGCTCAGCGCAGGTGCATCTGCATCGGCAGGCGTATCTGCAGAAGTAGGTGCGGGTTTAAGAACGGCCATTGAAAATAATGAGCAATCTTATGACACAGTGACCAATAAAGGGAATAACTTTACAGCAACAGGCAGTTTTGTCCGCATCGCTGAAAATGAAATTTTGGACCAAGCGACTCAAGTCAATGCCGGTAGCATTTATCAAAGTGCAGCAACAATTAAAGATGAGGCTGTACATGACAGCCAGACGTTCCATAGTAACAGCCAGTCCCATGAGGCCCGACTAGGCATATATGCGGAAGCAGGCGCGAGTGTCAGTGCATCGGCAGAGGCAAGTCTAGGTGCTACAGCGTCTACGAGCACAGGTAATCAATCAAGTGGAGCAAAAGAACAAGGTTCAAAAAAGCCGAAACTGGCAGCAGGTGTTTCTGCACAATACAGTATGGAGACTTCCAACATTGATAGTAAGGATACTCAGGCAAGAAGTTCTTCATTTACGTCAAGTGGAAACATTACCTCAATTTCTAGTGGTGAAACACAGTTAAATGGCACGCTGTTTAATTCGACTGGCGGCGACATCAATTTGGAGGCATCTAAACTGACTTATAACGCGGTGCATGATACACATGAGTCTAGTTCTACAAGCCGTAAGGTCGATGTCAATGCAAAAGTGGGTGTGGATTTAAAAGGTGTGCCAGATATAGAGCTGGGCGCTGAATATGGTCAAAACAAAAGTAATGCCAAATCATCTATGGCAGTTGTAGGTGGTTTAAAAGCAGCTGGAAATATTACGGTCAGAGCAAACGAGGCAAATTTTGAAGGCACAGCATTAACAGGTGATCATGTATCTGTTCAAGCCAACAGTACAACCTTTACGGCAGCCGAGAGTACCAGCACCAGCAATTCAACCGGTTTTGGTATTGGGGTAGGTTTTGAAAACGCACAAAAAAGCAGATCAACAACAAATCCAAACGAAAATGTGACTCGTAAAGTCGAGAGAGCTGATGGTACAACAGCAACTGATACCACCCATAAATCAGGTGGTGTGTCTGCCAATTTCGATATTGCGAAAAATAATTCAACCAAGTACACCGGTTCTGAAATTACGGCTAAATCTTTTGAGGTGACGGCACCCGCGCCTGCTGCAGCGCTGACATTAAATGAGGCTGGAGCAAGCCCAGTGAGTCTGGCGTCTGCTTCACAGTTAGTTTCAGTGCCGGAGCTGGCAAGAAATGCGGAAGGTAAAGCCATTATCCATGATGGTGCACCAGTGATTACTACCAAGCAAACTGAAGTGAATATACCGGCTATAGAATCTTCGAATGACAAAGGGCTTCTTGGTACCCCTGTGGCTGCTCAGCCGGCGGCTTCGGATGATACAGCTTCATCACAACCGACTTTAAGCATGGAAAATGTCAAATTTAAGTCTGTGGGTAATGATAGTAAAGCGATTGAAGATAATTCGATTAATAAAACTGACACTGCCGCGGTTCAGGTGTCATCAACGACTAAAAAAGATACCAAATCCAGCTTTGAGTTAGGCGGAGAAGGCAGTGCGGACTCGGATGATTTGCGTCAAATACAAAATAACCGTGCTGCCTATTCGGGCACAAGAGCAGCAGGAGAGAGAACGGCAGTTCGACAGTCGACTGAAACTTTAAATCAAAATGACACGCTCGGCAAAGAGAAGTTAAATCAAAACTCTACGCACAGAAATGTTGGAGATACAATAATGAATAAAGCTGGGCAATTCAAAGATTGGTTAAGAAGGTGAACCATACCGGGTTTGTCGGAGACCGCTTTTCTTGAGAGAATGTCCCAATCACAAAACCAAAATTATACCCCTGAAATCAGAGAAAGAGCAGTTCAATTATTGATTGAATCTGATAAAGATTATCCGTCTAGTTGGACTGCAATCACAGCAATTGCTCCTAATATTGGCTGTAGACCTGAAATGCTACGTTCGTAGCATCAGAAGTATTTGAATCAACAGAATTCAATAAAACTACAGCAGCTTTCAGACCACGAATGCATTAAACAATTTGAACGCGAAAATAAAGAACTGTATGGCGTCGAGGCGATTTGTAGAATTTTACGGATCGCCCCTTCGACCTATTACCGGACTTTAGATCTAGCGGATAATTCAGAACATCGAGCGAAATGAGATTTACATGACTTACATCATGCTGAACAAATTAAACGAATCTGGAAGAAAAGTTCAAGTCGATATGACGTACGTAAAGTTTGACAAAAATTGAAACGAGAAAGGCTATGTTATTGCGCGCTATACAGTTGCTCGATTGATGCAGAAGCTAGGCATACAAGGTGTTTGGCATGATAAGAATAAATGAACTACCCGTAGCGGAGATGATCAAAAAAGAGCAGCCGACTTAGTGAAGCGGAATTTTAGTGCTGATCATCCTGACCAACTATTGATCAGTGATTTTACATATATCCAAACAAATTCAGGTTGGGTTTATCATTCATTTATTATTGATGTGTTCTCACGAGCAGTTGTTGGATGGAAAACATCAACCCTTATGAATACAGATATGGTCCTGAATGTACTTGAGCAAGCGTTCAATGCTCAAGCCATACCAAAGAACAGATTCACCACTATATGAGGAGCACTGCTCCGCAAGAGGCATACAATATCTTTCCATTCGCTATACCAACGTTTAGAAGCAGCAAATTTACCAGCATCAGTCGGGATAACGGGTGACTCATATGATAATGCTTTGCCTAAAACGCTGAATGGCTTATACAAAACAGAGATAATTGAATATTTAGAAGCAGATTAGCAAGGTTTAGCAGATATACAACCTGTGATATTAAACTGGGTAGATTGGTTCAATAAAGAGCGTGTACATAGTGCACTAGTTATGTATCACCTTTTTATTTTGAAGCAATGTACTATGATAAAATTAATCCGTTAGCTTAGGTTGCCTAACTTAAATACAAAGTCTCCGAAAAACCCAGTACGGTTCAGTTACAGCCTTATAGCTGCAACCGCTTTATTTGCAGAGGCTTATCACGGAGAGTTTTCCTTTGTATTTTTACTTAATTCTGCAACAAAGTCAGAAGTTATTGTGGTTTTGGTTTATGATAGATATCACGTTATTGAATAATTAGGGTGAGCCATTAAATTATTGAAATTTAAAATCCCAAATTTTGGGTATAGCAATTGCAAAGCTAAAGGAAAAGAATCGAGGTAAATAAAATGGATGGTTAAAAATGTTTAATTTCAGTACGCCATTGCTCAAGCCAATGCTGGTTTTAGAAGATGATCCTACTCAGCAGTTGAGGATTTCTAAACTCTTACAGGCCTTCGGTTATGAAGAAAAAGATATCTTCTATTCTCAAACCATAGATTTTGCTGTAGATATTTGCAGTAAAAACTCCATAAAATTCATGCTAGTAGATTTAAATTTACCAGATGGCAGCGGTATCGATTTTATTATGAATATTCGTGCAATAGGTGAAAATACTGCACCTATTATGGTTCTTTCTGCATGGAATACTTTAGATGTTATTTATAAAGCTTTAAATGTAGGTGCAACAGGTTATGTCTTAAAAGAAAAAGACGATTTTGAACTTATGTTTGCCATACGTACCATGCTGAAAGGCGGTGCAATTATCGATCCAAATATCGCCAAAAAAATTCTAAGCAAATTTAAAAAATCATTGATTGACTCGCCGGTGACTCATGAGCGATCTCATACAAGTCTATCACAAAGAGAAACGGAAATATTGACTTGCATCTCTAATGGATTGAGTAGTCGTGAAATTGGCTTAGAGCTTAATATTTCAAAATACACTGTAGATGCGCATATTAAAAAGATTTATCAAAAGCTGGAAGTAAATTCCCGCACTAAGGCAATTTATGCAGGTAAGCAAATAGGTTTAATTAGTTAAATCCAATAGAATTCTTTCATAAATCATTTGTATTCAGTTCCAAGTTGTAGATTCTAGTGATTAAATTGAATCTCAAACCGAGTCTTTTCTCTCTATGAACCGTACCGGGTTTGTCGGAGAGTCAATATTCTGAGAGACTATCCCTATGACAAAATTAAAATACACCCCTGAAATCAGAGAAAGAGCGGTTCAACTTGTGATTGAATCTGAAAAAGATTATCCATCGAATTGGGCTGCAATCACAGCTATTGCACCTAAGATTGGTTGTACTCCTGAAACATTGCGTGTTTGGCATCAGAAGCATTTGAATCAACAGAATCCAGTCAAAGTACAGCAGCTTTCAGACCAGGAACGCATTAAACAACTTGAACGCGAAAATAAAGAACTGCAACGAGCCAATGAAATTCTACGTAAAGCAGCCGCTTTTTTCGCCCAGGCGGAGCTCGACCGCCCACACAAATAATGGTGGATTTTATCCATAACAATAAAGATCGATATGGTGTTGAAGCGATTTGTAGAATTTTACCGATTGCAGCTTCGACCTATTATCGGGCTTTAGATTTCGTTGATAACCCAGAACATCGAGCGAAACGTACTCTGCATGATTTACATCATGCAGAGCAAATCAAACGTATTTGGAAAGAAAGTTTAGGTCGATATGGTGTACGTAAAGTTTGGCAAAAATTGAAACGTGAAGGCTATGTTATTGCACGTTGTACAGTTACTCGATTGATGAAAAAGCTAGATATACAAGGTGTTTGGCGTGGTAAGAATAAACAAACTACCCGCAGCCGAGATGATCAAAAACGAGCAGATGATTTAGTGAAACGGAATTTTAGTGCTGATCGACCTGACCAATTATGGGTCAGTGACTTTACGTATATTCAAACCCATTCTGGCTGGGTCTACACCGCCTTTATTATTGATGTGTTCTCGCGAGCAATTGTTGGATGGAAAGTATCAACACGGATGAATACAGATATGGTACTTGATGCACTGGAGCAAGCATTGCATGATCGAGGCATGCCAAAGAATGTGATTCATCATTCCGACAGAGGTGTGCAATATCTTTCCATTCGCTATACCAATCGTTTAGAAGCAGCAAATTTACGAGCATCAGTCGGTACAACGGGTGATTCATACGATAATGCTTTGGCTGAAACGGTGA
>NZ_JCAKMX010000031.1:0-29824 GCF_059515825.1 Acinetobacter sp. CY17
TGATCCTAGACAGTATCGTGGACAACAAATCCCTCTAAATTCTTAAAATATTTCTGTTCAAAGGCTTCTGGGCTTAACCAGCCGTTTGCGGAATGCCTTCTGACCCGATTGTAATAAATCTCAATATAGTCAAACAAGACTGTATTCGCTTCTTTTCGAGTGGCAAACACACTGCCATGGACCACATGACCTTTCAATGTATGAAAGAAGCTTTCGGTCACTGCATTATCCCAACAGTTTCCCCTGCGTGACATACTTTGAACGCAGTTATTCGTCAATAATAGCGCCCTAAAATCACGACTACAGTACTGTGAGCCTTGGTCCGAATGCACCATGACACCCATTGGATACCCCTGACGAGCCATTGCATAATGAAACGCATCACACACCAATTGACGGTCTATTCGATGGCTGGTTTGCCAGCCGACAATACGACGGCTGAATAGATCCAGCATCACACATAAATACAGCCAACCTTGCTTAGTACGGATATAGGTAATATCCGTTGTCCAGATCTTATTGGGTTCATTGACCGTAAATTGACGATCCAACAAGTTAGGCGCTGTAGGCAAACGATGGTTTGAATCAGTCGTATGCTTGTATTTACGTGCAATCCTGCTACGTAAACCAAGCTTTTTAAGCATTCTTCCAACGGTTCGTTCGCTCATGCTGTAACCTAAATCATGCATGTCATGTACCAATGAAGGTGCACCCAATCGTGCATGATGCTGCCAATATACGGCTTTTAAATCATTATATTTCTGCGCTGGATTGGTCTGGCGTTTTCGCCAGGCATAATAGCCTGAAGTGCTGACACCCAGGCATTGACAGGCAGAAGATACAGTGACTTCATTCACATCCAGATCTTGAATTACCGTGTACTTTTCTTGGCATGATCTGTCAGAAAGTACACATGCGCTTTTTTAAAGATGTCATTGGCTTCCCTGAGCTGTTTGACTTCTTTCTCTAATTCTAAGATCCGCTGTTGTTCTGGTGAAAGTTGACGTTTGCTTGAACCCACTGGATTGGCTTCACGAATCCATTTGTCTAAAGTTGAATAACCCACACCTAATTTCTGGGCGATTGCAGCTATAGGTTCGTGGGAGTTTGAAAGTGCATAATCAATCGCTTGCTGTTTAAATTCAGGACTAAAACGTTTAGCCATTTCTTGAATCTCCAAAGATTAAAGTTACGTTATCTTTAGAGGGACGTGCTGTCCATTATTTTGGCTAGGATCATATCTATGGAAATTCTTAATGCTGTTGATGCAGAGCAAACTGTTATAGCTACATTTAAAGAAAAATTTATAGGTGCATATCATGCTGTTCTTCCAAATCTACCTATGCTTATTTGGTCTTTGGCAATGACATTGATGGGGGCTGGATATTTTAGTAAAAGTGTACAGGAAACAGTTACAGCAGTTAAGGATGCTACGGGAGAGGTTGGAGAAAAGGCTGGTGAGTTATTGGAAGAAGGATTACGGGAACATCTAATTGAGTTAGTAGAAAATTACAATACGAATAAAAATGAATTGAAATATTTTAAAGACGCATTAGGTGAGTTAGTTAAAGATTTGGATAAGCCTTTAGTATTTATTGTTGATGAATTAGACAGGTGTAAGCCTGAATTCTCTATAAAATTGATAGAGCGCATCAAACATTTCTTTGATATTCCAAACATTGTTTTTGTAATCTCTACTAATAAAGCTCAGTTGGAGGAGTCAATAAATAGTTTCTATGGCTTCACTTCTACAAATAGTTATTTGGAAAAATTTATTGATTTAAACATTAAGTTTCCTAAAAGGGAAAGTAATAGTTATATCGAGGTAGTTCGTGAATACGTAAATAAGTATGGTTTAAGGTTAAATAATAAAGATATATTAATGTTATCTGAGATGTTTAATCTCAATTCAAGAGATTTAATTCGAATTTTACAAAAAATGGCTTTAATGGATAATCTTCCTCATACTGTTTCCTCGGTTATGGCTTTCTCTTATCTGGCTATGGAACAAAAATGTATTAGACCTAATAAACTAAGTGAAAAAGAGTTTTTAGATCATATTATAAATTTGTTAATTAGTTATGTGAAAAATCGATCAAGATACGGTTGGGGTGGATATGATTTTGATGATTTAGCAAGTTTTTCTAATAAGTATGGTGACCTTTTAGCTTCTAGTCATGATGGATCGGGTTTTCCTTTTTTGCTTAAATATTACTATCTAGAAAATACTAATGACCAACTTGATGCACAAGCTTTAGAAATGAAAAAAGGTTTGAAACAAAATCTATTTGCAAGCGGTAGCTATGGAGAGTCGGATATTATTAGAAGTTGGGATAACTATATAAACTCTGGTTTTATCATCAATTAAAGTTTGTTTGTATCACTATATGTATCATATAATTTTTAATAAATTATAAAATATATATAAATCAATGTCTTATGTGTTTAGTTCAATTGACGCCACCCACCAAATACCTAGCTGAATATAACTGAACATAGTGTTGTATAAAGCGGAAAGGCTTGATTCTAAAGGAATCAAGCCTTTTTTTATGTCTTATACCCGCCTTTTAAAAGTAATAGCGGCGGATGAGAAATGCTTGAATCAGCCACTTGAACATAAGGCAGGGCTTTAAGCTGATTCTTGTAAGCTTAAAGCCAGTGGAGCTAAACGGATCTCAGGATTAATCTTTTGCCAGTTTAAATCGCGTGGGTCTGCCAGCATCGGCCCTTGGGCTTTGGCAACTAAAATTGCGCCGCTCATGTGGGTAAAATCAGCGCGGAAATGTACCGAACTTTTTACCACAATGAGTGGATAGTCTTCAGGATCAACCTTAAAGATTCTAAACATCACGCGATCTAGGAGCTGAGCCTTATAGGAACTTACTGCAATATCAATCCCTTGATAAGACACTAAGATACTCTCGCCAATATCCACTGCCACACCATGCATCATAGGCCCTTGATAATGAAATTGACCTGTATGACGTGCTTTTAAAATAAACTCACCACATAGGGCAGGGTCGCCATTGCTGCTACCGCCAAGTTGGGCATAAAACCGTTCACCTATTGCAAGGTGACCAACGCTTTGTACGGTGTGAGGATCACAGATTAAACCCACTAATGCACGTTGTACTTTGGCTTTGACGAGGGCATGTAACATGCCTGTGGTGTTAGAATCACCGCCTGCACCGGGGTTGTCTTGGGTGTCGGCAATAACAATCGGTTTTTGCTGATCTTTAAACAGTTGTTGGGCTTGGGCAATCGCCACATCAGGGCTTAAAAATTCCATGTGCCAATTGGCTTCATGCGCCAGCAATTCACTTTGGCATTGCTGCATGGTGTGTTGCAGTTGCGGTAGCGATGCGCTATAGCCCCATAGCGTGCCGCCACAGTCATAAAAATCTGCCGCAGGAAAACCTGGGGTAAAGTTGAGTAGCACCCCAGTGTCTTGCTGTAACTGTTGTAAACGCTGAAAGGTACTTTTGGCAGGTTCTAAATCTGTACACTGCGCATTTAAAGCAATTAAAAATGGCAGTTTGTAGATGTCTTTATGTAGTTGTTTGCCTTTTAAAATTTCATCTAATAGCACAGCACAGCGTGCGCCTGTAACTGCCATATCAATATGTGGATAGGTCTGATAAGACAGCATTGCCGTGGCATGTTCAAACATTTGCTGAGTAACGTTGGCATGAAAATCTAAACTGGTGATGATGGGGATCTCTTGACCCACCACTGCACGAATACGGCGCAGTAATTCACCTTCGCCATCATCTAAATGTTCAGCCACCATAGCACCATGTAAATCAAGATAAATGGCATCCACTGGCTGGGCGATAATGCCCGCGATAATATCCTGACAGATACGTTCATAGGTCTGCTGCTCGACCTGTGCCGAAGGTGATGCACCTGCCCATAGAATCGGCTCAAGCTGATAACCCAACTGCTGGGCAGTTTGAATAAAACCGCCAATAGGAATATTGTGCTCGGCAAATGCGAACAGGTCTTGGGCATAGGTTAATCCCGGAAAGCCACCGCCATGAATAAAGTCATCATAGCGTGCCAGACTTGGGGAAAAAGTATTGGTTTCATGCTGAAAACCAGCAATAGCAATCGTTGGCATAGAATGATCCTTATGAAGTGGCGCGAACAGCCTGAGAAGTAGAAAGTGGTTTTTTTAAACGGAAGGCATACCAAAGCAACAAGGCGCCACAACCAAGTAATAAGGCAATACTGATCCAGCCCGCAACCAAGGATTGAGTGGTACTTTGGGCAAATGCCATAATATTTGGGCTAACAAAACCACCCAATAGCCCAATACTGTTGATCAGCGCAATGCCGCCAGCCGCAGCTGTGCCTGTTAAGTACTGCGCAGGAATTGACCAAAAAATGGTATAGGCAACAAACATAAATGCAGTGGCAAAACAAATTGCAATAAATGACAAGATAAAATGAGTACTCATAACCGAACTTAACAGACAGACTCCTGCCAAGAGCGTAGGTAAAATACTGTGCCATTTACGTTCTTGGTAACGGTCGGAACGTCGTGCTACAAGGTTCATCAAAATCGCGCTAAGTAAATAAGGGATGGCCACCAACCAGCCAATGCTGGTTAAGCTTTCTACGCCGCTGCTTTTAAGTAAAGACGGTAACCAAAACCCGACTGCATAAATCCCGCTAATGATGCTGAAATAACCCAAAGCCATAAAATAAATCCATGGATCTTTAAGGACAGTTTTAAAACCTTGATGCGTCTGCGTTGCTTGATGTAATTGAATTTCTTGTTGCAATAATTTTTTCTCATCAAGGCTTAACCATTTGGCATCTTGTGGACGATCAACCAAATAAAAATACGCCATCACTCCTAATAGCACCGTAGGCAAACCTTCAAGTAAAAATAACCATTGCCAACCCGCCATATGATAAATGTCATGCATATGGGTCATAATTTGTGTGGACAAAGGTGCCCCCAACATTCCACCTAGGGGCGCAGCCAACATGACAATCGCCATGACGCGTGCCATACGAGCACCCGAATACCAATAGGTCAGATAAAAAATTAAACCTGGGGCAAAACCTGCTTCAAATACGCCCAGCAAAAAGCGCAAAATGTAGAACATGGTTGGAGTCGTCACAAATAACATCGACATTGAAGTCAGACCCCACAGCACCATAATGCGCATAAAAGTTTTACGCGCCCCAATCTTGCTAAAATACAAGTTGGTGGGAACTTCAAACAGCACGTAGCCTAAAAAGAAAATACCTGCAGCCATGCCATAAATAGCATCACTAAAGCCTAAATCTTGCTGCATTTGTAATTTGGCAAACCCGATATTAATACGGTCTAAATAGGCAAAAAAATAACACAGCAATAAAAATGGCAATAAGCGCCAACTAATTTTTTGATACATCCGATCGAGTTGTTGTTCTCGCATGAGCAAACTCCTGTTGCTTATTGTTATTTTTCCTTAGAGATGAGTTTAAGCAGCTTGAGCACTTGATAACAATGCAGCTTTTTATTGATAATGATGCTTTAAAAGCATCAATAATAAGTACAAACCTATGCAAAAACACACGCTGCCTTTAGCAGGGATTAATGAAAAAAGACTGCGTTATTTTTATAATGTGATGCTGTTAGGTTCGATTCGTAAAACTGCCGACTTACTTAATATCGAACAATCTGCCATTAGCCGCCAAATCCAACTTCTTGAAGCCCAGCTACAAACCCAGCTGTTTGAACGCCGTGGTCGTAATGTTGTGCCCACAGAAGCTGCCTATATCGTCTTAGAGTATTTTGAGGAAAATCAAAAACGTGAATTAGCATTATTTGAGCAATTGGCACAGCTTAAATCGGCACAGTTAGCCAAAGTCAATTTGGTCTCGAGTGAAAGTTACTTACAAGATTTAATTTATGATGTGCTTAAACATATGCATGCCACTTATCCAAATGTGCAGTTGCAACTGGAATTAATGAGCGTGCAGGATGTGATTCGGCAGGTAACGGAAGGTTTAGCGCATATTGGGTTGGCCTATAATCCACCGTTGCATCCTGAAATTAAAGTGATTGCGGAACGCGAAGAGCCCTTTATTTTAGCTGTGCCTAAAGGTCATCCATTAACCTTACAGCAAGGAGCGGTATCTTTGGCGCAGACTTTAAATTATAAATTTGCGGTGATGTCGGTGGGGCATGGTTTTCGCCAGTTATTAGATGCTGAATTAGTACGTTTAAATTTGGGTTTAAATATTGCCTTAACCACCAACTCTATTACCGCACTTAAAAATTATGTGATTGCAGGGCATGGTATTTCTGCCATGCGTTATGCTGATATTGGGGTTGCGGTAGAAGCGGGTCTGGTCGATGTACTAGAAATTGATTCCAGCACCTTTCAACAAGCCAAAACGCAGTTATTAATGCGTAAAGGTGCCATAATTTCAGATTCACATCGCGTTTTACTGGATCGTATTCGGGCCAGTTTTAATTTACGCTAATGTTTAAATCGGCCCATAACAAATGCTGTTATTTAACAAGGCGCTCAAGCTCTTGCCCAGTCCAATATTCTTCACGCCAAAAAGCATAATTATCAAACTCGCCATGTTTTTGTGGGCCAACATCCATGCCTTGAGACGTGTGTACATGAAACTTGGTGAGATGAATGCGCTCACGTAAATAAGGTGATGGCGCAAACATATCATCAACTAACATAATGATATTAATCCATGAACCTACAGTTCTATCTTTTACAGAATGAATATCTGAAAATATATTATCAATCCAGTTGAGTAAACTACCTCGGGGAAGTAAACCCTGGCCAGATTGTTCACTTAATTCATTATAAGGATCTAGGCTTAAACTATAAAAATGCGTATTAGGATGATGTTGCAACCAAGGTGCAATTGTGGACTCGAGGCTTCTTAGCGGTGCAGCTGCTCCCATATAGACGATGTTTTTGACATTTAAATCGGGATACTTTGACAAGGCTTGATTCACCATCAAAGTGCCCATCGAGTGACCAATTAAGTTAATCTGAATTGCAGCCAGTTTCTGACCTTTCGTATCTTGATCAGTGGTGTGTACAGATGCAAGATTTTGTTGAGCAATGGCTAAAGCGGGGTTAGAGCTTAATTCTCGAAAAAACTTGGCTATCGCAGTTTCAAAATGATGACCTTGTTTAAGGGGGTGCTGTGGTTGCAGCTCTTGTGTTAATAATTGGTTGATTGAATAAGGGCTAGTAAAGATCAAATCGGTTCTACGTAGCATAGAATCCCAAGCACCTTTACCAAAACCATCAATAATGGGAGTAGTCACGGTTTTTGTTATGATTTTAACCGGCAAGAGTGGATCAACCTGAATCGACTGATGGATCAATTCAGGTTGATGAATATTCAGTCCTGTTGCCTTTAAACGACCAATCAATTGTGGATAGGCTTGTTGCACTTCTTGCGTATAGAGCTTACGAACTGAGGAGGCTTTTTTTATTTCACGTAGATAAGCACTCGGTGCTTTTAATATTGAACGGGTTAAATCTTGCGCTAAAACGACAGGGATACTCGGAATGGCCTTAGCTGGGTTACTTTCACCTTTACGAATACGAAACAGATGATCGCTATAGTTGGTATAAGCACCCGAATTCCAGCTAATAAATACCGGATAATGACATTGTTTTAGCATAGTTTTAATAAATTGATCTGGTCTTTCATTAGCATCACGCAGAAAATTTAATCCACCATGAATAAAAATAGTCAGAGTGAATTTATCTTTACATTGAGTACTATCTGATTTAACCAAAATTTCATCGGTTATATGATCAATATATTTGATTTCATCTTGTTTAGACACATGACTCTTATTTGGCCGCGTATCCCAAGGATTTAATAATGCACCATCATGATCAATATATAAAAGATGAGCTGCATTACGATGCTGTAGAATTTTATCAATATGCATTTCTTGTGATTTAGCTGTACTTATTGAAGAAAAGAGTAAAAATGCAGTAAACAATATTATTTTTTTTAAAGAATATAAGCACATTATAAATAGCCTTTTTATTATTTTATTTTTAGATTAATTGATATAAGTATAAATTCCAAGTTTGCTTTATTTATTACTTGATTATGCATAAAAAATCCCACTCAAAGAGCGGGATTTTTACAGTAAAATTGAAAAAAATCTTACCAGCTTAACGCACCACCAGTTTGGTAATCCGTTACGCGAGTTTCAAAGAAGTTTTTCTCTTTACGTAAGTCCATCATTTCTGACATCCACTGGAATGGGTTATTCACACCAGCAAATTGTTCAGGTAAACCGAGTTGGTTTAAACGACGGTTACAGATGAATTTTAAGTATTCTTCCATCATTGCCGCGTTCATGCCAAGTACGCCGCGTGGCATGGTATCTTTAGCATATTCGATTTCAAGCATGGTGCCTTCAAGAATCATTTGAACGATTTCTTGTTGGAATTCAGCTGTCCATAAATGCGGATTCTCGTTCTTGATTTGGTTAATCATGTCGATACCAAAATTCAAGTGCATAGACTCATCACGTAAGATGTATTGGAATTGCTCAGCAACACCATTCATCTTGTTACGACGACCCATCGATAAAATTTGCGAGAAACCACAGTAGAAGAAGATACCTTCTAAGACACAGTAGAACGCGATCAAGTTGCGTAGCAAGATTTGGTCGTTTTCAGGTGTACCCGTTTGGAAGGTAGGATCGGTTAAAGACTGGGTATATTTAAGACCCCATGCCGCTTTACGTGCTACAGATGGCACTTCGCGGTACATGTTAAATACTTCGCCTTCATCCATACCTAATGATTCGATACAGTATTGGTAAGCGTGGGTATGAATTGCTTCTTCAAACGCTTGACGCAATAAGTATTGACGGCATTCAGGGTTGGTAATGTGACGGTAGATCGCAAGGACTAGGTTATTTGCTACCAATGAATCGGCAGTCGAGAAGAAACCAAGTGAACGCATCACAATAGTACGTTCGTCTTCGGTTAAGCCATCTTCAGATTTCCACAATGCGATATCGTGGTTCATGTTAACTTCTTGTGGCATCCAGTGGTTAGCACAACCGTCTAGATATTTTTGCCACGCCCACTCGTACTTAAATGGTACAAGTTGGTTTAAATCCGCACGGCAGTTGATCATGGCTTTGTCATCAACTTGAACACGCTGCGCACCCATCTCAAGTTCTTCAAGACCTGGTGCTGCATCTAAATTATTTAGGGCGTGAGATGCTCTTGCCAGTGGATCGGTTGAATCTGCTGCGGCTCCGCTATAGGTTGTAGCGGGTTGTGCAGTTGCCACATGCGTCTGTGGTTGCTTTGCATCAGATACCACTTGCGAATGAGCCGCTTTTTGCGGTTCGACGGGCGCAGGCTGCTGTTCAGGTGCAGTCGGTTTTTGCGAATCATCTTCGAAATCGTCCCAACTCAGGATAGACATAGTATGTACTCTTCGTTGCGTTATATCTGGTTTAGACATCTCAACTAAGATGTCTTCACTATACGCTTATATTGTGTAAGCAAAATTAAGTTTTGCTGATATAGGGCATTTTTTGTATCAAAAATGCTAAATCCTTCAACACGACTTATTTTACTTACGCTTCTGTTTGCGCTGTTTAATGAAAAAATACGCTACAGGGACGTAAAATAAAACTGCAAAGGAAATAATCAGGGCAGCAAGTCCTAACATATAGTTGGGGGTCATTGTTTCCATGAAAATTTCCTTTGGACTTATTGTTTAATAACTATTGTGCATTTATTACATGCAATAGTATTTACATTATTTTGTTCTCCCAAGTCCAAAGTTGGACTTGAAGAGAGCGATTGTGAAACAGCAATAACTATCACGGTTAAAAGTGATGCGGATTTATTGTTAGGCATATTCTTGTACTCACAATATGCTCAACTATCACATTAATAATATTAAGTAAGGATAGCTGAGCGGTTGCAACAAACTATCACTACAAACTAATGTGTAAATCCTATGAGTCACTGACAAGCCTCACAATCTGGATTGTCAATTGAACATGCTTGTGGCACTGGTGCTGCATTTGCAAAACCATCTTCTTCTACAGAAGCAGCAGGTGTTGCTTCAACTGGCGCGGAAACTGGTGCAGCAGCATTCGGTGCAATCGTCGATTTCACAGCGTTTAATGCGCCAGTATTAATCGTCGATTTCTCAGCAGAAGTCGCACCTAATGCACGTAGGTAGTAAGTGGTTTTTAGACCACGTAACCAAGCCATCTTATACGTGATGTCCAGTTTCTTACCGTTTGCACCAGAGATGTACAAGTTCAGTGATTGCGCTTGGTCAATCCACTTTTGACGACGTGATGCAGCATCAACGATCCAACGTGGTTCAACTTCAAAGGCAGTCGCGAAGATTGCTTTTAACTCTTCTGGGATACGGGCAATTTTTTGTACCGAACCTTCGAAGTGTTTAAGATCATTCACCATCACAGAATCCCAAAGACCGCGATCTTTTAACGCACGTACTAAGTACGGGTTGATCACTGTGAATTCACCTGACAGGTTAGATTTCACATATAAGTTTTGGAATGTTGGTTCAATTGATTGCGAAACGCCACAAATGTTTGAAATGGTTGCAGTTGGTGCAATTGCCATTACGTTTGAGTTACGCATACCGTCTTTTTGAACTTTGGCACGTAATGTGTCCCAATCCAAACGCTGTGTACGGTCAACTTCAAACATGCCTTCAGGACGTGTTTTCGCGACTAGGTTGAGTGAGTCAATTGGTAAAATACCTTGATCCCAGAGTGAACCTTTAAAGGTTTCGTAAGTACCACGTTCAAGTGCTAAATCGCTAGAGGTTTGAATCGCGTAGTACGAAATCACTTCCATTGATTCATCAGCAAAGTTTACAGCCGCGTCAGAACCATACGCCATACCCATTTCATATAGTGCATCTTGGAAGCCCATGATACCCATACCGACAGGGCGGTGTTTAAGGTTTGAATTACGCGCTTGTGGTACTGCGTAGTAGTTGATGTCAATCACGTTGTCTAACATACGAACTGCTGTTTTTACAGTGCGCGCTAGTTTTTCGCGATCTAACACACCACCTTGCACGTGTTGTACTAAGTTAATTGAACCTAAGTTACATACCGCGATTTCGTCTTGGTTGGTATTTAGGGTAATTTCAGTACATAAGTTCGATGAGTGAACTACGCCTACGTGTTGCTGTGGTGAACGTAAGTTACATACGTCTTTGAATGTGATCCACGGGTGACCTGTTTCAAATAGCATAGACAACATTTTGCGCCATAAGTCTTTCGCACGAATGACTTTATGCAGCATGTTGTTTTCTTTAGCAATGCCTTCGTAGTAAGCATAACGTTCAGCGAATTCAGCACCTGTTAAGTCGTGTAGATCAGGTGTTTCAGATGGCGTGAATAGCGTCCACTCTTTGTCTTCAATCACACGTTGCATGAACAAATCTGGAACCCAGTTGGCTGTGTTCATGTCATGGGTACGACGACGGTCATCACCTGTGTTTTTACGAAGCTCTAGGAATTCTTCGATGTCCAAATGCCAAGTTTCAAGGTATGCACAGACTGCACCTTTACGCTTACCACCTTGGTTGACTGCAACTGCGGTATCGTTAGCCACTTTTAGGAATGGCACCACACCTTGTGATTTACCATTAGTGCCTTTGATGTATGAGTTCAGCGCACGTACTGGGGTCCAGTCGTTACCTAAACCACCAGCCCATTTAGACAACATGGCGTTATCACGCATTGCGCCATAGATGTTGTACAGGTCATCAGCAATAGTGGTTAAGTAGCAGCTTGATAACTGTGGACGTAGCGTACCTGAGTTAAATAGCGTTGGTGTAGACGCCATATAATCAAAGCTAGAGAGTAAGTTATAGAACTCAATTGCACGCTCTTCACGGTTTTCTTCGTTTAGGCTTAAGCCCATCGAAACACGCATAAAGAACAATTGCGGTAATTCAAAACGTACGCCATCTGAGTGGATGAAGTAACGGTCAAATAAAGTTTGTAAACCTAAGTAGGTAAATTGGTTAGAGCGTTCTGGTTTGATCGCTGCTGCCAATTTTGCAAGGTCAAAGTTAAGCAGTTCAGGAGATAAAAGCTCAAGCTCGATCCCTTTGTTTAAGAACGTCTCAAGCGCATCACCTTCATTGGTATCTGTTGCTAAACCTAAAAACTCAAGACCAGTTGCCACTAAGTTGTCACGTAGTAGACGCGCAGTCACATACGTGTAGTTTGGCTCTTGTTCAATACGGGTACGGGTTGCCATCATCATAGTGGTTGAGATGTCAGACTCTTTGACGCCGTTGTATAGGTTTTTAACGGTTTCATCCACAATCGCTTGAATGTCAATGCCTTCTAGGCCTTGGGCAGCAGTTGCGATGGTTGCTGTTAAAGCGCTTAAATCCAGCGGCTTTAACTGACCGTTTTGGTCTAAAATTTGTAGAGTTGGATGATGATTCGCGTTTAACTGTTTACGTGCTTCAGCACGTTGTTCACGATAAATCACGTAAGCACGCGCAACCTTTTGCTCGCCAGTACGCATAAGTGCCAGTTCAACTTGATCTTGAATCTCTTCAATATGAATCGTACCGCCTGAAGGTAAACGACGTTTAAACGTGTTCAGTACCATTTCAGTTAATTGTTCAATACGATCATGAATGCGGCTTGATTCAGCACTTGGCTGGCCTTCAACGGCTAAGAATGCTTTGCCAATGGCAACTGAAATTTTTTCAGCATCAAAAGCGGCAACTTCACCAGTGCGTTTAATCACTTGAAGTTGACCGGGGGTCGCTGTGGTTACGCTCATTGCATCAACTCTTTATTTGTTTATTAACCAATAAGTTTGGAGTGAGCATATCTAGGGATAACTAGACAATACTGGTCCCAAGTGTTTTACGGGATAAACACAAGACTTAGTGGTTTCAATTGGGATTGGGCACAAGATACGGGAAAATCTGTAGTAGATCAATATTGACATTTTAGAAAAGTTTTTGATTCAAACTTCTGTCAAAAAAATAAAAAAAGGCAGACTTTATCTTTAAGCCTTGCCCCGTGAGGCATAGCATAGCAAAGCTTGGCAAAAGAGAATATAGATAAAGTTGTGGATAACTACAAAAGCGCCAAATTTAATTTTTGTTAAGCAAAAAACCTGCACTGACTGCCTAAAAAATAACAAGCTCAGCACACGCAGCTGCATTCAGTGGCATAGACTATTATTTAGAATTATAAAAATATAACAATTTGCTACTTTGATGTATCAGTTTGGTGAATGAGCTCTTGTTTACAATGTAAACGTGTGTATATTGCAACTTATATTTAAGCGTATCTATTGGATTTTTAAGGGATACGTCAAGTTAATAAAGGGGCATTGTCCATGAGCCAAGAAGAAAAGTTACCTAAAATTTTAATTGTTGAAGATGACGAACGTCTTGCACGCTTAACGCAAGAATATTTAATCCGTAATGGTCTTGAAGTTGGGGTAGAAACCGACGGTAACCGTGCGATCCGTCGTATTATTGCTGAACAACCCGATTTAGTGGTGTTAGACGTGATGTTACCCGGCGCAGATGGTTTAACCATTTGCCGTGAAGTGCGTCCCCACTATCATCAGCCGATTTTAATGCTAACTGCGCGTACTGAAGATATGGATCAAGTCTTAGGCCTAGAAATGGGTGCTGATGATTATGTCGCAAAACCGGTACAGCCGCGTGTACTGTTGGCGCGTATTCGTGCTTTATTACGCCGTACTGACAAAGTTGCTGAAGATGAAGTGGCACAGCGTATTGAGTTTGATGACCTTGTGATTGACAACGGTGGTCGTTCAGTGACCCTAAATGGTGAATTGGTCGATTTTACCAGCGCTGAATATGATCTTCTGTGGTTATTGGCGTCTAATGCTGGTCGTATTTTATCGCGTGAAGACATTTTTGAGCGTCTACGTGGTATCGAATATGACGGTCAAGACCGTTCGATTGACGTGCGTATCTCGCGTATCCGTCCAAAAATTGGCGATGATCCGGAAAATCCAAAACGTATTAAAACCGTACGTAGTAAAGGTTACTTATTTGTAAAAGAAACCAACGGTATTTAAGCGTTTTTTATCCCCTTGCTATAGGACAAGCCTTAGGTGTTTAAACACAGTATTTTTTTGCGGATTTATGCTGGACTTTTGATTTTGATGGTGCTTGTCGCCTGTTCAGGTTATGTGCTCACCCAAGTCATCAATTATCAACGAGCACAAGAATACCGTGAATCACTGACCGATGGTATGGCTTACATCATTAGTGAGGGGATTGCACGTCAATCCAATCAGCAACAAAAAGAAGATTGGATCTCGGATGCCTCAAACTTGTTGGGGCTACCGATTTTTTATATTCGTGCTGATCAAGTGTCGTTGTCACGTGCGGAAAATCGCCGCATTGCCGAACAAAAGGCAGTGGTGCGTTATGAGGCGGAAAATTCCATTGCCTATGTGGTGATGGGCATTAAAGATGATCCAGATCATTACCTGTATGCGCAGATTGATGAAATTACCGAACAGCAAATGAAATTTTTGCCGGTCTTCATTCAAGATTATTTGGCATATTATTCAGGGCAAGAAGCCAAATACTTGGCCAATATTCAAGATCACTTTTCTTATCCAGTCAGTATTCAAAATCTACGCGATTTATCTTTAGACTCAGAACAACTCAGTCGTTTACGTTTGGGCAATGGCATTATTGTCTATAAAGATAATGCCTCCATTCGTGGCACCACCATTTCAATTATCAGCCCTTTAGAGCGTGATCCAACCCAAGCCATTGTGATTGGGCCAGTACCGCTATTTAATTGGATGCCATTTGAGCTGGCTGCAGGGGTGACTTTACTCAGCTTATTTATTCTGAGTTTAGGCGTTTATGGTCTCATGATTCCAATGCAACGCAAGATTCGTGAAGTGAATCGTGCCTTGGACCAAATTCAGGGTGGTGATTTATCGGTGCGTTTACCTGTGGATGGGACTGATGAGCTCGCTAATCTAGCCACCAGTTATAACAACATGGCAGAGCATATTCAGCGTTTAATTGAAGCGCAGCGTGAACTGATGCGTGCAGTATCGCATGAACTACGTACCCCTGTGGCACGGATTCGTTTTGCTTTAGAAATGTTGGTTGATGAAGACGACTACGAATATCGTCAGCAGCAAATGGAGATGATTGATAAAGACATTGAGGCCTTAAACACCTTAATTGATGAAATTATGACCTATGCCAAGCTCGAACAAGGCATGCCGTCTTTAGACTTTGAACAAGTGGCTTTATTTGAAGTACTCGATCAAGTACTGATTGAAACTGAAGCCCTAAAAACTGGTAAAACTTTAGAGTTACAGGCACCGCCAATTACGTTAATGGTTGAAACTGAGCGGCGCTATTTACACCGTGTCATTCAAAACTTAGTGGGTAATGCAGTGCGTTATGCCGACACTAAAGTACTGATGAGTGGGGGTTTAAATGAACAAGGTTTTGCCTATATTTGTGTCGAAGATGATGGCCCTGGTATTCCAGAAGCTGAACGCGAACGCATTTTTGAAGCCTTTGCTCGTTTAGATGACAGCCGTACCCGTGCTTCAGGGGGATATGGTTTAGGTTTATCTATTGTCAGTCGTATTGCCTACTGGTTTGGTGGAAAAGTATCGATTGATCAAAGTCCATTATTGGGTGGGGCGCGTTTTACCATGACTTGGCCAGCCAAACGTTTAACTAAAAAGAAATAAAAAAGCCCGCATGTTGCGGGCTTTTTGGTTCAAACAAGGATTACTTGGTGGCTTCTTTATATAAGCGATCTGCTTCGTCAAAGCGCGCAGTAATTTCAGCAGTTGGCGCTTTGCCCATGAGGCTCACCACAACAATGGCAATGGCTGAACAGATAAAGCCTGGAATGATTTCATAGACGCCAGTATCACCCCAAACATTTTTCCATACAATCACCATCACCGCACCCACGATCATGCCAGCTAAGGCACCATTGCGTGTCATACGACGCCAGAACAAGGACAAGATGATTAGTGGACCAAATGCTGCACCAAAACCTGCCCATGCATAGGCCACTAAGCCCAGTACTTTAGATTCAGGATTACCCGCCATCCAAATCGCAAGTAATGCAATCATCAGTACCATGATACGACCCACCCAGACTAATTCGTTTTGGCTAGCATTTTTGCGTAGCAACGATTTATAGAAATCTTCAGTTAAGGTACTTGAGCAGACTAAAAGCTGACAGCTTAGTGTACTCATGACAGCGGCTAAAATAGCAGCCAGTACCACACCTGCAATCCATGGATTGAATAAAATTTTAGTCAATTCCATAAACACAGTTTCAGGGTTGGCATTCACCACACTGGCCAATTCTGGATGCGCTTGGAAATAAGCAATACCAAAGAAGCCCGCAGCCACCGCACCGCCTAAACATAAAATCATCCATGTCATACCAATACGGCGGGCATTTGGAATCGATTTAACCGAATCAGCCGCCATAAAGCGCACTAAAATATGCGGTTGACCAAAATAACCTAAGCCCCATGCCAGTAATGACATAATTGCCACAAAGCTTAAATTACCTATTAGGTCAGTGGCCTGTGGACGTGCTGCTTCTAAAGCTAAGCTCACTTGTGACAGATCTGAGAAAGTCATTAAGGTCACAACAGGGGTTAAGATCAAAGCAAAGATCATTAAGCCCGCTTGGAAGGTATCTGTCCAAGACACCGCCAAGAAACCGCCAATAAACACGTAGCTAATGGTAGCAATGGCACTAATCCACAGCGCGGTGCTATACGACATATCAAACATGCTTTCGAATAAGCGCGCACCAGCGACCATGCCCGAAGCACAGTAAATGGCAAAGAAAATTAAAATTACAAATGCCGAAACAATACGTAAAACTTTCTTTTGGTCGTTAAAACGGTTGGAAAAATAATCTGGCAAGGTGAGGGCGTTATGCTGCACTTCGGTATGTACCCGTAAACGACCTGCGACCAACAGCCAATTGAGCCATGCACCAATAATCAGACCAATCGCGATCCACATTTCAGACAGGCCAGAGAGATAAATAGCGCCAGGTAAACCCATGAGTAACCAACCGCTCATATCCGATGCGCCAGCAGATAGGGCAGTGACAAAACTGCCTAAGCGACGACCGCCTAAGATATAGTCAGAAAAGTTAGCAGTGGCGCGATAAGCCATCAGGCCAATCGCGACCATGGCGACAATATAGAATAAAAAAGTAATAAGAGTGGGATTCAGGGAGCTCATACATGATCCATTTTTCAAGTTGGACAGTTGATCAAAAGCGGTTACAGACGCTGTTGCCGCCTTGCTTCATTCCTGACCACAAGTCCGAATTTTTTCAAAAATAAACGCGAAATTTAACCATAATTTTGAATCTATTGCTGAGGTTTTCATGCACAGTATAAAAATAGACAGCATTGCTGCTGTCTATGTTGTTAAAAAGAATTGAATTTTAGCGGTTTTGACCCATAACACCGCGGATGGTATTGAGTACATCGGCAGGTAAAACTACAGTTTTGGCATTATTAGATTTGGCCATCTCTTGCATGGCTTTAACGTATTGCTCACCCAATAAATAAGCGACAGGAATTTCTTTATCACCAACTGCTGAGGACACCATAGTAATGGCTTTTTGTGATGCTTCTGCTAACACCACTTGTGCTTCGGCATCACGACGTGAGGCTTCTAAACGACCATCGGCTTCTAAAATCGCGGCTTGCTTTTCACCATCAGCTTTGGTCACGGTGGCACGGCGTTGACGTTCTGCCGCCGCTTGTTCTTCCATGGCTGCTTGCATGGTGTTTGAGGGTTTAATATCTTGGATTTCAACTGTTTTTAAGGTGATACCCCAATCCGAAATATCATCTGAAATCGCAGTTTTAAGCTTGGCTTTAATATGGTCGCGTGAAGACAGCGCATCATCTAAATCCATTTCGCCCACGATCGAGCGCAATGAGGTTTGTACTAAATTTTGAATGGCCCATGAATAGTTTTCGATGCCATAAACGGCTTTTTCAGGTGTGGTTAAATTAATATACGCCACCGCATTCATCAGTAACACCGCGTTATCACGGGTAATCACTTCTTGCGATGGGATATCTAAGACAATATCTTTGGTGGTGACTTTATAGGCCACTTCATCGACATAAGGAATGACGAAGTTTAATCCTGGTTGCAAAGTGGTGTGATATTTACCTAAACGTTGCACAATCCACTTATAGCCTTGCGGCACAATACGTACGCCCTTAAAAATGGTGATGGCAACAAAGGCCAAGAGGGCTAATCCAATAATACTACTCACTGGCATAAATTTAATCTCGTTGTTGTTGTGATGTGTGTGGCTCAACCAATAGGTCATTGCCTAAAATGTCCACGACACGAACTCGGTCGCCAACCTTGACGGCATTTAAGCTCCGACATTGCCATTCATCTGCGCCTAACACCGGCACAGAAAAACGTACTTTAATATGTTCATGCTCGAGATGGTTTTCAATCACCATCCCAATTTGTCCAATGGTGGCTTCACGCGATAAACCCGCTTTGGTTTTATCAATCGACAGCGGTTTAATCAGTTTAAACCACGCCACTGTAGATAAAATTGACAGCAGCACCCAAATCACAATTTGTAAAGTGCTGCTCATGCTGGGGAAAAGCCAATATAACAGGCTTACCACTAAGGCCGCGACACCAAACCATAGTGCAGCAAAAGAGGGTAAAATTAATTCTGCTAAAATGAGCATGACACCTAATACAACCCAGTGCCATGGTTCTAAGACCCACATGGCAGTATCCTATGTTGCGAAGAACTTTGACTGTAACATAAGTGTAGAAATGATTAAAATTAACTGCAGCGCATATAACAAGCCCACGCTGAAGGTTTTACATCTATTGCCTACGCACTATTTTTTTTGCAAAGGTTTAGCTAAACGCTCAGGGTGTTTGGCTGAAATTTTATCGCGATATAAAGCCAATATATGTTTTAGGTCAGCATCATAATCACCTGTTGCTTCAAATGCGCCTAAGCAATAAATGATTTTTTGTGCATAATCTAAGGCAAACATGACAATGGGCACCTCTGCACCCAACGCAATACGATAAAAGCCACTTCTAAACTCAGTTGCGTTATGTCGCGTGCCTTCTGGGGTCATACCAATCCAAATTTGCTCACGGTTACGTAATTCATGAATGGCTTGCTGGGTTAAACCTTGCGAAGCATCTCGTTTGACTGGGATGACATCGAGCCAATTGAGCAGCGGTTTGAGTGGGGTATTAAATAAACTGGCTTTGGCAAAGATATGAATTTTAAGATCTATGGCCACCACAAAGTTAAAGCCATACCAGCCATCTAAGTTTGAAGTATGCGGCATAACAATCGCCACCGCTTTGGGCAAATTGGGAAAATCACCTTGAAATTTCCAGCCTTGTGCTAAATACAATTGCTTAAAAAACTTTTGACTGAAGGTACCTTGGCGTCTAGGTACTTGATTCGGTAAAAGTGGCAATGTGGACATTAGCAATCCTTAATTGAGTTACAACATAAATAGTTTAGGCTTTTCAGCTAAAAAATATAGCGGCAAAATGTGTTTACTATTTTTATGCCCAAATTTCATCCATATGCCACAAATTTATCTGCTTTTATTTTGTTTGTATTGGGCACAAGGTTTACCTGTGGGCTTTATGACCCATGCCTTGCCAGTGATTTTACGGGCTGAAGGTGTGTCTTTAGCGCATATTGGTGGCTTTGGTCTGCTTATGCTGCCATGGTCGATCAAAGTGTTTTGGGCAGCTTTTATAGATCGCTACGCCACATACCGGACTTGGATTATTCCACTGCAATTGCTCATGGTGGGCTGTTTGGTGGCGCTGTCTTTTTTACCTATTCATGCGCTTGATCAGCCAGAGTATTTAATCGGTTTTTTTGTATTGTTGTTGCTTATGAACTTTGCTGCTGCCACGCAAGACATTGCCAGCGATGGTTTAGCAGTTACTCATCTTAAAACGCAAAGCCAACATTGGGGCAATACCTTACAAGTGCTTGGCTCACGTTTGGGTTTTATTGTCGGTGGTGGTGCGTTGTTATGGTTACTTGAGACATGGCAATGGCAAGCGACCTTTTTAATGCTGGCTGGGTTCGTTGCACTCAATAGTCTGCCGATTTTATTGGCAAGGCGTGGACAATCGCTAAAACAGCCACAGCAACCATTACCCAAACAGGGCTTAAAAAGCTATGTGGCCTATTTTAAATCAAAGCCTGAGTTATGGGCATGGCTTGGGGTGTTGCTGAGTTTTAAAATTGCTGATGGCCTAGCCGGCCCAATGCTTAAGCCTTTAATGGTCGATCTAGGCTTAAGCTTTCAACAGATCGGGCTTTATATTACGGGTTTAGGGGCTATAGCAGCCTTAATGGGGGCAGGACTGGCAGGTCTATTGTTAAAATTTTTAGCCCGTGATCAAGCTTTAATCCTATTTTCAATAGTTAAAATTGTAAGCTTAATGGCTTATGTGTGGTTGGCAGGCCAATATGAGCAACAGCAGCAGGTTAGTGTATGGCTGATTTATAGCATTAATGCTGTTGAAGACGCCAGCTCCAGTATGCTGTTAGTGGTGATGCTCACTTTAATTATGCAATACAGCCGTCAAGCATGGGCAGGCACAGACTTTACTTTGCAAGTGGCGATTATGGCGACGATCAGTGGCGGCTTATATGTGCTCAGTGGTGTTGCCGCAGACATGCTTGGTTATGCCAGATATTTAAGCCTTATTAGTATGATTGCGATGTTGTCTTTGTATCCAATCTACCGCTGGAAAAAACGTCTATCTGGCTAATAATTACTCTAACTCATTCAAATCTATATGAAATTTAAATTTTAGCCATTTTTATTATCACTGAGCCATGTAAGATGCCCGCCTTAATTGGAACAAGGATCTCTCATGAAAACCAAATTGGCTGCCTTAGTTGCCCTTTCAACTTTAACAGTATCAGCTGTAGCTGCGCCAACCTTCTATGGCGAAATTGATTTAAGTATCGACTATTTAAAACAAGATAATGCCAACGGTCGTGCTCGTGATGTGACTGAGCTCAGTTCAAATAACTCATTTATTGGCTTAAAAGGCGACCAAAAACTTAATGAACGTTTAAGCGCACTCTATCAAGCTGAATTTACCTTTTATGGTGATGATGGTCAAAGCGGTAGCGGTGATAGCTTTGTACCGCGTAACTTATTCATTGGTTTAAAAGATCAAACCTTAGGTACAGTGAAACTGGGTAAAATTGATACCCCTGTTAAACAGCTTTCGGCTCAAGTTGATAGCTTTAACAACGCTGTAGAAAATAATGCCGATATTCACGGCATGATGGCCGGTGAAACTCGTATTGATAACAGCCTAGTCTATGAAGCACCGAGTTTTAAACTGGGTCAAGGTCAAGTAGAAGCCAAACTACAATTGGCAACAGGTGAAGGTGAACAGCGTATTAAAGCCAGCAAAGGTGGGTATAGTGTCGCTGGCCGTGGCTTAGGTGATTCTTGGTCATCCTCTGTAGTCTATAGCGACAAAACTTTTGTTGCAGGTCTGGGTTATGACAAAGCCATGCCGAGCCGTTTTTTAAGTCGTGGTTTTTTAAATGCTCAGATGAAAGAGGTACAGGCAGACACCAATGTAATTGCGGCAGCAGATAACTTACGTGCCATTGGCCGTGTGAACTTGGACAACGGTTTATCGCTACGTGCTTTATATCAGGTGTCTGAAACTGCCGATGTCACAGCAGGTGAAAAACTGGCGCAAGACGTCACAGTACAAAATATTGATGATGCCAAAGCATGGCTATTGGGCGCAGAATATAAGCTAGCCCATGCCAAAGCCTGGACGCTTAAAGCACAGTACAGCCAAAACACGCTGAGCTTTAAGGATGCCACGCCTGACTATGACATGCAGCAAATCTTGGCAGGCGTAGATTATGCTTGGTCTAAACAAGTCAAAGTCTATGCTCATGCGGGCTATTTAACTATTGAACAAGCTGCACAGGAAGATCAACAAGTCTTATTAGGTACAGGCTTAGAATACAAATTCTAAGTGATAAAAAGGCGCACGCTGCGCCTTTTTTAGTTTGACGCAAAGCATAGTCATAATTTGCGCTAAGCTTTGCGGCGGGTGCATGTTAGATTAGCCTTTATTTGTGGCTGTTTTATATGCAGATTCAGGCGGTTTTATTTGATTTAGACAACACCTTAACCCATCGTGATCAAAGTGTGCAGGCCTATAGCCGTCAGTTGATGGCACATTATCAAAATAATATACAACCCGATGCTTTGCATAGTGTGATTAACATTATACGTCGCATTGATAATGGCGGTTATCCTCAAAAAGAATTGCTCACGCATCCAAGTATTGCCGCCTCGGTTGGCTATGCTTTACTGCAACAACTCAGTTGGCAGCAGCGCCCCAGTGTAGAGGAGCTAACCGAGTTTTGGTTCAGTCAGTTTGGGCGTTGTGCGGTGGCAATGTCGGGGGCTGAACAATTATTACAACAACTTAAACAGCAAAACTTTAAATTGGGAATCATTTCCAATGGTGGGCAGCAAAGTCGTGTAAATATTTTACAAGGTTTGGGGTTTTTAGATTATTTTGATGTGGTGCATAGCTCAGAGCTGATTGGTATTGCGAAGCCTCAGCCAGACATTTTTTTACATACCGCAGCGCATTTAAATCTAGCACCTGAACAGTGCTTATTTATTGGTGATCATCCGATAAATGATATTTATGGGGCACAAGCGGCGGGGATGCCTGCGCTGTGGTTACAAGGTTTTCATCCCAGCCCACAGTTGCTTGATGTACCAAAAATCACCCAGTTGGATGAAGTTTGGCTCTATTTATCAGTATAAACTTTCTTTGCAATTGGCAGATGCAGCGATGCAGCGTGAGATTGGCACGCATCATTTAATGTAAAATTTTCTCTAAAAAATGCTGCGCGCGTTCACTGCGCTGTGTGGTAAAGAACTCATCTTTTGAGCAATCTTCAATGATTTTACCTTGATCCATAAAAATCACTCGATGTGCCACTTGGCGCGCAAAGCCCATTTCGTGGGTCACGCACATCATAGTCATGCCTTCTTTGGCCAGCTCCACCATCACATCTAACACTTCATTGATCATTTCTGGATCAAGGGCTGAGGTCGGTTCATCAAACAGCATGGCAATTGGGTCCATACTTAAAGCACGGGCAATCGCGACGCGTTGTTGTTGCCCCCCTGAGAGTTCGGCCGGATATTTCTTGGCATGCTGGCTTAAGCCGACACGATCTAAATAAGCCAAGCCTTTTTTGTTGGCTTCAGCTTGTGAGCGACCTAAGACTTTAATTTGAGCAATGGTTAAATTATCTTGAATACTTAAATGGGGGAACAGTTCAAAGTGCTGAAACACCATGCCCACGCGGCTGCGCAGTTGAGTTAAGTTGGTTTTAGGATCTTTTAAACGTAGCCCATCGACGACAATATCGCCTTGTTGAAATGGCTCTAAGCCGTTGACGGTTTTAATGAGTGTCGATTTGCCTGAACCTGAAGGGCCACAGACCACCACCACTTCACCTTGGCGAATTTTCGTGTTGCAATCGGTCAGCACTTGGAAATCACCATACCATTTGCTGATGTTTTGAATATCAATCATGACGGAATCTGTCATACGCGTAACCTTTGTTGCAGTTTTTTCACCAAGAAGGTGGCGAGTAAACTCACTGTAAAATAGACCAAACCAGCAAATAAAATATATTGGGTCAGTAGCGACATCAGGTCGCCACGGACATAGTTGGTTCTAAAGAAATCCAGTAAGCCAATGGCATAGACCATAGTGGAATCTTGAAATAAAATAATACTTTGCTGTAATAATAGCGGCGTCATTTTGCGAAAAGCTTGTGGCAAAATAATTAAACGCATGGATTGCCCATAGCTCATGCCTAAGGCGGATGCAGCAGCACTTTGCCCTTTAGGAATAGATTGAATCCCTGCGCGGACAATTTCGGCAAAATACGCGGCTTCAAATAGCATAAAAGCCACAATGCTTGAGACCAGAGCTGTATCAATGGTGAGGTATTTGCCTGTAACACCGGTGTAAATAAATGGCACGGCAAAGTAAAACCACATCAATACCAATAACAGCGGAATCGAGCGAAATAAGTTGACATAGCTTTGCGCAAACAAATTAAAAATTTTAATTGAAGATAAACGCATGAGCGCTAGCAAAGTGCCAATCAATATCCCGCCCACTGTCGCAAACAGCAGCACTTTTAAGGTGATGCTAAAGCCATGCCACAGCGCAGGGTAGGAGGCTTGTAAATCAGTGAAAAAAACAGTGAGCCATTCCATTATTTAGACCCTCCTGTCATGAGCCCCGGAATACGTAAGCGTTTTTCCAGTAAATTCATACCTTGAATCAGGCAGATATTAATCACAATAAAGACAAGGGTGACGTAGGTATAAATCTCAATGGTGTTTTGGGTATATTCACTGATGGTTTTCATTTGCGAGATGATTTCAGCCACACCCACTAAAGAGGCAATTGAGGTATTTTTGACGCAGTTGGTCAGCTCAGAGCTTAAGGGTGGCAAAATCATGCGAAAGGATTGCGGCAAAATGATATAGCGATAGAGCTGAAAAGTACTAAAACCCATGGCATATCCTGCATTAATTTGCCCACGCGGCAGTGCCTCAATTCCGGTACGGACTTGTTCGCAGACCCGTGCTGCGGTAAATAAACCCAAACCCACGCTGGCGGAAATCAGCGCTGTGGTATTGGCACCTAAATCATTCATCCACCAGCTTTTAATCGCGTCGGGTAAAAAATTGGGCACCACATAAAACCAAATAAATAACTGAATTAATAAGGGGACATTGCGAAATAAGTTGACATAGCCTGTACCTATCGCGCGTGCTGTTTGATTGGGTAAAGTGCGCATAATGCCTAACAGACTGCCCAAAACTAAGGCAATACTCCATGCAACAATGGCAATCACAAACAGCCAACCTAAGCCCGTCACGAGCCAGTCGAGGTAGGTGCTATCACCTACGCCTGTGTTTTGCCAGAGTACACCCCAATTCCAACTATAATTCATAGTCTCTCCTATCACTTGAAGCCAAAGCATGGCTTCAAGTAGGGCAAAAATTATTGATCACGATCATGTGGATTGGCGATTAAGGCTTTCACTGCATCTGACATTGGGAAGTTTAGGTTAATGTTTTTTGGTGGAATCGGCTGTTCAAACCATTTCTTATACATGTCGTTGATTTGACCTGAGCTATAAGTGGCTTTAATCGCATCATCAACCACTTTCTTAAAGCCAGCATCACCTTTACGTAACATACAGCCGTAGACTTCTTGAATTGGCGCCGTGCCGACAATCACCCATTTGTTGGGCTCTTTGGCTTTAGATTTTTCACCTGCCAGTAAAATATCATCCATCATAAATGCCGCAGCACGGCCGTTTTGTAGCATTAAGAAAGATTCAGCATGGTCTTTAGCAGAAATCACTTCACCAATGCCCAGCTCTTTTTCATGCTGACGGATATAACGTTCTGAAGTGGTACCTGCAGTGGTGACTAACTTTTTGCCTTTTAAATCAGCAAAGTCTTGGATGCCTGAATCAGCGGCGGTGAGTAAGCGTGAACCCACTTGGAAGAAACCGACAGAGAAATCAACTTGTTGCTGACGTTCTTTATTGTTGGTGGTTGAACCACATTCTAAATCAACAGTGCCATTGGAAACCAATGGAATACGATTTTGACTGGTGACAAGGTTATAACGGATTTTTAAGTTTGGATTATTGAGTTCTTTTTTTAAGGCTTCAACCACTTGCAGTTGTAAGTCATGGGCAAAACCCACAGGTTGATTTGGATTATCCGCAATATAAGAAAACGGAATGGATGAGTCACGATAACCGAGTACCACAGTCCCAGATTGTTTAATTTTCTCTAAAGTACCTGAAGTTGCAGCAGCATTGCCGCTGGCATTTTCGGTTTTGGGTGCTTGATCGTTGCTACAGGCCGTTAAACCTAGCATTAAGGCACTGGCACACACGACTTTTTTTAACATAGTGATTCCTCTATTTTTTTCTTTAATTTGTTCAATTTTTATAATGCTGAAACATTGAAAATAACTGCTTAAAAATGCAGCTTTTTTGCATCTTAATCGAGATCAGATTACAAGCTCAAGCACTATTTTGCGGCAAGTTTAACCTAAAGCGTCATGTTAAATTGGACGCAGGCTTTGCCCATACCCTGGGCAAACAAGCAAGTGCTATGCCAAATACAGATGTGATTTTTGGGTTTTATAAAATATTATTCAATGTTTTGAATTGGTTATGCGCTTAAAATCCAAGATCTCTTGGCTATGTGTAGTTCAGCCTTGTAGGAGCTGGAGTTGGATTTGTATCTATAAATCGTGCATTAAAATTTCTTTTGCCTTAACGCATTGAAAAGTCAGCTGCCCATCTCTAAGCTGCTGGTTGTTATATAGACTGATGAACGCTTTAAGTAATACGTCTATCATTTATGGCGTGGGTCCATTGATGACAGCCGCAGCGTACACAGGGCGTTTGTGCCGAACTCAGCGTGCTGACAAAGCCGCAGTAAGTACATGCATACTGCACCTCAGGCTGGACCTGATAGATGATTTGAGCGGCTTTAGGAAACAGCGGCAAGCCATAGCGCACCTGATCATCTGGAAAAAATAAAATACTAAACTTACCGTCGCTTTCTAATAGGCCGACCCGTACTTGGCCTAAATGCTCGACGCCTTGCTGACGCATTTCGGCAAAGAATTCATCATGTGACATTTTACCGCGTTGAATTTTCTCTAAAACCAGCATGCCATCTTCCACCACATATAAAGATTTGCCCTCAATTAAATCTTCAAAGGGTTGATATTTCATCATTAACCAAGTGGTCAGGCGATACATGAAAATCACCACACTCATGACCAAAACTGCTTGTAAAATTGGCAATTCCTCATCAAACATGGGATCGCCTGAAATTGAGCCCAATGCCAATAAAATCGCCACTTCAAAAATAGACAGCTGCCGTACGCCGCGTTTGCCGGTTAAGCGTAAAAACAAAATAATGAGCATATACATCAGCACACAGCGCACAATAATTTCAAAGCCAAATGCCAATGTAGTGTCGTGAACGAATAGCTGCGCCAGATCCATGCCTTAAACTCTAATTGTGAATATATTTACTCTAGCAAGTTGAAGTTATTTAAGTTTTACTCTTTTGTGAAGTTTTAAGAGCGCTTTGCGACAGGACTCAGCGATGCACTATAGAGTGTTTAAGCTGAGGTAGGCATAATAGCCAAATCGTGCTTTTTGTTAGATAGATGATGTCTTTGTTGCCTAAAACCACCGCCCAAACCGTTTTGGAAGTTTCACCGCAGCATAACAAGCTGAATCGTTTAATTGATGAGATTGAACAGCAAAAGCGTTTGCTGCTGGCGTGGCAAACTGCCAAGGACGATATTCGTGCCTATAGCCAAAAAGCATTGATGCCTGCATACCGTGATTTATACAACACGTTGTATGAACAGATGCAGATACTCTGGACGAGTTTAAATCTGTATCGTTTTAGCAAAGCAGATACAGCAACGATAGAAGATAAGATTCAAAACTTAGCTCGCTTACTACAAGGCTCACATTTACTTAGTCAAAAGCAAATTGATGAAGTTGAAAAAATGCATGCGTACTATATGCAGGCAGTAGAACACAACAAGAAAAAAACTAAGCAGAAAAATGTAGATACTTTTAATGAATCTGAATATGAAACCGTTCAAGCTGATGATGAATTTGAAAACTGGAACAGCGACCAATATCAGCAAGCAAAAGATCAAGCCAAGCTCAAACGTCAGCAAGAGAAACAAGCACAAGCTGAAAAGTTAGTGAATCAATCACTCAAAACCGTATATTTAAAAATTGCATCCATCATTCACCCTGACCGTGAGCCTGATGAGTCCAAAAAAGCCGAAAAAACCGAGCTGTTACAACGTGCCAATGCAGCCTATGAGCAGGAAGATTTATTCTTTTTACTCAAACTTCAGCTTGAAGTTGAGCAAAGTAAAAATGGTTCAAATAAGGGTTTAAGCACAGAGCAGGTGAAGTTTTACCAACAGGCCTTAGAAGCACAAAGCCAAGCGTTAAAAAAGCAGATTCAAGAATTGATTAATTCGCTTGTGTGGTCAAATAAAGCCAAAATTGCGGTAAGTAAGTCAAAAGGGCAGCTGAATATTGCGGATTTGTATAAGCAGATTGATGCGGATGTATCACAGGTAAAGCAACAGCTTAAAGCGGAAAAGCAAAGACTCATGTATATGGGGAGAGAGAGTGGGGTGGAGATGTTGTTGGAGCATCAAGTTCTATAGTTTACCTCTCCCTAGCCCTCTCCTAGAAGGAGAGGGAACTCTGTTTGTGTATCCAATAAGATGTAAATACACTGTAATTTCCCCCTCTCCCTTGGGAGAGGGTCGGGGTGAGGGTAAGAGGTAATAAGAAAAATGATAAACCCTAAATTATTAGAATACGCCAAATCCATGCGCCACACCGCCACCGATGCAGAAAGTCTTATGTGGCAGATCTTACGAGCCAAGCGATTTATGAATCTTAAATTTCGTCGTCAGCATGTGATTAAACCGTATATTGTGGATTTTTACTGCCATGAAATTGGTTTGGTGATTGAGTTGGATGGTAGTCAGCATGGAACTGATGATGCGATTGAATATGATGCTGAACGCACGAAGTTTTTAGAGGCATTGGCTTTAACGGTGGTTCGGTATTGCAATCATGATGTGTTGGGGAGGACGGATGTGGTGTTGGAGGATTTGTGGAATATATGCCTTGAGCTGAAAGTAAATTGATAATGGAAGCTCCTTCTTCCTTTGGGATGAGAAGCACTGCTTCGCAAGGGGGTGAGGGTAGAATTTATAATGAAAAAAATTTAAAAGCACCTCTCCCTAACCCTCTCCTAAAAGGAGAGGGAATTCCATTGTGAAATTCATACAGGTATTAAATCAAATTGTAGTGGTTTAATAAAGTTGGACACCAATTTAGGTGATAATGTATTCACCAAAGAGGTGCTCAATGAGAACAAGACGAACATTTACTCCAGAATTCAAATTAGAAGCAGCAAGCCTTGTACTTGATCAAGGCTATTCAATTTTACAGGCCTGTCGTGCTTTAGATGTTGGGCAGACAGCATTAAAACGTTGGGTTGATCAACTTCAATTTGAACGAACAGGACAATCTCCAACAATGCCTGCTCTAACAGCTGAGCAAAGGGAAATACAACAACTTAAAGCTCGTATCCATCAACTCGAGCAGGAGAAGATGATCCTAAAAAAGGCTACAGCTCTCTTAATGTCAGACGAATTCAAACATATGCGTTGATTGATCAATTAAGAAAGCTAAGCTCTGTTAAATTAATCTGTCGTGCCTTTGGTGTACTGCGTTCAAGCTATTACCATTACCGTTCAACAAGTAAAACTCCTCATCCAGATCGTATCAAGCTTAAAGTGATGATTAAAAGTCTATTTAAGCAAAGTCGTCACTCTCTTGGTAGTCGGGGAATTCGATTTATGTTGTTGAATCAGGGCATTAAGATTGGACGCTATCTGGTACGTAAGTTAATGCGTGAATCAGGTCTTGTTTCCAAACAACGTAAGAAGTACAAATATCAAAGCAACGTAGCTGAAGTCCCTGCTGTTCCAAATATATTAAACAGGCAATTTA
>NZ_JCAKMX010000032.1:0-26936 GCF_059515825.1 Acinetobacter sp. CY17
GTCATTGGCACTGCGATAGCAGATGCAACTGGCAAGTACAGCGTGAGTCTAGACAAGGCTTATAGCAATGGTGAAAAGCTTGATGTTGTGGCAACTGATCAAGCAGGTAATGCAACCAAGCCAAATGTAATTACAGCGCCTGATACGACAGCACCTGCGAACTTAACGCAAGTATTGGCTGCAGATAACAAAACAGTGACAGGTACAACTGAAGCTGGTGCAACAGTCAAAGTTAGCTACAATGGCAAAGTGATCGGAACTGCTGTGGCAAATGTTGATGGTAAGTACAGCATCACTTTGGATAAAGCGTATAACAATGGTGAGAAGCTAAATATTGTTTCTGCTGATCAAGTAGGTAATGCAACCAAGCCAAATACGATTACAGCGCCTGATACGACAGCACCTGCGACCTTAACGCAAGTATTGGGTGCAGATAACAAGACAGTGACAGGTATCACTGAAGCTGGTGCGACAGTCAAAGTTAGCTATAACGGTAAAGTCATTGGCACTGCGATAGCAGATGCAACTGGCAAGTACAGCGTGAGTCTAGACAAGGCTTATAGCAATGGTGAGAAGCTAAATATTGTTTCTACTGATCAAGCAGGTAATGCAACCCAGCCAAATGAAATTGTAGCGCCTGATACGACAGCACCTGCGACCTTGACGCAAGAATTGGCTGCAGATAACAAGACAGTGACGGGTACCACTGAAGCTGGTGCGACAGTCGCAGTAAGCTACAATGGTAAAATCATTGGTACTGCTGTAGCAGATGCAACTGGCAAGTACAGCGTGAGTCTAGACAAGGCTTATAGCAATGGTGAAAAGTTTGATGTTGTAGCAACTGATAAGGCAAACAATGCTTTAGTCAAAAACATATATGCACCGATTGCGAATCTTCAAAGTGGTCATGTGGATTTTGAATTAAATGAGCAGTTTGTGAATAAAGTTGAGAAGCAAACACAAATCAGTGATATTTATTCTTCTTATGGAAGTATAGCAAAGCAGACGTTTAACTTTGATATTACAGGTACTGGTGGATCAATTCTCATTGATTTGACAAACTATTCTGGAAGAATTAGCGGTAGTTATAGTTATACTTTGATTGGCACTGGATACAGTTCTAGTGGTTCCTCCTCTATTTCAAGTCTTGGATCTAGTAATAAACAAGTAATTATTGCTGAGAACTTATCGAAAGGCAGTTATTCGTTGACATTGAGTCTGAATGCTTCGAGTTCTACAATAAATTTAAATGTTCAACAAACAGTAGATGTCACTTCAGTAGAATTTAATGGTTATGAAGCTGTTTCAGGAAACATTTTTGCTGATGCAAACGGAAGAATTTCAGCGCCAGCAAGCTATATTTTAAGAGTAGGTGATCAGGAAATCCGAGTTGAAAATGGTCAGGGCAATGTTGAATTAATTACATACCCAACAGAGCATGGTCATCTCATATTAAAAGCTGATGGTTCTTACACATATCAGTCAGGATGGTCTCAGTCTGGTTTAGATGCGAAAGGGCTAAATGATCAGCTCAATATTGAAATTATCAGTGTAGATGGTCAAAGCCAAAGTGATTATCAGATTTATATCACTACGGATATTACACCACCTGTTGCAGGTGAATTAACGTTTACTGATTTTGAAGATTCTGGCATCTCAAATACTGATGGTATTACAAATGACACATCGTTTGATTTAGCGATTCAAGGTAATGAATTAAATAGCTTAGTTGAGTATCAGTATTCAACAGATGGCGGTATGACGTGGATTAAATTTGATCGTCAATTTAATCATTTGGGTGATGGATCTAATTTCTTTGATGATGGTACATACAGCTTTAGAGCGAAAGTAACTGATTTTGGAGGAAATGAAAGCTACACTGATATTAAAACCATTACATTTGATTTGACGGCATCTGAGTTGAAATCTGTATTTAGTTATGATGCAAAAAATGACCAAGTTATTGTTAATGCACCAACAGATGCATATGAGGTTTACCAATGGGTAAATGGTGAATGGCAGACAGTTAAGCTAAATAATACAGTAGGTTGGGATTCAGCTAAATATAAAGTGATCTCAACAGATATAGCAGGAAATAAGGCGGAGAAAATCTTTAATATTGGATTGGCGAAAGATACTTACAAGCCTACAGATACCTATGAAATTAATATTTTAAAAGGTACAGAGGTTACTGATTGGATTTATGGTGGTTCAGGATCCGATATTTTGCTTGGTGGAGGTGGTCAAAGCTTCCTCTATGGTGAAGAAGGTGATGATATCTTAAATGCTCAAGGAGGTACGACTTCAGTGTTAAGAGGTGGTAACGGTAACGATATATATTTTTTTGATAGAAATAATATCTATAAAGATGTAAACCAATTGCTTACTATTCATGACTACAGATCAAATATTGAAGATAATATTTTGATATTGAAAGGATATAGTGAAAATGAGGTTGTGCTGAAGCAACTGGGGAGCACTTTGGAAGTTTATTTAATTGATTATGAAAAGCCTATACATGTAGATTATCATTTATCACATTTAGAAATTTATAAACATTATGGAATTAGTGCGATTCAATTTGATGATGGCACAATTTGGGACAGAGAAACAATCATTAAGAAACTCACAAATCGTATTGAAGGGACATCAGGCGAAGACCATTTGGTTATTGAAGAAAGTGCTACCATTTATGGTAATGATGGGGATGATTATATTCAATCAAAGGCACCTAATAGCTATTTATATGGTGGTAATGGTAACGATATTCTGCTGGGTGGTGGTTTTGGAAATATCTTAGAGGGCGGTGAAGGCGATGATATTCTGAACTCACAAGGTGGAAAGAATGTTCGCTTAGAAGGTGGAGTCGATAGTGATACATACGTATTCGATAGAAAGGATATATATGATGATATATATCAGCTTTTAGGTATTCATGATTACCGATCAGATGTAGATAATAATATTTTGAAACTGACAGGGTATTATCAGAATGAGATCACTCTAAAGCAAAATAGAAGTGATTTAGAAATTTATATTGAAGGCTATAGTTCCCCAATACGTGTCTCGTATCAGTTTTCGGACTTAAGTATTTATGAGGGATATGGCATTACTTCAATTGAATTCAATGACGGTACAATTTGGGATCGTGAAACTATCTTAAACAAAGTCAATGCACCTCAAGTTGACTCATTGAGTGAAGAAGCTACTCTCGCTTATGTTTTAGATATTGAAGAAGATTATAACTTGTTTGCAACAAGTTCTTATTCTACGAGTGATACGCGAGTGATAAATGACTTTATTGCTGAAGAACCAAAGCATGAATCATATATGACAGATTTTATGAGCGAGGCAGAAATAAACTCAGCATCTAACTCTAAAATGTCTGCATTTATGGATATGAACGTTGAGAGCACTCATCTTACTACTAATATTTGGGATGATTTGCTGATGCAATCTTCAAATATAATATAAGTTAAACTCACAAAAAGCCTCTGTGACTACAGAGGCTTTTTGTTTAGTTCTAAACTTTAATTACACATAAGTGGCAAGTAGATGCTAGCAACAAAATTCAAAAAATGCCTGATCCTGATGATGAGGTGGTTTGAAATAAATTTTATTAAGATCGCAAACCGCCCTTAAGGCGGTTTTTTCTTGAACGAAGTGGAGTGTTTTAGAAGTAAGGATTATGCGGAATATCAACGTCGTTCACTAAATGCTGACCAATATGAGCAGCTTTAAAGTTGGTTGGATTATGTGAGCTTAAGGTACGGATATTACGCCAGTAACGATCTAAATGGTATTTTTGACTGGTTGACGATGCTCCTGTTACATCAAAAAGCGCTGCAGCTGCCTTAAGTGCCAAAGGTTCAATCGCTACTTTCACCATTGCTGCTTCTAAAGAAGCTTGGTGACTTAAGTGATAATCTGTGATGCCATGTTGAGTGGTGGCTAAGGCACGATCTTGGGCTTGTGCGGCTTTTAAAACAGCATGTTCAATGATATATGCTGTTGCAGCAATTTCGCCCACTTTTTCTAATAACAATGGATCTTGTTTTGGATCTGCATGAAAGGCATAGGCAAATGTACGTTTACGGCTACGTACGAGATGTGCTGCTTCACGTGCAATGGCATTGACATTACCTGCGATGACAGCATGTAAGAACAATTGTGTGAACGGTTTAAATTTTACTTGTTCAACAGGCACGTGATTGAGCTCATGAGAATACACTTTTACATGTTTAAATAACGTGGTGCCACTGGCCGTAAAGCGTTGACCAATCCCATCCCAGTCATCAATACGTTCTACACCTTCACGATCTGTGGGAATAATGACGGAGAGATTGGCACCAGTTGCATCATTAACACGTACTGCGACATAATCGCTGTAAAGCGTGCCTGTAGAGAAAATCTTCGTGCCATTAATTTCAAAATGCTCTGCATCAATTGCTTTGAGCTTGGTGTGATATTGGCCATCCCCCAAGACTTCTTGACCTGCGGGCTCTGTATAGGCGTTGCCAATAATTTTGCCATTTAAGATTTCATTGACCCAATAGGCTTTAAAATCAGCATTTTCCGATCTTAAAATTTCTTCAGTGAGTTGAAAATGTGCTCTTAAAATCTGTGGTAAGTCGCTATCATATTCTGCCAGTGAAATTAATACCTTGAATAACTCTTCCACACTAATGCCATAGCCGCCAAGTGCTTCTGGTAAGCGTAAAGTTCCGAATTTTAGTTCTTTAAAGCGTGCCACAGCTTGGTATGGACCGTGACCGCCTTGTGCCAGACGTGCTTGGGCATCGCTTGCTAAGAAAGTCAGATAATCTTGAAAAGCGCTACTGTTGACAAAGCGATAGTTATTTTGAGTTAAATGGGGATGCATGAGTGCTGTCATGATTTAGGCCTCGGTATATTTTTTATGTGCGATATGGCGTGGTGAAAGTTTATCACCTTGTCGGAAAAGACGATCACGGAATGAGGTGTCTTGATAATGTGTTCGATATCGGCCACGTTTTTGTAATTCAGGAATCACTAACTCCACCACATCCTCTAGGGTTGCCGGTGTAATGGCTTGATAAACATTAAAACCATCAAGATCGATATAGTCGACTAGCTCTTCAATTTGGTCTGCCACTTCTTCAGGTGTCCCTAAGACCAACAAAGTGCGTGCACCAAATTTAGATAACTCATCTTTGATATTCTTTACCGTATACGAGGTTTTATGGCTATATAGCTGAGCAGTCGATTGATTGCCTTCAGAATGGCGTTGTCCAAACAGCTCGTCATCATTCAAGCTGGCAAGATCAATGCCGGTACTGCCTGAAAACTGGATAAAAGAAGCCTCAGGGAGGAAATATTCTTGGTAATCTTTTAATTTGTTTTGGACTTCTTCATGTGTGTGGCCGACTACAATCGTGAGTGAAGCAAATACTTTAATATCATTTGCTTCACGACCTTGTTCTAATGCAGATTCACGGATACTTTTTACCGTTTGACGCAGTTTATCTGGCTCTTGACCAGCGATAAATACACCTTCTGCATGTTTGGCTGCAAACTTTTTCCCTGTAGTTGACGAGCCTGCCTGAAAAATCACAGGTGTTCTTTGCGTAGAGGGTTCACACGCGTGTGGACCACGTACTTTAAAGTATGGTCCAACATGATCGATGGTATGGACTTTATCTGGATCGGCATAAATATGTGCTGCGCGATTGGCTTGTACCGCATCCTCTTCCCAACTATGTTCCCAGAGCTTATAACACACCTCTAAAAATTCATCTGCAATTTCATAGCGTTTATCATGAGGGATAATCGCATCATGACCATGATTCAGCGCAGCTGCTTCAAGCGCAGAAGTCACGACATTCCATGCCACACGACCATTAGAGAGGTGGTCTAAGGTCGAAAAGCGTCGTGCTAAATTAAAAGGGTCCTCATAACTCGTTGATGCACTTACCGCAAAACCTAAATGTTCGGTAACGCCAAGCATTAGCCCAACATTAATAAAGGGATCATTAATTGGCGATTGCATGCCACGTTTGACCGCTGCTTTATACGAGCCTGCATAAGGCTCATAAACACCGCCAATATCGGCTAAGAAAAGGGCATCAAAGCAGCCTTTTTCTAATAATTGTGCCAATTTAATCCAATAGTTGGCAGTTTTATAATGAATACGCTGGTCTTCAGGATGAGCCCAAAGTCCATGTGCCATATGGTTGACGGTATTCATCTCAAAGGCATTCAAATGAATATGTTTTTTGGACATGATTATTGTGCTCCCTGTGGCTTGTCCCAAATCACAAAGTCACCGTAGTGATTTTGGATAAATTGATATGCGGCGGCTGAATCGAAGAAGTTTTTCACTTGGATAACGGCAGGTTTATTTTGTGATGTGGAGTTGGCGACCAAAACTGCAGCCCATTTTTTTGCCGCTTTATCTTTAATTAATGCATCACGATTTGGCACTAAACCAGTACGATCTGCATAAATGCCGGTAATGACGGTTAAGTCTGAATCCTGATAAGCCTTTGGCAGCATTGGCTGCTCAACCTCAATCAATTTAAATTTTTTAGGGTTGGCAATGATATCGCGCTGACTGATTTGATCACCTAAATGTTGGTCTTTTAGCTGAATCAGTTTTGCATCATGCAGTAGCTGTAAAGCACGAGCATTATTGGCAGGATCTGAGGGAATAGTGATGGTTGCACCCACTGGTAATTCATCAATCGATTTATACTTTTTCGAATAAGCCGCAAAAACCGTGTTAAAAGTGTACGAAATTGGCTGGAGATCCCAGTTATTTTTATAGCGTACTGAATCCAGATAAGCTTCATGTTGGTAGTAATTCACATCATATTCTTGGTCTGATACAGCTTGGTTAGCCGTATAAGAATCGGTGAGATATGTAATGTCTAAAGTAATATTCTGTTTTTTGAGTTCATCACGTGCATATTCAAGCAAGCTCGAATAGGGTTTCGTATCCCAAGCAACTGCTTTGACCACGTGTTGTTGTGCTGCAGCTTCATGTTCGGACGAGTTGTTTTTTTCGGTACATCCTAAGAGCAGTAAACCTGTAGATAAAGCTACTGCACTGAGTATAGAAACATTAAAATAGCGCATTGAATTCTCGATCAATCAATATAAATGGAATGTGGATTTACTTATCCCAAATCACAAATTGGCTGTAATTGTTTTGAATAAAGTCATAAGCAGTTTGAGAGTCAAAATATGCTTTAACTTTGGCCACACTTGGTTTTTTTGCAGATTCAGAATTCGCGACTAATACTGCTGTCCATTGTTTGGCAGCTTTATCTTTAATCAACGCATCGCGATTTGGGACTAAACCTGCACGGTCTGCATACACGCCAGTAATCACGGTTAAGTCAAAATCTTTATAAGCTGTGGGCAACATTGGCTGTTCAACTTCAACAATCTTCAGTTGTTTTGGGTTGCTGCTAATATCACGTTGGCTAACTTGATAATCTTCGGCATGCGGTTTTAAGGTAATCAGCTTGGCATCAGCCAATAACTCTAAAGCACGTGCATTGTTGGCTGGGTCACCAGGTACGCTGACGATAGCACCTGTTGGTAATTCATCAAGTGACTTATATTTGCTTGAATAACCAGCAAAGATGGTATTAAAGGTATAGGAAATAGGCTCGAGATCCCATTTATTTTTAAAACGTACTGAGTCTAAATAGGCTTCGTGTTGGTAGTAATTAAGATCATACTGTTTTTCAGCGACAACGCGATTAATACTTAAAGGATCGCTCATATAGGTGATTTGCAGGTCAATATTTTGTGCTTGTAAATCTTTTTCGCTTGCTCCATTAAGCTTGAGTAAGGCTTGGTGTCTGTTGCGACAATGGTCACAACATCCTTAGCAGTGTTACTTTGCGCTTCATTACTGTTTTTGGAACATGCTGTCAGGCCAAGCATGCTAGAAACAGCAAATGTGCCAATAAGGGTAGCGTAAGTTTTTTTCATATGGATTTCATTCAATAATATAGAGATATAGAACAAGTAAAGAGGCTTAGCGCTCAGGCCAAGTCACAGTATCGGCATAATTTTTTAAGGTGAATTCACGCGTATCTGCTGCAATAAAAGCGGCTTTTACTGCTTCAACTTCAGGGCGATGAGCAGATTGACTATTTGCAACCAAGACACTGTCATATTCACTATTGTCTTGTTCTAAATAGATTGCATCGCGTTTAGGCAATAGATCTGCATGGATGGTATAAGCTCCTGCCATAATGGCTAAATCATTATCTTTAAAACTCACAGGCACCAAAGCATGTTCTACTTCAATGAACTGTAATTGTTTTGGATTCGCTGTAATATCTTTGAGACTGGTTTTAGCCCCTGTATGCGGTTTGAGTTCAATTAAATTGGCACGTGCCAATAGATTTAAAGCACGGCCACCATTCGATGGATCAGATGGAATGACAACTTTGGCTTTAACAGGTAAATTCTGAAGATTCTTATATTTAGGTGAATAGGCGCCAAACATTCCATTGAATGTAGAGGTAATCGGCACCAGATCCCAACCATTCAGTTCTTTCGCGGATTGCATATAATATTTGTGTTGGAAATAATTTAAATCACTTTCTTTTTCAGCGACTGATCGATTTGGAATTAACCCATCATTGGCATACTTAATTTTAAGTTCAATATTTTGAGCTTTGACTTTGTTACGTACATATTCTGCCACTTGAGGATAAGGCGGATTATCACGTGTTAATAATGTGACCACTTTGGTGTCTGCTGGAGTAACAGTCTTTTGCTCTGGCTTTGAACAAGCAGTGATGCCTAAAGCGAGTGTGGTAGATAGAACACCGAAATAAAGTGCGCGCGCGTGCATAAATATTCCTATTTTTTTTATTTAAATGATGGATTTAAAAGTAGCCAATATTGGGCACATCTTGATGATTTACTAAAATATCGCCCAATACCTTGGCTTTTAGACTGACTGGATTGTGGGTCGATAATGTGCGGATATTGCGCCAGTAACGATCATTCAAGGTGTCTTTACCCATTGCAGAGGCACCAATCACTTCAAACATTAAATTGGCGGCTTTGAGTGCTAGCGGATCAATGGCTACTTTGACTTTGGCTGTTTCAATGGCAGCGGATTTGAGCTGTGCCTCATAGTCAGCTTGATTCAGAGCGGCGAGCACACGATCGAGTGAACGTGCTGCTTTTAAAATGCCTTGTTCAATTAAAAAGGCCATTGCACTAATTTCACCGACTTTTTCCAAGAATAAAGGTTCTTGCGATGCATCCTCTGTCGAACCGTAACTAAAAGAGCGTTTACGGTTGTGTAGTAATTCGGCTGCGCGTGCTTCGATCGCTTTGGTTTGCCCTGCAATAATGGCTTGAATATAAAGCTGTGCGAAAGGTTTATTCACACGTGCTTCAGGCTGTGCCCAACGAATTTCATGCTCATGAATCTGCACATGACTAAAAGTCGTCGTACCACTGGCAGTATAGCGTTGTCCGATGCCTAACCAATCATCTTGAATCGTGACTCCTTGACGAGTAGTGGGTACCACCACATGACAGAGCTGCCCAAGATGACTTTTTGCCCATACCAAGACATAGTCTGCATGCAAAGTACCAGTGGTGAAGTATTTTTTACCCTCTAAATAGAGTTGCTGATCTTGACTGATGATATGGGTCAGCAATTGACCATTGCCGACAGTGTTACTTGATGGTTCGGCGAGAGCATTACTGATCATGGCACCTTGAGCAATACGTTCAAACCAGAGTGCACGGTAGCTGGGGTCAGGATGTTTGAGGACATCTTCAGTAAATTGAAAATGCGAGTGAAAAATATGCGCCACTTCTGAGTCGGCAGCACCCAATTCAATAATGACTGCAAATAACTCTTCAATGCTTAGACCTTGACCGCCGTGTGTCTTAGGCAGGCGTAGGGCACCAATTTTCTGTGCTTTTAAATATTCAATAATCGTTGTAGGTGCCTGTTCACCTTGGGCATCCCGTGCGGCTAAATCTGCTTTAACTTCTGCAATCAGATCTAAAAATTCTCGACGCTGATGATAAGCGAGAGGCGCATGACTCAATTTTATGTTCATTGATTGCTATCTCTATTTTTTTAAATACGTTTATCTAGACGCTTAACTAGATAATTCCCTGTAAACTGAATCACTTGAACAATTAATATGATGATAAAGACCGTAAAAATGAGAATGTCAGTTTCAAAGCGATGGAAACCGTAACGAATCGCAAAATCACCAATACCCCCGCCACCGACAATGCCAACGATGGTTGAATATGAAAAATAGCTCACTGCAACAATGGTGATGGAATTGGCAATCGCCGCACGTGCTTCAGAGAATAAAACTTTATGTACGATTTGGAATTTGGTCGCTCCCATAGCTTCAGCTGCTTCAATGACCCCACGATTGACTTCAAGCAGGGCTGCTTCTACAAAGCGGGCAAAATAAGGAATACAGCTAATCGTCATTGGCACAATTGCTGCTGTAGTACCAATAGATGTGCCAACAATTAAGCGGGTTAAAGGCACAATTGAAATCGCTAAAATCAGGAAAGGGAAGGACCGAATAAAGTTCACCACAGTATTTAATAAGGCATTTAAAAACTTATTATGTGAGATCGAACCTTCACGCGTTAGATATAAAACCGTACCCACAATCCCACCAAAAATCACCCCAAGAATGAGCGTAATGGACAGCATGTAAAAGGTTTCACCTAAGGCATTTTGAATTTCTGGCCAAATAGCAATAATTTTCTCGTACATGATTAGACTGCCTCTTTGAGTTGTGTATTTAAGTCATTTAGTAAAAGCTTAGAAATGATGGACTTGACCGGTTGATGAATCGGTTTAGACAAATCGAACTCTTCAATCACTTCACCCTGTTCCATGACCGCAACCCGGTTACAAATTTTGTGTACCAGCTGCATTTCATGGGTGACGATGACAATGGTGATACCGAGGGTTTGATTAATTTTGCTTAAGTAATGCAAAATTGATTCTTTGGTCTGTGGATCAACAGCGGATGTAGGTTCATCACACAATAGAATTGTCGGTTGAGTGACAATTGCACGTGCAATCGCAATACGTTGCTTCTGACCACCACTGAGTTGACTTGGATAAGCGTCTTTTTTTTCTAATAAATCTACGATTTCTAAACTTGCTAAAGCGCGTTTTCTACGCTCTGCTTTAGACACACCTGTAAATTCTAGCGGTAATTCGATATTTTCTAACGCCGTACGATTGGTCAATAAATTAAAATGCTGAAAAATCATGCCAATTGATTTACGTGTTGTGAGCAATTGTTTTTTGGGTAAATCTAGTAAGGCCTGCCCATTAATGATGACTTCTCCACTATCAGGACGTTCCAGTAAATTGATCATACGTAGCAGCGTAGATTTACCTGCACCACTAAAACCAATAATGCCAAAGACATCACCTTGATGAATATTCAGGCTTACATCAGATACAGCTTGGAATGAGCTGTCCTTTTGGGTGAAGACTTTATTCAGATGTTTGAGCTGTATCATGATTCTGTCCTAAAAATAAAAAATGAATATATTTTGTTCTATTAACTAACTTAGGACAGAATTTATTATGTTTGAAATGAATATTTATAATAAAATTATATAAAAAAAAGTGAATAATGATTTTGCAAAGCAGTTTTCACTTTTATTGAAATTGATTATTAAATTTCGTTTAACACAGATCAGGGGGATAAATTAAAAGTTAAATAGATAAATATTTGATTTTAATAAAATATATTTACTGTTTATTTTTATATTGAGTATGATGATGTTTGAAATTCAACACTAGTTTTAGCCAATTTTGAGCGTTGTATAGCAAAGAAAACTATGAAGCTAAAATTGTTGTAAGCGAGCTGATGACTCGTTTGGCTTGAGACTGACCTTCTAACACGGTCACAATAAAAGATATTTTGCGTTGCCATCATCGAATATAGTGTATAAACAACACGGAAAAAACTTATGAAATTTGAAGATATTCAAGCTTTTATCACTTTCGTACAATTACAATCGACCAGTTTAGCAGCAGAACAACTAGGTATTAGCCAGCCCGCAGTGACACGGCGTATCCAAAATTTAGAACAAGCCTGTGCAGTACAATTGTTTGATCGACATACTCGTCCACTCAAACTTACAGCACAAGGACGTGAAATTTATAACAAATGCTGTGTGATTGATACAGAAATGAAGAGCTTAAAACAGATTGTAGCCCAGCAAAATCAGGAAAAATTAAGCTTACGTATTGGCTTGCCAAACAGCTTATTAGAATCAGGTGTATTGAGCATTTTAGGACAATTAAAGCAAGAGTTTCCACAGACTGAGCTTGAAATCACTAGTGGGTGGGGCAAGGATCTGCTGAATAAAATGCATCATGCTGAGTTAGATGGTCTGATTGCAAATGCTCGACAAGCGAGTGACTTACCCAAGCAATATCCGCTTAAAATTATGGGAACTTTACACATTCGTCCTATGGTGGCAAAAAACTTGGCTAAATCAGGGATGAGCACATGGCAGGATCTACAACAGCTCGGCTGGGTGCTGAATAATGAAGGCTGTGGTTTTCGATATTTTTTACAAGAAAAATTAACTCAACAACAGCAGGAATTAAATTTAAAAGTTGAAGTTACGGGCACACGTTTACAGCTCGATTTGGTTCAACAAGGCGTTGGTGCAGGTTTTTTTGCGCAAGAGTTAGTTAACCAACAACCGCATTGGTCTGAACTCAGCTGTATTGACACAGAAGCGCTGAATTTAGATATGTTGGTTTATCACGCACATCGTGATTCATTAAGTGAGCAACAGATAGAGATTTTTGAACTGATTATGCAGCGCTTTCAGGAAAAATTAAGTCTCTCTTGATTTTTTATGCATTAATTTTATATTAGTTTATTATAAATATTCATTTTGTGCATAGTGTGGATTGTATTACAGTCATTTTAGCTTCTTCAGCATGATGACAATTAAAATGACAATCCAAATTTTAGGTATGATCGGGCACCGCCTGAATTCTGAAACTATCCCTGCGACAGGTCCTGTGTTTGATGCCGAGTATATTGCGCGCTTTGCTCAAGCCCATGAGCAGGCTGGTTTTGATCGTGTTTTAATCGGGCAATGGTCAGATCAACCTGATGGTTTTTTAGTGGCAGCACATGCTGGCGCGAGTACAAAAAATCTCAAGTTTTTACTGGCACATCGTCCAGGGTTTATTGCTCCGACGCTTGCAGCACGTAAATACGCCACGCTTGATCACTTATTGGGTGGGCGTTTAGCGATGCATGTCATTACGGGAGGAAGTGATCCAGAGCAACAGCGTGATGGGGATTTCCTGACCAAGGCACAGCGTTATGCACGTACCAAAGAATTCTTAGATATTGTCAAACTGTCTTGGTATAGCCAGACACCATTTCAATACGATGGTCAGTTTTATCAAGTTAAGGATGGTTTCTCTGAGATCAAACCACAACAGCAACAGATCCCTGTATATTTTGGTGGTTCTTCACAAGAGGCTTTACAAGTCGCTGCGGAACATGCAGATGTTTTTGCCTTATGGGGGGAGCCGCTTGCTGGGGCACAAGAATTAGTTCATTCAATTCAAAGCTATGCTGCAACGGTAACACGGGCACAGCCACTGAATTTTAATATCTCTTTCCGTCCAATTATTGCTGATACTGAAGCGCAAGCTTGGGAAAAAGCACAACAGATCTATCGTTTGACGCGTGAGCAGATTGAACGTAAAGGACTACGTCACGATAAGCAACAAGCCCAAAGTGTCGGTGCACAGCGTCTGGTGAATCTCGCCTCACAACAGGTTTATGACAGTAATCTTTGGACAGGTATCTCGACTTTAGTGCATGGCAATCATAATTCAACAGCTTTGGTCGGCACACCTGAACAAGTCGCTGCTTCAATTACTGAATATTACAAGCTTGGCATCCAGAGTGTTTTAATTCGAGGCTTTGATCCTGTGAATGATGTCATTGAATATGGGAAAGAACTGCTGCCACTGATTCGTAGTAAAGCGGATGAGTGGGATCAGCTTAAAAAAACTGCATAAGATGAAAGAATAAGAGCAAACGATGATGAAAACAGTATGGTTGGGGGTGGTCACGGCAGCAAGCTTTGCTTTGACCGCCTGTGCAGAACAAAAAGCACCTATAGAGCAAAAACAACAAACAACAACGCAGCAAATTGAACTTAAAATTGGTGACCAAAAGGGCAATATGCGTGCCCAATTAGAGGCGTCAAAGTTACTCGATGGGATCGATTATAAAATTTCTTGGTATGAGTTTCCTGCGGCTGCCCCTGTTGCAGAAGCCTTAAACGTAGAAGGAATTGATATTGGTTATTTAGGCGATGCGCCTTTTATTTTTGCTAATGCAAACGGTGGTCATGCTAAAGCTATTGCAGTCAATCGCTATGACCCTTATGCGGTTGCATTGTTGGTGCCGAAGGATAGCCCGATTCAATCGGTTCAAGATTTAAAAGGCAAAACAGTGACGGCCAATAAAGGCTCTATTGGACAACTGATTACGCTGCGTGCGCTTGAGCGTGCGGGTATGAATGCCCAAGATGTTAGTTTTAAATTTTTACCACCTGCAGATGGCAAACTTGCTGTTGCCAATGGCTCTGTTGATGTCTGGGCAGTGTGGGATCCCTATACTGCATATGCTGAAGTCATTGATGGCTTTAGAATCATTGAAAATGGGCGTGGTTTATATTCAGGTTTTACTTTCTTAGCTGGTACAGAAAAAGCGCTCAGTAACCCAGAAAAACGCCGTGCGATTCAAGATTTTGTCTATCGTTTAGAACAATCACAAACCTGGGTCAATGCCAATTATCAGTCTTTTGGTCAAGAGCTTGCACGCATTACTGGTATTCCAGAAGAGCCGGCAACCTTGGCATTCAAGCGTAAGAATGCAACTTGGACAGCAATTACAGATGATGTAGTGAAAACCTCACAAGACACGGCGGATTTTTATGCCAAGCATCAACTGTTAAATCAAAAAATAGATGTCAGCGGTTTATTCGATCGGGACTTTAAAACCAAAAATACAGAGCAATAACATGAGCGAATTAGAGACTTTACAACCGGTCATCCGAGCCATTGAACAAGGCTTGCATCAAAATTTACAAGGTGAAAAGCTGATCCAAAACTTTTTACCGAATTTTAAACAAGTATTAACACATAGCACTTGGTTAAGTGAGGAATTTAAACAACCTCATCCTGAGTACTATCAACAGTATCTACTTTATCTAGATCCACAGGAACGTTTTTCGATTGTGAGTTTTGTTTGGGGACCGGGACAAAAGACCCCGATTCATAATCATGAGGTGTGGGGGGTGATTGGAGTGTTAGAAGGGGCAGAGATCTCAACGGCTTATGCACGCACTAAACAGGGCTTTCAAAAATTACCCAATCCTGATTATTTAAAACCAGGCGATACCGATTGGTTTACCCCTGAAACAGGCGATATTCATGCGGTCGAAAATGCCTTTGATAATCGTGTATCGATTAGCGTGCATATTTATGGTGCCAATATTGGCAAAGTAGAGCGCTTTACCTATCAAACCGACGGGACGGCAAAACCGTTTATCTCTGATTATTCAAATATTTAAATAAGGACAAAAAAATTGAGCACAATCACCTACAACCAAATTCGTGAACAACTTCTAGCAGGTCAAGAAATTGCAATCGTGGATTTACGCGAAGAACATATTTTTGCGCAAAATCATCCGTTATTTGCCATCAATATTTCATTGTCACGCTTAGAAATTGAAATTTATAACCGTATTCCACGTTTAGATACGCTGGTGGTGATTTATGACGATGTGGTTAACCGTGTGGAAGCTGCCCGTAAAAAGCTGAGTGAATATGGCTATGAAAATGTTCAAGTCTTAGAGGGGGGGATTCAGGCATGGCAGCGTGATGGAGGAGAATTATTTATTGACGTCAACTCTGCCAGCAAAGCCTTCGGTGAATGGGTTGAACATCATAAAGGCACACCTTCGATCAGTGCGGAAGAGCTGCAGGCCAAAATTGCTGCCAATGACAACATTGTCATTTTAGATGCACGTCGCTTTGACGAATACCATACGATGAGTATTCCAACTGGGATTAGTGTACCAGGTGCAGAGTTAGCTTTGCGCGCACCGAGCTTAGTTAAAGATGAAAATACGCAGATTATTGTCAATTGTGCTGGACGTACCCGCAGTATTATTGGCACCCAATCGCTAATTAATGCCAAATTACCTCATGAAATTTTTGCATTACGCAATGGTACGATTGGTTGGACTTTGGCCAATCAACAACTTGAGGAAGGGCAAACGCGTAGTTACCAAGATATAGCACCTAAATCAGTGGAGCAGATTCGTCATAATGCACAACAGCTTGCTGAACAGGCCGGCGTAAAAACCATTAATTTTGCACAGCTTGAAGTATTGCGTGAAGACAAAGCGCGTACGACCTATGTATTTGATGTACGCAGTGAGCAAGAATATATCCAAGGTCATATCGCCAATAGCCGTTGGGTGGCAGGTGGTCAACTGGTTCAAGAAACAGATCATTATGCAGCAGTACGTGGTGCACGTATTGTATTGGTCGATCCCCTGCACACTCGTGCTTACATGACGGGTTCATGGCTTGCGCAAATGAATTGGGATGTCTCAGTGTTAGTTGATGAGCGTGATGATTTATACAATGAGCAAGGCGCGTGGAAACCCGTAACACCACAGATTGCAATTGATCAATTCTTAACACCTGAGCAGTTAAAAACATTATTAGCAGAACAAGATATTGCGATTTGGGATTTTACTACCGCTGCCAATTACAAAAAAGGTCATATCCCAACAGCACAGTGGTTATTAAAAGCAGATGTCACGCAGGTGATTCAGCAGCCAGAGTTTGCTCACAAAGATGCAATTGTGGTGACCTGTGGCTCAAGTCTATTAGCACAATACGCCGTGGTAGATATTCAAACACATTTAAAACCTGAACAAAAAGTTTACGTATTGGCAGGTGGAAATGCAGCATGGGTCAAAGCGGGTTTTGAGCTATCTACACAGCATAATTTTCTATCCGAACAAATTGATCGTTACAAGCGTCCATACGAAGGTACAGACAATTCTAAAGAGGCTATGCAAGCTTACTTAGATTGGGAGTTTGGCTTAGTTGATCAATTGAAGAAAGATGCGACACATGGTTTCTTCGTTGTTTAGACGAAAGCAGACTCACCTATTGAGTCTTAAAGCATGTCAATATGAAGGTCGGTATCTAAAAGGGCTAGAGATACCGACTGTTTAGATGAAAATTCTCAGCGTGGATTTGGCACAATGAAATTAAATAACGTGACTCAAGAATTTAGGGCAGTAGGATTAAATTTTACTTGTGCACGGCTTTGTTGCACAAAGATTTGAAATACAAAGCCCCCTAATTGAGCCAAATTTAAGGCGTAACTTGGGTAAGTGGCCGACCTAATTCAGTAAATCTGTTGAGGACTGCTGCGCGAGCATGAATTTCATTCACCTGACTAGGAAAGCTTGTTGCCATTAATTTATCGCCTAATAATTTAATGCAATGCATCTTGGTTTCGACCAAACTTCGGCGATGATAGCCTGACCATTTTTTCCATAATGTCCTACCTAGCCGTTTAACTGTTCGAAGTAATTCATTTCGCTCCTGAGAATGAACTTTTTTATCTTTCCAAGGCTTCGCATTTTTTCTGGGTGGAATCACTGCATGCGCTTGCCGATCTGCAATGACCTGACGACATTGCTTGGTGTCATAAGCCCCATCGGTATAAACGGAGTCAATCTGCTCATCTTGTGGAATCTGATCGAGTAAATCACCAAGTACCTGTGCATCACTGAAATTATTGGTTGTCAGCTGAATAGCGCGTATTTGAAGGGTTTTAGCATCTATACCAATATGGAGCTTACGCCATTGGCGACGATATTCAGGTCCATGTTTCTTGCGTTTCGATTCACCTTCACCTAGAAACTTCAAGCCTGTAGAGTCCATGAGTAGATGCAGCCCATCGCTACTTTTTTGGTAGCTGATTGCAATATCAATATGCTTTTGTCTTCTACAAAGCGTGGTGTAATCTGGCGCTGTCCAATTTAATCCACAAAGTTTAATCAGGCTTTGGACAAAGCCAGTGACCATACGTAAAGACAGACGGAATAAGGATTTAATCATTAAACAGCATTGGATGGCTGCGTCGGAGTAGGTTTGATTTCGTCCTTGTTTGCCTTTTGATGAAGCATACCACTGCGTAGCAGGATCAAACCAAATCGCAATATTTCCGCGACTCATGAGTGCTCGGTTATATGCGGGCCAATTGGTTGTGCGGTAGATTTTGTGTGTAGGCTTCTTCATTTGAAAATTATATCGCTGAAAAAGCCTTTACAGATAGGTTTGTGCAACAAAGCCGATCACTACTCAAGAAGACGGGTCTACTCATTTAGCTATACAGTTGGGGGAAGCCTTGTACAAAGCGAGTTCGATGCATGCCATTAAAGCGCAGTAACGCCACCATCCACAGCAATCGCTTGTCCCGTCAGATAAGTATGTTGTGGTGAACATAACATCATCATTACACTAATAATTTCTTTAGTTTCTGCAATGCGTTTCATTGGCGAAGCTATATTCAGAAAATCTATTTTATCTGACAGCTCACTTTGTGTGACTAAGGGAGTGGCAGTGTAAAATGGGCAAATTGCATTAACACGAATATTTTTTTTAGCATATTCAATTGCAGCAGTTTTTGTTAAGCCAATCACGGCATGTTTTGAAGCAGAATAGGCCGCCAATTTAGGTGCTGCATTTAAGCCTGCCACAGACGAAACATTCAAGATATTGCCTGACTGTTGTTTAAGCATAGTCGAAATTTGTGCCTTCATACCCAGAAAGACCCCCTTACTATTTACATTTAAGGTATGGTCAAACTCCTCTAAGGTAATTTCGGTAAAGGCTTTCATGCCTGTGGCAATACCGGCATTATTCACAGCAATATCTAACTTCTCCCAGTTTGATATTGCTAAGTCTACTAACTGATGATGATATGCCTCATCGCAAACATCTCCGGCTAGGGAGACAACAGCAATATTTTGTTGCTGTAAATGTGAGACAAAATGACCTAGTGCTGATGCATTTAAGTCACCTAATACAAGTTTTGCTCCAAGATTGCCGAGTACTTCAGCCAGTGCGGCGCCTAAACCACTTGCAGCGCCGGTAATTAATACAACTATATTTTTAAATTCTAAATCATGAGATGACATATTTTGACCTAAAGCTTGTTGTTGGAATTATTGGGTATCTATACTGATGAATATATATTTATTTTTAATCTAATCGAGTATTGAAAAGTGTTGACATCATTTTTGTAAATGGATGGAAATTTTTTTATGAATTGTATTAATCCCGAATTAAAACGGACACTCACAATTAAGACCTAGGCATAGCACTAGAGTTAAGGAGTGTCTTATGGAACGTATTAAAGTTATTACATCTGTTCAGCTTCGTAGATGTTATACAGATCAAGAGAAAGTACAGTTTGTTGCTATCACCATGCAACCAGGATCATCTGTTTCTTCCTTTGCTAGATAGTATGGAATTATGCCAAGTTTGCGGTTTTAAATGGAAGAAACTTATGAAAGATGGTGCAGTAACTGCCGTGGAAGCCAATGATCAAGTCGTGAGTGTTTCAGACTACAATTCATTATTAAAAAAAGTAAAATAGCTTGAACAGATGCTCGGTCGAAAGACCGTTGAAGCAGAAATTCTTAAAGATGCTTTAGAGGTGGCACAAGCAAAATTATAGAGAGCTAATATTAAAGAAGAAATCGAATAAATAAAAATGATAATCATTTGTATTAATTAAGGTGTTATGATTGCAGCCATTCATAAATAATCATGGGGTGGGATAATGGCTAAGAAGATTTTAATGTTGATGTTATTGTGTCAGGGGGTAGGATTGCACCCATCTATTTATGCTAATCCCGTTAATCTTAAAGACCATTCATTTACCTATGCTTCTCCATGCGAAGAGGTAAAACCTGAAAGTGATTTACTAAGTTATTTAAGTAAACAATTAGAAGCTACACCTAAAATCCAACGCAATAAAGTCATTGAAAAATTTTGGCAAAGTATCAAGACGTCACAAACACCTATTGTTGAAAAAATCAATTCAGATACAAGTCGGGTCATTTATTTGTGGCGTGGGGCAAAGCATAACGTACGTTTGGTGGGTGGCCCCAGCAATGATCACGAATGGTTAACTCGGATACCTGATACGGATATTTGGTTTAAGGAAGCGATTGTTAAAAATGATTTTATCGGTAGTTATAGCTTTGCTGTCGATATCAAAAATGTTGATGGATACTTATCACACTATTGCCCTCATCTAAATACAGAGTTAAAAGAGTCTCGTGGGCAACGTATGGCTTTACGTGATGCATTTCAACTTGACCCATATAATTCAAAGCGTTTTCTAGAACAGCAAATAACGGGGCTTAGAAATGAAAACTTATTGATTTTGGATCAAGCTCCGAAGTTTATTGACCCATCTCAATATCCGAAGCGGACATTAGATTTAAAGACCTTAAGCTTGAAGAGCAATATATTGCAAAATGAACGCAAAATAACCATTTATCAGTCAGCAAAAAAGAATCCTAAGCAAAGTTATATCACGGCGATTTTCTTTGATGGCAATGAATATGCGACTTTACTTAATATCCCTAAAGCCTTAGATATATTAGTTGAACAAGGTAAATTGCCACCAGTTCAAGCTGTATTTATTGATCCGATTAATGCACAAATTCGCCCGAAAGAACTCACACCAAATGCCGATTTTTCACAATTTTTCCAAAAAGAATTTCTACCGTGGTTAGATCAGAAAATTGAGAGAGATACAGATAAAACCGTATTACTTGGATCAAGTTTAGGTGGATTGAGTGCAGCACATCTTGCCTTAGAAAACCCGACTCAAATCAGCCATGTTGTTCCATTATCAGGTTCATTTTGGTGGAAAAAAGACAATAGTGATGAACCTAATGGCATGAGCCAGATCATTCGTAATAAAAAAATTCTGATCAAACAGCATTGGTTTATTTCAGCCAATAGTTATGAAACATCAAGAGCACATAATGAGCTGAGTATTTTAAATACCTCCCCAATCGTCGCAAATGACTTAAAAGAGAAAGGACAAGATGTAATATTTAAGACCTACACGGGAGGACACTCATATGCTGTTTGGCAAGTTGTTGTGCAAGATGCTTTACAGCATTTCTTCACTCATAAATAGAAAACCTTAAATAAATTAATTAAAAAGATAAAAATCTATCAACTCAATCCTCCTAGTATTCTTGGAGGATGTAAAGATTAATTTATAAAAAAATCAAATGCTTATGTTGTATTGGTATTTTACTGATTATCTCTTTTTAACTACCTTATCGCTACACTTATTTAAAATTAAGACAGCATTTTTCAACTAAATAGCGATTTAACATTGATATAAACAATAACCAATATCTTTTATAAATAAGAATTATTAACATTTGTTGTTGTATAGTATGGAACCGTAAAAACAACACTTGTTAAATTAGGGGAATCATCTTGAATAGAACAATTTTATTTTTATCTATGGCAGCAGCTTCATTTTATACGCTGGCAGATGATTCTACTGTCTTGCCAACTATTGTGGTTAAAGCTGATTCACAAGAAACTGATGTGACTGGAAAGTTAAAAAAGAAAGCCACACTTAATATCTTAGGTGAAAAAGATGTCCTTGATACACCCTTTACGATTCGTAATTATAGTGATCAAGCAATTCAAGATGCTCATGCACACACAGTCATGGACGTGCTAAAAATTGATCCTAGTATTCGTACTACCACAAATAGTGGTCACTTGAATGAAAATTTTAATATTCGTGGTTTCAATGTGAACTGGGATGATCTTAATTTAAACGGTGCTTATGGTATGGCACCATCAGGTCGTGTATCAACGGATATTCTTAGCTCTGTTACTGTACTTAAAGGCCCAAATGCTTTAGTTGCTGGTATGGCGCCAGGAGGGAGTGTTGGCGGTGTCGTTGTGGCAAATACCAAACGTGCAGATAAACAACTTACTCGTGTTACAGCGAATTTTGAAGAAGAAGGATTTTATAAATCTGGCTTTGATGTCGCACGTCGATTTGGTCAAGATCAAGAATTGGGTGCACGTTTCAGTGCCAATTATGGCCAAGGTGAACATGTTGTTGACGGTCTAGAAGATGAAACTATTTCCGCTGTATTAGGTCTTGATTGGACCACAGATAAAGCAAAAATTAACTTTGATGCCTATAGTACTAAAGACAATCGTGAAGGTGGTTCACCAGCGATGGTCTCATTTGCAACATTGGGAAAAGTATTAGATGCTCCAGATGGTCGCAGCAACTATTTACCTAATTTGTGGGGCAAACAGTCTGCAAACTACGTTGGTTTATCTGGAGAATATAAATTACACGATAACCTAAAAGTAATTGCAGGTGTTGCAACAGCAGAGCAAAAGTATCAAGGACATTTATTTGGGACTCGTCTAGTAGTCACAGATGAAGCGGGTAATGCAAATTCGCAGTACTATCATGTGAAAATGAACCAACGAAATACAGCTGCAAATTTAGGTTTAGAAGGCGCATTTAATACAGGCAAAATTGAACATGTTGTGGGTTTAAGGGCAGATTATTTGCATAGAGATACAGATATGCACAGTAAGGCGGGCGAAACCAAGTTTGTAACAAACCTGTATAACCCCACTGATTTGGGTTTTATGCCTGCTGAACCTTCAATCTCTCAAACAGCAGATAATGATTACATGAGTTATTCGTTGACTGATCAAATATCAATACTTGATGACAAACTACAATTGATTTTAGGTGCGCGTTATCAAGATATCGATATTAAAAATCCAACAAATTCAAAGAATAATTATAGTGCAGATAAAATATCACCGAGTTTAGGTATTGTTGTAAAACCTTGGGGTGAAGATATATCATTATACACAAGCTATGTAGAAGGTTTATCTCAAGGGAGTACTGTAACAGTCAATGGCGATGTGAATTTTGGCAAAACATTTGCACCATTCCAAACTAAACAATATGAAGTCGGTGCTAAATACCAACATGGTTCTTGGTTACATACCTTAGCTGCTTATCAAATCGAAAAACCAAGTACGATGGTTGAACAGTTAAAAGATAATCCTGAGGGTTTTACTCAAATCACAACGGATGGTGCTGAAACAACATCAAAAGGGATCGAATATGGCTTCTCAGGTAATATGACAGAGGATGTCATCATTTGGGGTAACCTTGCCTATATTGATGTGGAATATACCAAAAACACCAATGTTCAATTGGTAGGTAAAACAGTAGAGGGACAACCTGAGTTTACAGCAGGACTTGGTATTGAGTATAAACTCCCTATGGAGGGTTTAAGTATCAATGCTCGTGGTAATTATGTTGATAGTCAATATCTCAACAATACCAATACTTTAGAACTTCCTGACTATACATTATTGGATATCGGTGCCAAATACACAACTAATCTTGGTGGTGTAGAGACCACTTTTCGTGCCAATGTTGATAATGTAACTGATGAAAAGTATTGGGCTGGTGTATTCAATAGTGGTTTTGCGACGTTGGGTGCAGGTCGTACCTATAAACTCGGTGTGACATTTGACTTCTAAGTCAAACAACATTTATCAAAAACAATATATGTGAGACAGATGGGAAAAAGTCTGTCTCATTTTTATATTTTGAGCCATTTATTTGTGGAGAGCGCTGTTTTTATTCGATGATCAACACATCATTTCAAGATACATATTTTAGCCCAAAGCCCAACCCGCCGTGCCCATATACGCATTTTCGACGTTGCTATGATCTCATGCTTAGACTTAAGTCGTATCTAACCCGCCTGAGCTTTAGACATAGGTCTAAAGTCCCAAAATAATAGCGATAACTCACTTACAATGTCATTAAATGCCAATGTCAAAGTGTAATTTAAACCCAATGAACTAGGTTTATTACCCTTTCTTCATCATTTAAAACATAGACATGGATCAGTAAATCCAAGGGAAATCGCAGGGATTCGATTATGCAACAACATCAACAGAATGGTGAAACTGCACCATTATTTCGTATGCATGAGGCCTTAACGCCCGAGTTATTGCGTGAAATTTATTCAGAGAACCAGCTACCTAGCGTTAACCCTATTGTTGCATTGTTTGGTTTGATCAAGACGTGGTTGAAGCGCTAATTCGCTATGGATTAAGTACAATTTAAAGCTTATACACAGATGAACCTAAAACTAGACTGATTAGATTAAAACGACATAGTTTGTCGCATAGCATAGCTGTAGGTGTCGTTTAAAAAATAGACATAAACTATCATAGCGTTTTGCTTCTTTTATCTCTGTCTATGTCTGATCGTATTCGTGAAAAACTGCAAATTTTGGCTGATGCTGCCAAGTATGATGTGTCGTGTTCATCAAGTGGTAGTAAACGTCAAAACAAAGATAAAGGTCTAGGTAATACGGGTAATGGTATTTGCCATAGTTATACTGAAGATGGCCGCTGTGTTTCTTTACTCAAAATTCTCTTTTCTAATGTTTGTATCTACGATTGTGCCTATTGTGTGTCACGCCGTTCAAATGATGTCAAACGTGCTGCGTTTACCGTTCAAGAAGTCGTTGACCTGACCATTAATTTTTATCGTCGTAATTATATTGAAGGGCTATTTTTAAGTTCAGGTATTTTTAAATCTGCCGATTACACCATGGAGCGCATGCTGCAAGTGGTGAAAAAGTTACGTCTGGAAGAAAACTTCAATGGTTATATTCATTTAAAGACAATTCCGGGGGCGTCGCCTGAGATCATCCAAGAGGCTGGGCTCTATGTAGATCGGATGAGTATCAATTTAGAAATGCCAACCGAAGAAGGTTTACAAAAGTTCGCACCTGAAAAAAATCATGCTGAAGTACAAAAAGATCTAGGGATTGTACGTGATCGCCTGATTGAGTTAAAAGATGAGCGTAAGCTGATTAAAACAGTTCCAGTTTTTGTTCCTGCAGGACAAACCACACAAATGGTCGTAGGGGCACATAGTGAAACTGATAAAGATATTATTTTAATGGCTGATCGACACTACAAAGAATTTAAACTCAAACGCGTCTATTATTCAGGCTATATTCCAATTAATGAAGAAGAAAAGAGTTTGCCCATGGTGGGTTCTGCACCACCATTGCTGCGCGAAAACCGTCTTTATCAAAGTGATTGGTTAATGCGTTTTTATGGTTTTGATGCCAATGAGTTAGTGGATGATGAGCATCCAAATTTAGATTTAGATGTTGATCCAAAGTTAAGCTGGGCCTTACGTCATCCAGAAAGTTTTCCTGTGGACATTAACCGCGCAGACTATAAAATGATTTTACGCGTACCTGGGATTGGCGTACGTTCAGCAAAGAAAATTGTATCCGCGCGTCGCTTTGGCCCGATTCGTATTGATCAGTTAAAACGAATGGGCGTAGCTTACAACCGTGCGCAGCATTTTATTCGTTGTGTGGATAGTCCTAAGTTTGCCAAGGAGCAACAAGCGGGGCAGATTCGTCAACAGATTTTATTAGCGGGTCAATCTAAATATACACAGCAACTTTCACCACAGTTAGGATTCGGTTTCTGATGATTTATGTGTTTGATGGTACCATGACAGGGTTACTGAGTTGTATTTTTCGCGCTTTTCAGTTCAAGCAGTTTGATGTACATGTGACTAAGGATTCACATGCCCAGACGGGCTTGTTTGACGAAGTTGTGATGGTACCTTCAAATGATGAACACGCCAATCGTGTATGGACTGCATTAAAAGGCAAAGTCTCCAGTAGCTCGCTGCGCCATTTTTATTATAGTTTTTTATCAGAGCAAGATGCAGCATTTAATCATATGTTTGGTTTTGCGCTATATGTTTTTAAAAAAAACTATAGGGTTGACCAAGATTATGGGCATGTTGATGTATTAGGAATTAGTCAATGGGCCAAACATGTGGGGCGTGAAAAGCATCGCATGGAAGCTTTTGTGCGCTTTAAAAAATGTCAAGATGGTTTATTTGTAAGCTTAGTGAAACCTGATTTTAATGTATTACCCATTATTACGCGTCATTTTAAACAACGTTATCAAGACCAGCAGTGGCTCATCTATGACGAGCAGCGTAAATATGGCATTTACTATGATCTAGAACAAGTCCATCAAATTGAAATGAATCCGCATGAACTGGATCAAAATATAAGAACGGGCTTTAGTCAAAATTTTAGTATCGAACTTGATGACGAAGAGGTACTCTATGATCAGCTTTGGAAGGACTATTTTAGTAGTGTGAATATCCAAGCGCGTAAAAATTTAAAACTCCACATTCAATATGTACCTAAACGCTATTGGAGATATATGAATGAGAAGGAGATTTAGTTGGTATTAGGTTACTGATTCTATTTTAACTATGGTGATTAAAAGTTGGTTAATGAACCGTACCGGGTTTGTCGGAGACTTTTTATTTAAGTTAGGCCACCGGACCTAACGGGTTAATCTTATCATAGTACATTGCTTCAAAATCAAAAGGCGATACATAAGCCAATGCACTGTGTACACGCTTTTTATTGAACCAATCTACCCAGTTGAGTGTCGCAAGTTGTACATCCGCTAAACCTTGCCAATCTGCTTTTAGATATTCAATCACCTCTGTTTTGTATAAGCCACTCACCGTTTCAGCCAAAGCATTATCGTATGAATCACCCGTTGTACCGACTGATGCTCGTAAATTTGCTGCTTCTAAACGATTGGTATAGCGAATGGAAAGATATTGCACACCTCTGTCGGAATGATG
>NZ_JCAKMX010000033.1:0-24641 GCF_059515825.1 Acinetobacter sp. CY17
GCTTATGCCCAAGCGCAAGAATGTTTAGAGCTGAGTTTTTATCTCTGTCGTGAGCCGTACCACAGCTCGCGCACTCCCACTCTCTTATTCCAAGACCTGTCCTACCTTTCGGACTACTTGCGGTGATCTCACCACAGCACGAACAAGTTTGGGAGGTATAGGCTTCATTGACTTCCTCAAACAATACCCCTGCGTTCTCGCATTTATACTTGAGCATTGTTTTTAGTGCTGAAAATCCTGTATTTAAAACAGATTTTGCTAGTTTAGTTTTTACAAGTTTCTTGGCACTTAAATCACCTACAATAATGACTGCATTATTTTTAACAAGCATGCTGCTTGCCTGATGCAAATGGTCTTTACGACAGTTTGCAATCTTGGCGTGTAAGGCACGTACACGTTTTTTATTTCTTGCTCGTTGAGCAATACCTAATTTCTGTTGGTACTGGCGATAGAACTTAGGATTTGAAATTACAGTGCCATCAGAACAGGTGGCAATATCTTTTAAGCCTAGATCAATGCCTATAGCTTTGGTTGCCATTGGTTTTTCTTGCTTCGAAAAGTCAACCACAAGACATACATACCAACGCCCACGACTGTCCTCAACAAACGAACCTGTTCTAACAGTATATTTGCTTAGTCCGTAGCTATCCCATAAGCCAAATTTAGTTTTTCCATATTCAACATACCCATCAGCATATTTTAGTCCTGATTTTTTAAATGGTATCCATCCAAGCGATCTTCGTGCTGACGTCTTGTTGCTTACACGCCATTTCAGCTTTGCTTTTTTAAATTGCTTTCTTCGAGTGATCAGTTCTTCTGTAATCGCTTGTACGGTTTGACTATGTAGGTTGCATTCCTTAGATGTACCTTTGGTGTATTTTGCAATATCGTATACCGATAGAAATTCACCTTTACCCTTAAGATGCTTAAACCCTAAATCATTCACATAATTCCAAACAAAGTTGACCTCTGATGCGAGTTGGTCTAGCACCTTGCAATGTTTGTCTTTTATGCGTAATTTAAGGGTTTTCACTATTAAAATATATTTAGGCTATGAGTAATAGGCAAGAGATTAGAACAGGTCGTCACTGTGTTTTTAATATGCACGCTCATTGAGTCTTTGTGGCTAAATATCGTAGAGATGTTTTTACCAAAGACATTCTCGAAACAATGTATGAAGTGTTTGAACGTGTCTGCTTAGACTTTGAAGCTCAATTGGTGGAATTTAATGGTGAACATGATCATGTACACCTATTGATTAATTATCCACCTAAAGTTGCTGTTTCAAATCTAGTGAATAGTTTAAAAGGTGTATCGAGTCGTCATTTAAGAAAACAATTTCCTGAAATCAGAAACAAGCTATGGGGTAATGCTTTGTGGTCGCCTAGTTACTTCGCTGCATCGTGCGGAGGTGCGCCTATTGGGATAATTGAGCATATCCATCAACAGCAAGCACCGCATGAATGGCTTACGCCAGTCGCTTATATCCTCGGGCTAAACCCAGAAATTTTACGCTCCATCGGATAAATCCTTCAATTAAGGATTGATTGCTTTGAGCATATGAATCGTGTCGTAAGTTTTTAGCCATTCACGTTTGACTACTGTAAATCCTTGTAAGGTCCAAAATTTTTCAGCAGCCGGCAAAAATGGATGGGTATGTAAATACAGTGTATCTATTCCTTTTTGACGTGCCTGCTCAAACAGCAGCTGGCACAGTCTTGTAGCAATGCCCTGCCTACGATATTCAGCTAATACAAAAAGTTTCACCACTTCAACACTGTTTTTAGGCACATCCAACTGAAAGCGCTGGTCATAGCCACGATAAGCAATGCTCGCAATGATCTTGTCCTTATCTTTAACCACCATAAAGCACCCTAAACAACTCTCGATATAATATTGCTTAAAATATTGAATATCTGTAGGAATCTGCGTTTGATAAAGTTCAGGAAAGAGTAACTGACGGGTTGTCAAGGCAAACTGTATTGCCGAGCTAACATCTTGAGTTTGTAATAATTGATAACTGAGTTGGATTGGATTCATTTTCATAGCCAAGAATGGTCAGGTATAACAATGGTTTTGTCTTTGATCATGGCTTCATGAAACTCGACATCGTAGACACTTTTTAAAAATTGAGGATCAGTTAGGCGTGCTTTTGAATCAGGTTGAATCACTTCATGCTCATGCATAAAAAACAGTTGATCAGCGAATAAAAAAGCCAAATTGGGGTCATGCATAATCGCAATCACGGTAAATTTTTGTCGTGACAGTTGGCGCAATTTTTTCATTAAATAGGATTGGTAATACACATCTAAATGGTTAGTGGGCTCATCTAATAAAATGACTTTGGGTGCTTGCACCAAAATACGTGCAATCATCACCAATTGACGTTCCCCGCCTGAAAGTTCGGTGTAGGGCCGCTCCTTTAAATGTTCTATATCTAAATCTATCAAAGCTTGGTCTACCATCGCCCAATCTTGCTTGGATGGATGAAATCGACTAAATGCAGCTCGCCCAGTAATCACTACATCTTTGACTAAAAATGGAAAAACAGTTTTATGAAACTGTGGCAAAAAACCCAGTAATGCTGCGCGCTCTTGACCTTTAATCTCTGATAAGCGACGTTCTGCATACAGTACCCGTCCATCTTGTACCTGCTCTAGGCCGGTCATAAGTTTAAATAGGGTAGATTTACCACAACCATTGCGACCCAAAATCACGGAGAATTGCTCGGCCGGAAATTCTAAATTAATCTGTTTTAAAACTTGCTTATGTCCATACGCATAATTTAACTGTTCAATTCGAATCATGCCCACTGTGTCCGTTGTGTTTTTATGAGTAACAAGAAAAATGGTGCGCCGAGCAGCATAGTAAAAATACCAATTGGAATCTCAAAAGTGAGGAGTACACGAGAAAAATTATCGATTAGCAATAAAAAGCTGCCTCCCAACATCATATTGGCAGGAATGCTGTAGCGATGATCTGGCCCCACCAACATGCGTACAATATGCGGCATAAACAAACCATATAGGCTAATAATCCCTGCAGCAGCCACTGAGGTAGAGGTACATAAAGTCACTAACACAATTAATAAGACTTGCTCCCATTTAGGATTAACCCCAACGGCTTGCGCTTCCTCAGCCCCCAAGGCCATGAGGTTTAAACGCCAGCGCAACATGAATAAACCCACTAAGCCCACCATGATCGGCAGCACGGCGTATTGTACTTTTTCCCAAGAGGCCTGATGTAAATTACCCATGGTCCATTGCACAATCGCTTGTAGTTTAAAAGGGTCGCTTAAGTATTGAATAATCGTGAGACCAGCCAAAAATAGACCTGAAACAATCATGCCAGACAAAACCACCATCACCAATGACGTTTGGCTTTCATGCTTTTGCTGCGCAAATAAATAAGTTAAAGCCACCGCCGCAACACCAAAGATAAAGGCTGACAAATTAGGCGACAACCAAGTTAAAGACAGGGCTAAAGCCGCCCCAAAGGCTGCACCAGATGAAATTCCCAGTACATAAGAATCGACCAAAGGATTGCGAAATAGCGCTTGTAGACCATTGCCCGCTGTGGCCAATGCAGCGCCCACCATAAAGGTCAGCAAAATTCTAGGCAAGCGGATATTGAATACAATATTTTGCATCAACATAAATTGCTGCTCATCAAAATAGATGATGCCTATACTCCATTGTATACACCATAAGGCATAATCCATTGCAGTTAAGCTTTGGCTCGGCCCTAACAATAAGGATATAAAAATCAAGAGCACTGGGATTGGATAGAACCATGTGTATTTAAAAGAAGATAAGGTCATGACATCAACCTCTTTGCCAGTGCTCGACCATAGAGTTGTTCTAAAATATTCAATTGCAGCGCTTCAACTGCCAAGTCCGAGGATTCAGGATAAATGTGTTTATTGAGATAAATCGCCGTCACAATAATCTTGAGGGTATGTGGGTTATAAATAAATGCCGGCGTCAGATTAAAAACCTTATGCTGTTGCACAGCTTTTAAGCCTTGTAATTCTTTACGCTGATAGATCAGCTCAGGATCTGTATTCCAAAGCACAATATTGTCAGGATTCCATTCCAGCAAGGTTTCCGGATTGACATTCGGTTGATTCGTATCAGTGGTCACAACATTGTAGCCGCCCGCCAACTCAATAAAATCATTGGTAATTGATTGACGACCTGAGGTGGAATAAATACGTCCACCCGACCATGCATAGTAAATAGATTGTCGATTTTGTTGATGGCGTGTTTTCTGTGCCACCTCAGCCATCATACCATCTGCAAAGGTTAAGATATCTTGCGCCCGTGCCTCAGCACCTGTCAGCACAGCAAGATCTGCCAGTTCCTTCTTGACCTGCACATAAGTTCCAGACTGCATCACATAAACCGCAATACCAAACTGTCTGAGCAACTCAATGGTTTGTGTCTGACCACTCCCCACAATGACTAGATCTGGCTTAAGCAGCATTAAACTCTCTATGTTCGTGGCATTGGAACCCTGAGAAGGTGTTGCCAGTTGTCGATTGGCAATTCTGTGATCGAGTTTAGAATAGGCTTCAAATAATAAAGGTTGCAAATAAACTTCAGCAGGAATACCAACAACTTGAGCGCCTTGACCTAACATATATAGTCCATCTAGGCCAGATTCAAATAAAGCCACAATACGCTGAGCCGAGTGTGGCATACATACCTGTGTATCTGAACCATCTATAACGCAACGTGACATGACTGCTGCTGCCTCAGGTGCGGTTTTTTGCTCGTGCTTTGAACAAGCCAATATTAGGCAACTCAGGAGAAGAATCAGGTATAGTTTCATCCATGCTTCCACTGTCTTGATAAATCCGCTTTGATTGGCTCACCGGTAAATGTCTTAGGATTCATCAGCAACTGTTGATCTACCGCCGTGATCCCACGATCAAATGTCCCTAAGTGCTGCGTGAATTCACCATCCAATGCTAATTGGGTATCTGGGGATAAATGCCAGGATAATTGTGGGGCAAAAAACAAGCGTTGACTGCTAACATGATCTCGAAATGACTGCTGATCTTCCCATGCAATAGCCAGACGGTAAGCAACTTCATCATTGACCGGTGCACTATGCTCTACACTCATCCGATAGTCATCTAAGCTTGAAGCATGTAAATAAATTTCGGTTTCAGATTGCCAAGTTGGCTTTTTGGTGGTGATATTTAACAGTCCCCCTACTTCACCACGACCATATAAAGCAGCACTTGGTCCTTTTAAAAAATCCAGTGCTTCAATATTGACTAGATCTCTAGGCGCACTTAGACCGCGATTAACACTTAATCCATTGCGCAGATTATCAGCTCCCATATTGGGATTGGCCTGAAAACCACGAAATGAATAATTATCCCACAAGCCACCACCGTAGTTGTTTTGATGAAATACCCCACTGACTTGATGTAAGGCTTGATCAATGCGCTGAATATCTTGTTGCGCTAAGATGGCTTCAGAGAGATGGGTTTTATTAAATGGAATATCCAATAACTCATGTTGGAATTTACTCAGGGCTTGTGAGTGTTGTAATAACTCTTCGGCCGAACTGGCCGCGACATACATCGTATTTAAGACATGCGTTTCCACTTGTGCCCAGCTACTTGGACTTAAGCCAATTAAACTGCCTACCACAACTAAATACCACTTCATCCCTCACCCCAAAACCGCACAATACTGATGCAACATAATACTTATGAGTTAAATTGGTGCACTTATCACACAATTCATGCACTAAATATGTGCAAATACAATTTAAAACCACCTCAATGATCCATGTATACAATCTTGTATACAAGATGGCCTGCATTAAGCAAAAAAAATGCCAATTACTAAAATTGGCATTTAACATCATTTATTTAGAAAATTTTCTTACATATTGGATACCAAAAGTAAGGTAATTTTTTTAACATCTTCAATACTATGTAGAACATGATGTTCAGCTAAGTGAATCGCCCCTTGTGAATCGCACGCGAGAATGCATCTTAAAATTGCAGCATGATCTTGGTAAGCATGTTCAATGTCAAATTCACGCATTGCCCCTAAACTTAATACAATGCGGATTTTTTCACTGATTTCATGATGGATTTTTGCCATCTGTTGGTTACCCGCAGCTCTGACTAAAGCGCAATGAAAGTCTTCACTTTGTTGGATTAATTCTTTAGCATTTTGATTGTAGTCTTTTGCTTCAACTAACCACAACTGCTTTAAATACTCTAACTCTTCAGACTCTTGATGATGCTCACATAAGCGTTTTACTGCTTCTTTTTCTATAATCATGCGCAAGTCAAATAGTTCAGCATAGAAGGTAAAATCTAAAGGTTTAATTTCCCAACCGCTACGAAAATGTACGTTTACATAGCCTTCTTGTTCAAGACGATATAATGCCTGTCGAATAGGTGTACGACTAACTTCATATTTTTCAGCAATATCTGTTTCAGTAAAACGTTGTCCAGGCTTAAACTTAAAACTAAAAATGTCTTCTTTAATCTGCGTGTAGATGATTGTAGCTAAATTAGTTGCACCAGATTTTAATGTTGTACTCATCCCGGAGGGTCTTCATTTCTCATCATGTATTAAATTATAAAGAGAATATGACATGTAAACCAATCATAAATAAGATAAAAAAGCTCAGCTTATGCTGCTTACCCCTAAGCAGCACTTTTAATTGACTATACTAAGCTAAACCTTTGATTAAAAAAAACAAACCTATAATGAGCAACAACACAGCAAAACATTTTTTCAATACGGCTGGTGATAAAGCATGTGCAGTTTTAGCACCAAATTTTGCCGTGATAAAACTCATAATACTGATGCCAATGAAGGCATAAACATGAACATAACCAATCGTATTCGGTATATTGATTTCAGTATTCATACCAAAAAGCATAAAACCTAATGCACCTGCAATAGCAATCGGGAGTCCACATGCTGCAGATGTTCCAACTGCTTTTTGCATCACCACACCATAACGATTTAAGTATGGAACCGTCAGACTTCCGCCTCCAATACCAAAGAGGGCTGATGCGACACCAATCACACTACCAGCAGCAACTTGTTGACCTGATGAAGGTAAAATCTTCGTTGGATCAATTGCTTTTTTAGCACCTGTAAACATGGTATATGCGACCCAAATTAAGAATAAGCCGACAAGGATTTGCAGATGTAATCCGGATATCAAACCCGCAATACCTGCTCCAAAAAAGCAACCAACCGCCATGGGTGGCGCTAGATTTTTAAAAACAGGCCAGAGCACAGCCCCATTTTTATGATGTGCCATTAATGAGCTTATCGAAGTGACAACGATGGTGGCTAAAGATGTCCCTAATGCGAGATGCATGACAACGTTAGGATCATACCCCATTTGGGTAAAGACAATAAAAAGTAGTGGCACAATAATCGTTCCACCACCCACACCAAACAGCCCTGCTGCAAAACCTGCAAAAGCGCCGATGACTAAAAAGGTTATAAGTTCCACAATAAACTAACTTTTAAAAGATAAAGAAATTGAGTTAAGCGTGTTCCAACTGACCCACTTGATGATAAGCACGGTTAAAATACACCAGACTTTCTTCTTGATCGCTTTGTTGAACTTGAAGCACACGACACATGAAAATACTGTGTGTACCGACGTGCTGAATGTCCTGAATTTCACAGTCAAAACTGACCAGAGCATCTTGTAAAATCGGTGAGCCTGTCTCTAAACTGCCCCACTCGCCTAATTGAAAGCGCTCTTCAGAACTGAATTTACTCGACGCAAATGCATTTGAGATCTGCTCATGCTGAGTACTCAGTACGTTTACAGCCAAGACCTGATTCTCAACAAAATGGGCATGTGAACGAGAGGATTGATTCATACAGACCAATAAGGTTGGCGGGGTATCGGTCACGCTACATACAGCCGATGCGGTAAATCCATGCATGCCTGCTTCACTCGCAGTGGTAATGACGTTCACTGCTGTGGTAAGTAAAGACATTGCATTTCTAAAGTCTGTTGCTTCAATCATCTCTTTCATCTCAAATGTATATCATCAGCTTTATGCTTCGATTCAAGCATTGGCACATGATCTATGAATCACACGCCATGCTCTAGTCGCCTTTAGTGTTAGGCCCCAAGCTCTTGACGCACAATCGCAGCGCCTGCACTCAATGCTTCCAGCTTGCCACGTGCTACTTGGCGAGAAAGCGGGGTCATCCCACAGTTGGTTGATGGATAAAGTTTATCTGCATCCACAAATTGCAAGGCTTTACGTAGTGTATTTGCCACTTCTTCAGCCGTTTCCACTTGACTGGTCGCCACATCAATGGCACCCACCATCACTTTCTTACCACGAATCAATTCGATTAAATCCATTGGTACACGTGAGTTTTGGCATTCAAGCGAAATAATATCGAGCTTAGATTGTTGTAGTTTCGGGAATGACTCTTCGTATTGACGCCATTCATTACCTAAAGTCTGTTTCCAATCGGTATTGGCTTTAATGCCATAGCCATAACAAATATGCACGGCTGTTTCACACTTCAGACCTTCAAGCGCACGCTCTAGAGTCGGAATACCCCAATCGTTTACTTCATCAAAGAAGACGTTAAACGCAGGTTCATCAAACTGGATAATGTCAACACCTGCCGCTTCTAGCTCGAGCGCTTCTTGGTTTAGAATTTTGGCAAATTCCCAAGCCAATTTTTCACGGCTCTTGTAGTGACCATCAAATAAAGTATCAATCATAGTCATCGGGCCAGGCAGTGCCCATTTAATAGGCTGATTGGTTTGGCTACGTAAGAACTTCGCATCTTCAACAAACACGGCTTGTTTACGTGAAACTTCACCCACAACCGAAGGTACACTTGCATCATAACGATTACGAATACGCATGGTTTCACGCTTTTCGAAATCCACACCTTCAAGATGCTCAATAAATGTAGTCACGAAATGCTGACGGGTTTGTTCACCATCACTGACAATATCGATACCCGCAGTGACTTGTTCATGTAATGATAACTTTAGAGCATCACGTTTTGCTTCTAATAATTCTTCACCTTCTAGTTTCCATGCTGACCATAATTTTTCAGGTTCAGCCAACCAAGACGGTTTGGGTAAACTACCTGCTGTAGAGGTTGGAAGGAGTAATTTTGGTTGTGTAAGCGCCATGTCTAATCTTCTTTCTAAAATTGATTTCTAATTTGGGTGGTTAAGCAGCTTGGTCTTTTTCAACATTAAAGTTGGCCGCCCATTCATCAAGAATCTGTTTATAAGGTTTGATAAAGTTTTCTTCAGTCCATTTACCTTGTTTAACGGCCAACTCACCACGCTCCACACGGTCATACACCACACGCGTTAGTGAATAATCTGCATAGTTCAAACTTGGTTGATATACAACACCTGCAGGAGAGTTGGTGTTGTAAATCTCAGGACGATAGATGCGTTGGAAACTTTCCATCGTCGCAATGGCACTGATCAATTCGAAATCAGTGTAATCACGGACTAAATCACCAGCGAAATAGAATGCGAGTGGTGCATTACCGCCTTCTGGTTTGAAATAACGCACACGTAAGCCCATTTTGGCAAAATATTCATCGGTACGTGAATATTCATCGTTGGTGTATTCCACACCTAAAATAGGATGTACATTGGCTGTACGGTAGTAGGTTTTAGAAGTTGAAACGCTTAAGCAAATCACGGGTTCTTTATTGAATTCTGCTTTAAATACTGCTGAATTGACTAAATGTTGATAAAGCTTGCCATGTAGATTACCAAAATCTTCAGGTTTTTCGCCCACCCCACAACCAAGTTGAGGCAACACCACGCTGAAATCGTAATCACGTACATAAGATGAGAAGCTATTGCCAATCATGCCTTCAATACGCTCACCCGTGTGATGGTCGATGATGGTGCTTTTGAGGGTTTCAATAAATGGAAAGGTTTGGCCATTGCCTTCGATATCAATTTCCGCAGAAATAATATCAATCTCCAGTGAATAACGATCACCTTTAGGGTTATCAACGGTCGCCAAGCTATTAAAACGGTTGTTGATCATCGCAAGGGTACGGCGCAAATTTTCTTGACGGCTTTCACCACGTGCCAAGTTGGCAAAGTTTGTGGTTAAACGGGTGCTGTCTGCTGGTGTATAGTTTTCATCAAAACGGATACGTTTAATTGAACACTCAAATGCTGTACTCATGGAGATTGCCACCTAAAAATTTTATAAAAAGCTAATTTCTGTATGAGGCTATTTAAACGTGAATCAAAACATGAGTAAAACGATATAAATTCAATTAAAGATGAGAAATATTCACTTTGGAATATATTTTGTATTTGATGTACATATAAAATGCTTGACTCAAAATGGGAGTCTAGGCTCCCATTATGGTTGTACATTCACTCTGTTTATTTAGAATTTGAAATTAATGACGACGGATACGATGTATGCCCCATCCCGCAATAAGCCAACATAAAATCAGCATGATCCAAGTATGAAGACGTATTACTTCAGCAGTATGTGGCTTTGGTTCAAATATAGGTCGTGCGTCGAAGGCAGCCGAACTAAATTTCAACTCATTGAACAAATAAGGATAGTAGTACATGCGCACCTGTTGGTGATAATCCGCGACTTGGTCTTGATAGCGCAACTGTGCCGGCAAATCGGTTCTCGCGAATTGATGTAAAGCTGCTTGTGAACCCACACTTGGTAATATCCATCCAATACGATTTGTCCATGCCTGACGCTTTAATAAACCATCACGGTATTGTTGAGCTTGCTCGGTCACATCATCATCCCCTAACTGATGAAAGGCAAAGTACCATTTCCATTGGAAGCCTTTGCCCAAAGGGGCTGTATCTTTCCATGCTGGATAATTTGCAATAAAGCGTTGCATTGTCTGTTGACGTGGAATTTCCCAGGCACTATGTACAAGTTGGCGCTGTGCTAACATTAAATCCACCCCTTGATTGACAGGAATGCTGCGTACTAATGCAACATTAGCCAAAGTTGGGAGCACCAAAGTCAACATCACCCACACGCCCATCAAAGCAGTCGCATTGGTGGCTGATCGCCAACCACACGTAACCACAATCAAGCTAAGCCCAACCCAAAATGCCAGATAACTAGCGACAATAAATGCCACCATGGCCGTGGTTGTAAATGTCACTCCAGCAACAGCGGCACCAACGAGCATCGGTACGAGTAAGCAACTTAACAGTAGCCCATAACGCAGTGCGACACGGCGTTGCCAAATTCGAGTGCCATTGGACAATGAGAGCAACAAACCAAATCGACCCGACTGCCGCTCTAAAGAAATTAAGTCATGTAACAACACAATCACAAATAATGGCACAAGATAGATGACCACAAAGGCGAAATCAAAGCGTCCCGATAAGGCCAATTCAGGATTGAATACCTCACCTTCATATAATTGTGCTTGCAATCCTAAAGCGCGAACCCGCAATACATAGGGCGCAGCATCGCGTAACCCTAGTGCTAGGAATGCAGTATCCGATGGCTCATCCCAAGTATAATGGAATGTATAGTAAGCTGGATAACCCACATCTCCCTTATCAGCATATTGCGCTGCAATTTCAGCTACATCCTGTTCATGAAGTACAGCTAAGTGTTGGATTTTCTGATGCTGTCGTTCAACTTCCTGTAAACCTGACCACACTGCCATGCTTGTTAATACCAATAACAAAACTATAGCAACCATAGAAAGTGATGATCGTCGTAACAAACGCCATTCATGGCTTAACCAACTCATCGTACCATTCTCCCTAATCTAGTGGCTTGTAAGTACGTGGCGAGCGTGAGCATCACCAGCCATAACAGCAAAGTTCCTCCCGCTGGCATAATGTGCTGCCAAGTTTCAGCCGTTGTTCTTGGTTTAAACTCAAATGCTGGAAAGGCCTGCCAGTGCTTATGGTCAATACGGTTGTCTTTATCCTTGTTGGTGTCATCAGCATAAGTTAGCTCCTCAACCTGTAATCGATTCAGGCCTTGAATCAATTCGTATCGATACTGCTCTCCTTGCTGTAAAAAGCGGCGGAAATGATCTAAATCCGTACCTGATGCGCTCATTGAAACACGTCGCAATGCCAAGGTTGGGCTAAGCCAGCCAAACCGCTCAACCATTTGATTTTGTTCAGCTTGTAAATCAAGCGTAAGTGTTGCATAACGATTAAAGAGCTCGGTAGATTGACGTTCGCTTTCCATACCCACTAAGCCTTTAAAATTCACTGGCAAATCTTCAATACGTGTCACACCATATTGCTTAAGTACTTGATCCCGAAACGCGATAAACTTAGGATCATTCGGATTATGTCCATCACCTAATGCCCGATATTCACGCTGCGCATGAATTTCATTCTCCATACGCGTTGGAAGCTCAATTGCCGTAGTTACCCTATCAGGAATCCAACGTGGTAATAGAATCACCATCACAGCCCAAACAGCCATCAGAGCAACCAATACATCACGACTTCGCGTAAATATACTCGACAGCAAGACAATGGCCAGGCTCCACAGCATCAGCCAGATGATATAAGCGGCTGACAACCACAAAGTATATGACCAAACAGCCTGCCCACTGATTGCCATCCATCCTAATGCCAAAAGTGCGGGTAAAAATATCAGCCCTGCAAAAGCACTAAGGGCAAGTAACTTACCCATAACGAATTGTTGACTGCTTACACCTTGTGCCAATAGAACCCGTAAGGTACCTGACTCACGCTCACGTACTACTCCCGAATACCCAACAAAAATTAATAGCAAGGGTGCTAGGACTTGTAGTACAAAGGCTGGGCTCAACTGCCCAAAACGTAGCAGTAAAGAGGATTGCCGCACATCACCAAAGTTTGCACTATTTTGTCGATGTCCTTCTAAGAACAAGGTATTACCCGTATAAGAATCAATACCTGGGTCAAATGCAGCTAAGGGGTTCAGAGGGCGAAATACGAAATGGCCGTAATGTACCATGCGATGCGGATGGCGATCTGGTTGAGCTTCAAATTCATGATTAGCTTGTGCCTGATAATGCTCACGCTCAGCATTGGTCTGATTTTGATGTTCCCATGCAGTAAATGTGGCGACCAACATCAAAACCATCAGTAATAAAGCGCCCAAAACAGCGACGCGATTTCGAAAAAGATAGCGCCATTCTTCTCGGGCAATCCGTTGTACAACACTCATAGTGATTGCCCTGCATAACGTCGATGCAGTGTACGTACATCAAAGCGATCAATACCTGTGGCAGCAACCTCCTCCACTAAATGCCCTTCATTTAAGAAACCAATACGATCAGCGATGTCGGCGGCACTCAGTAAATCGTGTGTCACCATTAAAATAGCCACGCCTTGTTTACGTAATAAACCCAACAAACGGTTAAATTCCGTCGTGGCTTGAGGGTCGAGTCCTGAAGTAGGCTCATCTAATAGTAAAGCTGGTACTTTACGTGCCAAAGCTAAAGCAATTGCAACCTTTTGGCGCATGCCTTTAGAGAATCCACTCACACGACGATCGAAAGCGTCTTGTGCTAAGCCGGCTGCTGATAATGCTTGCGTAATATGTGCTGGATTAACATCTTGATTTGCCAAATCCAATAAGTAAGCCACGTTTTCTCGCGCACTCAAATGTTCATACAGCGCTACATTCTCAGGAATATAGGCAATATTTCTACGTGCTTGGGCAGCTTGTGTTATTGGGTCAAACCCTTGGACACGAACTCGACCAGCAAGGGGTGCAAGGAAGCCTAGAAATAAGCTCAGCGTTGTGGTCTTACCTGCACCATTCGCACCCAGCAACGCATAAATTTCACCCGCTTGGATATGTAAATCTAGCTGCTTGAGAATGGTTTTGTTGCCATACCCCGCAATGATCGCACTGGCATCTAGCACATAGTCACGAGATGACGTGACCATAGAAGGTCGCTTCTGTTTATTTATACTCACACGGAACTCTTTTATTTAATCAACAGTATACAACTCACCCCGTCAGATAACTGACAAATGGCATAGAGTTGCTATTTTTAAGCAATCACATCCCATCGAAACATGCATCATGTCCTTATAGCTGCAATTACAAAGACATTTATTCAGTACTTAACGCAAAATAATTGCTGACAAGAACTCAAAAATCCTTAAAATGTTATGTTATTACATAACATTTATGAAATTCTATCATGCTTCACAAATTTTCTTTGTTTTCATCTAGCTTTGGGCTTTGTTTATGTTCTTCATTGGTTTGGGCAGAAAATTCAGTCAATGTATTACAAACTATTCAGCTGCAAGCACAACATGAGACTGAGTCAAATCAACGCAGTACTGCAATCACCAAGTTTTCTCATGACATTCTCGATGTGCCTTTTAACCGTAGTTTGTTATCTCAAGAACTGATCCAACAACAAGATATACAACGTATTGATGATGCTTTAGGTCAAGTTAGTGGTGTCTATCATCAAAGCAACTTTGGTGGCTTTTGGGAAAACTTTTCATTTCGTGGTTTTAGCACAGATCCAAATTTTGGCTCACAAACCATTCGTAATGGACTCAGTGTCAATCGTGGTTTAAGCGCACAGCGCGACATCGTGAATATTGAGTCTTTGGATTTTTTAAAAGGTCCGATGGCAGCATTGTATGGACGCGGTGAAACTGGTGGTTTACTCAACATCAATACAAAAAAACCACAATGGGTAGAATCTTCAGACATTTACCTCAGAGCCAATAGTCTTGAAAAATATCGCGCTAGCTTTGAGCACACAGCGCCGATTAATGATCAGGTGGCTTATCGTATTGCCATAGCCCGTGAAGATAATCAAAGTTTCCGTGATCATGTTCACAGTGAACGTTGGTTCTTCTCACCTCAACTGACATGGAAAATATCAGATCAAACCCAATTCGATTTTGATAGTGAATTTACTCAACAAATTGGGATATTTGACCGTGGGGTCAGCAGCTATCAACAGCAATTTGTGATGAATCCTGAGACTTTTACGGGTGAACCCAATGACGAACTCACTCAAAAGGATCATTTTTATCAATTCCGTCTAGCCCATGAGTTTAACGATGCATGGAAAATGCAAAATGCTCTGAGTTTCAAAGATACTCAATTAAAAGGTTTTTCGAATGAACCTCGTAAAATTCAAAGTGATGGACGTACTCTAGAACGTCAAAAACGTTACCGCGATACGAAAAGTGATGATGTCCTGTTTCAAACTGAGTTACTGGGTAACCTCCAACACGATTGGGCAAAACACGAACTTCTGCTAAGCACTGAAGTCGGTCAGCTCAATTACCGTGCATTGCAATTACGACGTAACCATAGTGAGAGCTCACCAAATAGCATTGATATTTATCATCCTGTATATGGGCAATATTTACCTGAACTGCCACTTTTTTCTAATCTAGAAGAGAAACAACACTATTTTGCGTTCAATATTCAAGATCAAATGTTTTTAAATGATCAATGGAGTATTTTATTTGGTGCACGTTTTGACCATGTGACACAAGATTTGCAAAATAAAGTTGCAAACACGAAAAGTCAACGTGACATCCAACAGACCAGCCCTCGTTTTGGTCTTAATTACCGTGTCAATGATACATGGTCATGGTATGTCAACTATGGACATTCCTTTGCATTAAATAGTGGTACCGATCGTAACAATCAATTGTTTGATCCTGAGAAAGGGAAAAGTTATGAGCTAGGAACCAAATTCCAACTCAACCCTCAGAGCTTAGTCAGTGTTACGGTTTTTAAAATGGACAAAGAGAATGTACTCACGACAGACCCGCTAGATAGCAATTATCAGGTGACTGCAGCTGAGGTTTCGAGCCAAGGCATTGAGCTTGATCTTCAAACTGATATTAGCGATCAATTTTCTGTACGCGCCAATTATAGCTATACCGATGCACAGGTTGAAAAAGATCATACACTGGCCAAAGGCCTACGTTTAAGTAACGTGCCTCAGCATAGTGGTTCGATCAGTGCAAATTACCAATGGTATCTAGCCAATGCCGATCAATTAGGTGTAGGTGCGACAGCCATGTACGTTGGTGATCGTAGTGCTAATCCAAGTGACAATGGCTTTGACTTACCCAGCTATACAGTTGTGAATTTAAATGCCTACTATGCGCCTTCAGAGCAACTTTACTATCAATTTAATCTCAACAACTTATTTGATGAAAGGTATTACACAGCAAGCTATAACGATTTATGGATTCAGCCAGCTGAGCCTTTAAATGCTTCCGTATCGGTGCAGTGGAAATTTTAAAACACTGTTTCCGCTAACGCCCCTGCTCTGTATTGAGTAAAGAGCGCAATCTTGAGTTAGCGATCTTCATTTTATCGATGTTGAAATCATAAAGCTCGACATCCAGTCGAGCTTTGATCACAGATCGTCCTTGCACCTCCAGCTATTAGATGTTTGAAAACCCATTATTTTGACTGGATTCGCTTACCGTCTTGATCAATGATTAGTTCACCATCTTCTTTAGTAAAAGCACCAAGCTGAGGTGCAGACAAAATATCTAATACAAGTTCAGATGGTCGGCACAGTCTTACGCCTAAGTCAGTTACCACAAATGGACGATTAATTAAAATCGGATATTCAAGCATAAACTGAATAAGCTGCTCATCTGTCCAATGTTGCTGATCTAATTGAAGCGTTTCAAAAGGTTCTACATTTTTACGAATCGTATCACGTACAGAAAGCCCCGATTTTTCAATTAAATCAACCAATTCACTTTTGCTTGGAGGATTAACAAGATATTCAATAATTTCAGGTTCTGTCCCTGTATTTCGAATAAGCGCTAATGTATTTCTTGAAGTTCCACATGCAGGGTTGTGATAAATCTTAACGTTTGATGACATGATATTTACTCAGAGCTGAATCATATTGCATTTATATATGGATATACGTATATTCGCAAGAGCATATTTATGAGTGTAGATGATGAATCAATCCGATTTCTTTAAATGCCTCTCAGATCCGACCCGTTTGGATATTTTAAAAATCATTTTAGAAAGACAAAACGTGTGCGTCTGTGAAATCACAGAAATATTACACCTGAGTCAGCCTAAAATTTCGCGCCATTTGGCTTTATTGCGTACCCATCTGATTTTGTTAGATGAACGTAAAGGACAATGGGTGTACTACCGTTTAAATCCTGATTTACCCGAGTGGGCAACGTCTATCCTTCATGTGTTAAAGGATGAAGTTATGAATGCCCCTACCAGTAACATCACGATCGCTATGCAATGCGAGTAATAGCATGTCTACCTCTAAACTCTCATTTTTAGACCGAAATTTAACGCTGTGGATTTTTATTGCCATGGCATTAGGCGTAGGCATAGGCGTATTTTTCCCTCAAACCTCTGTGGTACTTGATCAATTCAGCATAAATTCAGTGAACATCCCGATTGCGATCGGTCTTATTCTGATGATGTATCCACCACTTGCTAAAGTAGACTATGCGACTCTGCCTAAAGTCTTTCAAGACAAGCGAACCCTGACATTATCTTTGGTTCAAAACTGGCTCATCGCACCTTGCTTAATGTTTGCTTTGGCGATTATTTTTTTACAATCCTATCCTGAATATATGACTGGTCTGATTCTGATTGGTCTAGCACGATGTATTGCAATGGTTTTGGTGTGGAATAACTTAGCATGTGGTGATAATCAGTATGTGGCGGCCTTAGTCGCGTTTAACAGTATCTTCCAGATTTTATTCTTTAGTACCTATGCGTGGTTGTTTTTGACCTTATTACCGCCATTTTTTGGGGTAGAAGCACAAATCATTGATGTGAGCTTTTGGACAATCACCCAAGCGGTACTGATTTATCTCGGGATTCCGTTCTTACTTGGTTTTTTAACTCGACTGATTCTCGTCAAACAAAAAGGTTTGCAGTGGTATCAAGATACATTCATCCCAAAAATTAGCCCCCTGAGTCTCATTGCGCTGCTATTTACGATTGTCGCAATGTTTAGTCTGAAAGGTGGCGAGGTGGTTAGCCTTCCTCTAGATGTGCTTCGGATCGCAATTCCTTTGACCATTTACTTTGTTGCAATGTTCTTTATTAGCTTCTTTATGAGTAAGTGGATGGGCAATGACTACCCAAAAACCACGGCGATTTCATTTACTGCAGCAGGTAACAACTTTGAATTAGCACTTGCCGTTGCCATTGCTACGTTTGGATTAGCATCACCTGTCGCTTTCACCACCGTGATTGGCCCATTGGTTGAAGTGCCCGTATTGATTGCCTTAGTGACCGTATCGCTTTGGCTGAGAAAAAAAGTGTTTAAAGAGGCATGACTCGAATGAACTTACCCAATATTGATCTTGGTCTTTTAGAAAAACCGACTTTAGAAAAAGTTCAGGCAAAAAAGCTTGAACATCCACCCAGAATATTACTGCTATATGGCTCAAATCGCGATCGCTCATATAGTCGTTTAGCCGTTCAAGAAGCGGGGCGAATCCTTGAATATTTTGGTGCGGAAGTAAAAATCTTCCATCCAAAAGGCTTACCTCTGCCTGAAGATGGGGATATGCAACATCCAAAGGTGAAAGAACTCCATGAACTCTTAGCGTGGTCTGAAGGCATGGTGTGGTGCTCTCCCGAGCGTCATGGTGCCATGAGTTCAATTTTAAAAGCACAGATTGATTGGATTCCATTAGCAGCGGGTGCAATCCGTGCAACCCAAGGTAAAACCTTAGCGGTCATGCAAGTATGTGGCGGCTCTCAGTCCTTTAATGCTGTCAATCAGTTGCGTATTTTAGGGCGTTGGATGCGTATGATTACGATACCAAATCAGTCCTCAGTGCCTAAAGCATTTCTTGAGTTTGAGGAGGATGGTCGTATGAAGCCTTCTTCCTATTACAATAGAATCGTAGATGTCATGGAAGAACTGTATAAATTTACGCTGTTAACCAGAGGGCAATCCGCTTATCTTACTGATCGTTATTCTGAACGTGTAGAAAGTGCGGAAGAGCTCTCAAAGCGTGTCAATCAAAAAAGCATTTAGGTTGCCTTAAGTAGCGCATCTCAAAGTCATACTTAGCCCAGATCCAATTCTGGGCTGTTTGTATAGTAGTAGATCGGCTAAATCTATATGTTCTTAGACTTGCTTAGCTTGCAAAATTCCCCTAAATCTGTAATTCTTGCGCCTGAGGGTGTCTAGCTTAGCTTAGGCAGGTTTTTGTTGTAGTCGGGCCGCTACAATAAGGATGAATCGTACCTATATGTTTAAGCTCAATCTCTTTGACACAATTTCTACCCAAGTTTTAACTCACAAAAGTACCCTAGAACTGAATTCAGAAGCTCAGCTCATTACAAAGTATCAAACATCTCGCTGTAATGATTATAGAACAGCGATCATTTTGGTCTTAAAAGAAAGAGGATATAGTCGCCTAGAAATTGGGCAACTACTTGCAACTTGATTCGATCACCTCAAGCATTTTATATTCGATACCAATCATCATCTGCCATAAAGCCCCCATTTAAAATGTCTATGCATCATGAGCCTCTCTTAAATCGAGCTATTTTATTTGCTGATCAGGCACATCAGGGACAAAGAGATAAAGCGGGGCAACCCTATATACGACATCCCATGCGTGTCATGAATCAGGTTAAGAGCTTAGATGCTAAAGTTGTGGCTATTTTGCACGATACACTTGAAGATACTCGGGTAGGTCTGTTGGATCTGCATCATCTTGGTCTAAATGCGCTCCAACTTCATGCCATTATTGCACTGAGTAAGCAACAGGGTGAATCACGTTTTGACGTTCTCAAGCGCACACTCTCTCATCCACTGGCCTGCTATGTCAAATACGCAGATATATATGACAATATGAATTTGCGACGTTTACCAAGGATTACACATCGAGATCTACAGCGTTATCAAAGCTATGCTCTAATTGCTAAAATTTTAGCCAATGCATGTACTTTCTATCAGGCGCTCGATAATCTGCCCGCCTCTGATCACTCTCAATCCTTGTTTAAAACTTCTATTTTGACTTGCGCAGTAAGACTGTCACAGCATACCGACTACTAATTCAATGTCTATCAAACATGAGTTGCGCTCAAAGTACGTAAAATTAGTAATGATCATCTTGATCAAATCATAGGATATAGTTCATTTGAAAACGATTACGATTTATGGTGGGGGCATGGCAGGTACATTCTTAGCTAAACAGCTCTGCCAAGAATTTGCTGTCACCTTAGTAGACAGCAATCAATATTTTGAAATTCCTATGGCAACACCACGCAGTATGATTCAGCCGGATTTTGCAGAACGTGCCATCATTCCTTTTACACAAGCCTTACCAGAAGTGAAACATATTCAGGGACGTCTCGTGCAGCTCGAGCCAGATTTAAGTGCAATCGTAGCAGGAATTGATGGTCAGAACATTCGATTGCAATCTGATGTGACAGTACTTGCCACAGGCAGTCAGTTTAGTAACGCTCTTGTGCGAGGACAACAACAGACCAAAGCACAACGCTTAGCTTTTTACCAAGATTTTGCCAATAAGGTAAAACATGCGCAACGTATTGTTTTAATTGGTGGCGGGCCAGTTGGGGTTGAAGTGGCTGGAGAAATCAATGAGCAGTATCCAGATAAACATCTGACTATTATAGAAGCTGGGCCACGTTTACTCAGCGGTACGGCAGCCAAAGTGAGTCGCTATGCTGAGCAGGACTTATCTCGCCGTGGAGTAAAAATTAAAACCAATACACGCCTGATGAATGCCAGTCATCTGCCTATACATGTTTTAAATGGCTGTGGGCGGGCTGAATTATCTGATGGAGAACTGCTTGATTATGACCTAATCATTTGGTGTACGGGTGGTCGTCCTAATACTCAATTTATGCATGCTAATTTTGGTCACGTACTCAATGCAAGGCAGCAAATTCAAGTTGATTCGACCCTGCAAGTCAAAGGTCACGCTCATCTTTTTGCCTTAGGTGATATTACCGATCTTGATGAAAATAAGATGGCTTGGCACATCAATGGCCAAATTCCCGTGGCAGCCCATAATATTCGTCATCTGCTTCAAGCAAGCTCTGCTGCTATTAAACATTACCAAGCTAAAACCAATAATCCTATGATGGCAGTTACCTTAGGCAGTCAAAAGGGTGTCGTGTATTTACCTATTATTGGTATGATTAATATTCCATTTATTACCAGATTGGCCAAGGCTGGACATATGCTGGTGCCTAAATATAGAAAGGAACTGGGATTAAACTAAAAGGATTTGGTGATAAATAGGAGAATATTTCCACTGAGCGCGCATTTCCTCTTATTCCCTCTTTATGTTAAACTAGGCACATTATCACCTACGCTTTGTCGTAGGTGTATTTTTTTATGAAGTTTTAATTTAGTCGATTGACTAAAGTTTCATTAAATCTCCCTTTAAATAAAACCAAATGCTGCTTTGAGCATTTGGTTTTATTTTTTATTTATGTTGAAAATAATGTCTAGCTCTCCTATTTCTAAGCTTATATGGGCCACTATGCTGTTCCCATTAGCTCTAGTTTTATTCGAATTTGCAGTTTACCTCGGTAACGACTTAGTACAACCCGCAATGCTTGGTGTAACACGTGATTTTAACGTCAGTAGCAGCTGGGCGCCTTCCTCAATGTCATTTTATTTATTAGGTGGCGGATGTATTGCCTGGCTGATGGGTCCTTTATCTGACCGCATTGGGCGTAAAAAAGTGCTTGTTGGTGGTGCTCTTTTCTTTACTGTGACTTGTTTGTTGATTTTATTGACACAGAATATCCAAAGCTTTCTAGGTCTTCGTTTCTTACAAGGTATGGGACTGACTGTCATTAGCGCCGTGGGTTATGCCGCCATTCAAGAAAATTTTGAAGAACGTAGTGCAGTCAAAGTCATGGCGATTATGGGCAATATGACTTTATTTGCTCCCCTACTTGGCCCTATTATCGGTGCATTTTTAATTGATCATGTCTCTTGGCATTGGGGATTTGTCGGAATTGCGGTTTTAGCACTCCTTGGTGCACTGGGCTTAAAAGTTGCCATGCCACAAGATCAGCCTGAAAAATTAATCAAGCAGCCGATGAATACCATCTGGCATGACTTTAAAAAAGTATTTTCTAATAAACAATTTTTGATTATGACCAGTGCTTTACCCCTAGCATGCCTGCCTATTATGCTTTGGATTGCACTTTCCCCTGTGATGCTGGTGGAATATTTAGGTCTTAGCAGTACCCAGTATGGTTTAGCACAAATTCCCGTACTTGGCGCTCTGATTCTAGGAAGCGTAGTTTTAGTTAAAATTGTTGATCGTTATCCTTTGGGTCAAACCGTGCATTTTGGTCTACCTATGATGTTAGTGGGTGCATTGATCATCATTGCTGGTTTATTCCTAGCTGATTATTTCCTTTGGTGCTTGATCATTGGTATGACAGTAATGAGTTTTGGTGAGGGTATTTGTTTTTCTGTACTTTACCGTTTAGCGATGATGTCCTCTGATGTTTCTAAGGGAACAGTTGCTTCAGCAATGTCGATGTTAATGATGTTTAGTTACTTCATTGTGCTTGAAGGTTCACGTATTTTATTTGAAATGTACCATATGACGGCATTTGCAGTCTGCTGTTTAGTGCTGATCTTAGCTTGGTTTACATTACCACGTATGATGCTCAACAAGGTCATGCAACAACGTAAAAATAGTTAAAGAAAAGCCGCTTTAAGCGGCTTTTTTTAAGTCAAATATATTAAAAAGAAATCCTATCACTCTTATAATGAAAGATGACCTTTTTTATTTTTATGTTCTAGGCGTGCTATGCAAAATAAACCTTCCTCAGATGAAATTGAATCAAGTGCTTTGGGATGGAAATTTGTTGTGATTGTGGCGGGAATAACAACCATCTTTTTTACTTTCTTATACTTAGCTATGTCAATTGAACCTGATTATATGCCTAACCGTGAACCCAAAGTAAGCACCCAACAGAGCATGCCTGCATCATCTGCTCATTCAGTAGAAGAAAGTTCATCGCAATAAAGTCAGCGCCAGCTCTATTCATATAGGGCTTGGCTTGATTATCTTTAAAAAATGCAGTGATTGTGATCTAGGGTTCAAGCACATCATTCATCAATAATGTCAAAAAATTGAGCCGCTAAAACTTCTACTAAATCTTGAGGTTGCAAACCAATATCCAAACCACGCTTCCCCCCACTGACATACATTTTAGATAATGGTTGAGCACTAGCATCTACCACTGTTTTTAATCTTTTTTTCTGTCCTACAGGACTAATCCCCCCAACTAAATATCCTGTCAGACGTTCTGCATCTTTAGGGTCTGCCATGTGCAATTTTTTAGCACCTACAGCTGTTGCTATTTTTTTGAGGTTAAGCTGATGCTCAACAGGAAGTACCGCAACAAAAAAAAATTTATCATCGGTTACTAGCAATGTTTTAAAAACTTCATGGACGGACAGACCTAGTTTTTCTGCGGCTTCTAGTCCAAAGCTTTTGGTATTTGGATCATGCTCATATTCATGAATAGAATAGTCAATCTTCTTGGCCTTTAAAATTTTACAAGCAGGTGTCATTATCTCTTTGTCCATTTAGATTGAATCAAAGATTAAATTATAGGCTTTTAAAAATATATTATAAATAATTCTTAGGCTATTTTATCATCAAAAAAATAGTGGCCTTTCATTAAAATCAGTATTTTAATTGAAAGACCACTATATAAAGCTTTTAATAGACCTCTTTCATAAATCATTTTTTACTCAGCTCCAAGTTATAAATTCCAGCAATTAGATTGAATCTCAAACCAAGTCTTTTAGCTCTATTGCGATAACGTTCCGCAAGGATCTTGAAGGTTTTCAGGCTGCCAAATACATGCTCAATTGCTATTCTTCTTTTATTGATTTCCTGATTATAGATTTTTAGTTCAGGATCCAATTTACAGCGTCTTTTGGCTTTTAAGGGCAACAGGCTATTGGGATACAAAGTATAAATCCCCTGATAACCTTTATCTGCAAGAACAAAGGCTCCTGAAGGAATCTGGTTTAAATTGCGTTTGAAGAGCTCGAAATCATGTACAGCACCACGACTGGTACATAAACTCAGAATTTGCTGAGTCTTGTAGTGAATCATGGCCTGTACTTTAAAGGTATGGGTCTTTTTCTTGCCGCTATAGCTTTTCTTCTGTTTTTTTAGGCCTTTGGATTGGAATTTCTGTGGCATCCACGATCACCACATTCCAGTCTATGCCTTTGCCCTCGGGTAAATCTTTAGGTAAATTAAAAAGATTGGACCGAATCAGGCAGTCTTCAACATGACGGACAATTCTTGAGGCTGTGGGCTCTGAAACCCCGTAACTCGTCGCAACGTGAAATAAGGTTCGGTATTTTCCCGCCAATAGCTCAAACAGAGCAGAACCTGATCCTCCAGGCTTAACTTGGGTGGTCTGCCTTTGGCAGGGACATGCTTCTGCAATTGCACAACCATCAAATAGAAGGTTGACCATGAGATGCCCGTGTATCGCTTGAACTGAGGATCAGAAAGCTTGTTTGAATCGATGTATTTCATCCGCAGATTATGCACGAATGTCAAGAAATATGGAGTGCAAATATTAATCAAAAAGAAGATCATTTTTT
>NZ_JCAKMX010000034.1:0-22230 GCF_059515825.1 Acinetobacter sp. CY17
AGTTCTTTATTTTCGCGTTCAAGTTGTTTAATGCGTTCCTGGTCTGAAAGCTGCTGTACTTTGACTGGATTCTGTTGATTCAAATGCTTCTGATGCCAAACACGCAATGTTTCAGGAGTACAACCAATCTTAGGTGCAATAGCTGTGATTGCAGCCCAATTCGATGGATAATCTTTTTCAGATTCAATCACAAGTTGAACCGCTCTTTCTCTGATTTCAGGGGTGTATTTTAATTTTGTCATAGGGATAGTCTCTCAGAATATTGACTCTCCGACAAACCCGGTACGGTTCATAACTATGGTGCATGTGGTACTGATAAAAATCAATAATTTAGTATAGAGCTTTGCAAGAGATTTTGAGTTGTTTTAGCTAAATGGAAAGTTAATTCCAATGTCAGCATTGTTGCATATAATTTCATGAAAAGAGGGTTGTTACTTGCCCGTGAGCTCAGGATAAGCATTGGTTCTATGTGATTTTTAAATACAACTTTTAGATAGGTGTATAGGAATTACTTGAATCCAATGTTCTTTATATTATATTTGCAAGCAAAATCTGTGTTGATGACAACTTCGCGTCGCATTATGCAGAGATTGGTGAGACGCAAAAATAATTTTATTACGCATGACTGAAAAACTAAAAGACTCAAATCAAGTCATTCAATGAGCAGATTACCTGCGGGCCGTGGGGTTTCAGGGTAACTTAGGAGAATAAGCATGAGTTTAATTCAACGTGTGGGCAGTCAAGGATTTGCTGAGCTGATCCTGAGTAAGGTCTGCACCACAGCTAAGGATGCCAATTGCTACTTGCCCGATTTCAAGGCGTATGGACATGTAATGGATGGAAACTTGTACTGGTACAACGAGGAAATGCGTCAGTACGTCCAATATGCACCTAAAGACTATAGTGAGGATCTGATTGTGATGCTCAGTGATCTTGCCGATGAATTAAAACAGGTGGTGGCATGAATCAGAAGGTTTTAAGCTCCTATGGATAACTTTCTTTTTTCTAAAAAGAAGATTATATCTTTGAATTAAGCTGTCTAAAAAACTATCCGACCAAACTCTTCGTGTAATAAATTCATATTTCTTTAAATATTAGAAGTTAATATATCTTAAATATTGATTAATTAGTGCAGGGGGGAAGATTCCCCTCTTTACAAAAAAAATAGTTAACAATTATTTTATTCAATAATTCAATTATTTATTATTATTTAAGCCAAAAAAAGCACGTTTCTTGCATTAAGTAATAATTAATGAAAACTAAAGAGCCGAGGTCAAGATGCATTTGAAATCTTTCAATAAAGAAACAAATGGTTATGAAGTTTTATTTAACTTTTTTAAAAAGCTCGAAGTTACTCAATTTTTCGGTATTACAGGAGGAGGTGTAGTACATTTTTTAAAACACATCGCCCCTTATTCTACTTCAGATGAAGCTAACTTGTTCACTATCGGTGAATACACAGCTGGTTTTGCACCATTGGGATACTACTTGACGAATAAGAAAATTGCGGCCAGTGTCTCGACCCTTGGAGCAGCAACAAGACTTATTATGTGTGGGTTAAGCGATGCTAAATTACATGACATCCCAAGCATCTATATAGTGCCAGCTTATGACACCACTCTAGATGGTCAAGCATCTTTACAAGATTCATCCATCTTCGGCTCTAATGTTATTGAACAACTTTATGCTGAATGTCCTGATAGTGTGTTTGTGTTTAATCGTGAAAACGAGATTTATGAACAATTGGCGAGAGCTGAATTAGCATTAAAAGAGCATAAACCTGTTGTACTCGTCTTAAATCATTCAGCGCTTATACAAGCAACTGCATATGAAAGAAAGACTCATGCTCCCATTGCTATAACTACATCTAGCGATGAAACTGCTCAATACGATTTTTTAGCTAAGTTACTCAATGCTGTAAAAGGCAAAAAACTCACTGTATTAGTAGGAGAGGAAATGAATCTGTATCCAGACTCTAAGAACCTACTGTCTCAAATGAGTGAAAAGCTCAAACCTTATATAATTTGGAGCATGAATGGAGCCAATTCAGTTAGTGAAAACAATAAGTATGGATACGGATATCTAGGTTTTGGGGGTAATGATTTAGCTAATAATCATTTCAATCAACTTGGAGCAGAAGACGTACTCTTGGTTCTTGGTGCTTGTCCAGATGAATACACTGTCAATCTACAGAATTTCTCAGCAGATCATACTTTTTATTGTACAAATATCAAAAATGCATATGGCCAAGTCCAAGGTTCTTTACAGCACAGAGCTCAAGGCAAATATAGCCAATTGAACTACCCTTTAGATTCTTTCATCCACGATTTACTAGCAGATCAGAGTAACTTGGAGAATATACCTGCACCTGTGGCACCTGAGAATTTAAATACCCGGATCATTTCGGCTCCAGATCAAGGTTTTACTCATATGGAGCATTTTTATCAACGTCTCAATACATGGTGGCCAAAAAACTCAATTGCTTTTAGCGATGTATGCTTAGCGTATAAAGATCGTCAGTATGTTACTCAACGACCAAATGACAACATTGATTTTTATTCCTTATATCGCGGTTCGGCGATGGGATATGTATTAGGTGCTGCAATTGGTGCAAAAATCGCAACACCGGATAAGAACGTGTTTGCTTTTACAGGCGATGGATGCTTTAAATTATTTGCAGGTTCATTAGCCGAAGCCGCCGATCTTGGAATCACTTTATTTGTTTTGAATAATTCAAAGTTTTCAATTGTAGATCAAGGATTACATACTATTCTTCCTGACATACCAACTGAATATTGGCATTCTGAAGTTAAGCCAATTGATTACTGTAAGCTAGCCGAAGCGTGTGGATGGAGGTCAAATAAGTTAAATGTTGACTTATCTAATCTTGAAGATCTACTTGATAGTACTCTGGAATCTAATCAGTCTCTACTTATTGAAGTGACTGTTGACCCTAATCAAATTCTAGGTATTAATCCACGAGTACATAATCTATGAACAACTATGAGCTACTTAGATATATTGACCAAAGCTTCAAAGAATATACTGGTCAACATTTACCAACACCTGAGACTCAACAAAACCACTTAACTTGGGTTCATGAGAACTCAAGTTATAGCTTACTCGCTCATAATACAGAGATAGATCCTAAATTCATTTACGCAAACTTAACGGCATTAGAGTCTTTTGGCTACTCATTTGATGAAATCACTCAATTACACTCTCGATTTAGTGCATCAGAAATAGATCGAAAAGAGCGAGCTTGGTTGCTTGATGTAGTCAAAAAGAATGGCATTGCTATGAATTATACTGGTCCACGCGTAAAAAAAGACGGTAGCTTTTTTAATATTCATCATGGCATTGTGTGGACTGTTACAGACGAAAAAGACCATGAAATCGCACAAGCCGCTTTATTTTGGAAAGAGCAATCACTACCTCAATGGTTTAACGTCTCACTGAAAAAATAAATCTTTATAATTCGTGAGATTCGTCTCACGAGTTGCTTAACTAGCAATAAACAAGAAAACCCACCTAAGATGGTGGGTGTATAACTCTGGAAAGTTAATTATTGAGCAGCTGGAGTCTCTGCAGCAGCTTCGCTTGCTGGAGATTGAACCGGGGTTTGAGCTTCAGAAGCGGCAGCTTCAGATGCTGGCGCTTCAGCAGGAGATTGAATAGCCACCGATTTTGTAGACACCCTTTAGTTAGATAAAATGGCTAATTAACGAGGTGCTTATGAGCAGTAAACGATACCCTGAAGAATTCAAAATTGAAGCAGTAAAACAAGTCACTGAGAAAGGTCATAGTGTGGCTGAAGTTGCTGCACGTTTAGGAACCACCACTCATAGTCTGTATGCTTGGATTAAACGTTATGATCCACAGCAACCAAAAACAATAGAATCTAGTGATCCAAGTACAGAATTAGCGAAATTAAAAAAAGAGCTGCAAAGGGTCACTGAAGAAAGGGATATTCTAAAAAAGGCCGCGGTGTACTTCGCAAGCCAGTCCAAATGAGGTACGCTTTTATTCAGGACAATCAGAACATATGGCCTATCCGTCGTTTATGTTCAGCTCTGGATGTTCATCACAGTGGTTACTATGCATGGCTAAAGCAACCTACCAGTAAAACTGCCAAGAAACGGCAACAGCTTTCAGGATTGATTAAACAATTCTGGCTGGAATCTGGTGGGGTTTACGGCTATCGCAAGATTCACTGTGATTTGAAAGATGTTGGCGAAAGTTGTGGGATTAATCGAGTACATCGACTCATGAAGGCGAATGGTCTTAAATCGCAGCGTGGCTATCGTAAACCTAGAGCTCATGCTGGTACGCCATCTGTCATTGCCGCAAACACTTTAGACCGACAGTTTAATCCAACTCATCCCAATCAACTGTGGGTGACTGACATCAGTGTGCCGCAGCAAGCGGCGTAAGAGATGAGGGTATGGCCCCTCGCTATCGGCTTGCAGGAGCAGGTAGCAAACCACCATAAGCGGCTTGGATCAAAAGTCCCGGTCGTGAGCGTTATGGAAAAGGCATCGTAGAGATGTCAGGTAAGAATTAGGAAGGCGAACAACAGTGAACTGCCGTTCAAGTGTCGAAAGTACTCAAATGACATCAAAACCGGGGATGGAAGTTACCCCGCGATTAGTTTGGCCGTTACCTGCTTACGGGCCATTCGGTGTCCGGCGTAGAGGCAGCGCGATCCTAATTCAGGCTCTTACGTTGAACTGCGGGAACCTTCGGTGGCGATGTCAAGCGAAAGGCACAAGCTCAAAAGGCAAGGCTGATAATAGCAATGCGTCACCAAGGGGCGGAGCAACTCGTAGTAGTGTTGAAGTTACTGTAATGGTAATGGAGCGAAGGGGTTGCATTATCCAGGTCTACGGATTTGTCAACTGTGCAAGCAGGAGGAGCAAAACTTTATGACCAAACCATTTAATATTCCTAAAGCGTTAATCTGGGAGGCATTTAAAAAAGTCAAAGAGAATGGTGGCGCTCCAGGCGTTGATCATGAATCTATTGAGCAATTCGAAAAGCATTTAAAGAACAACCTATACAAACTATGGAATCGACTTTGTTCTGGCAGTTATTTTCCACCGCCAGTTAAGGCTGTTCCGATTCCAAAGAAGTCAGGTGGCGTGCGTATACTAGGTATTCCAACAGTTGCAGATCGAGTCGCGCAAACAGCAGTTAAGCTCTTATTAGAGCCGAAAATTGATCCATTATTTCATCCAAACTCATATGGATATCGTCCGGGGCGTTCTGCCCATGATGCAATTGCGATAGTGAGGAGACGAAGTTGGGATTATGACTGGGTTGTGGAATTTGATATCAAAGGTCTCTTTGATAACATCGACCATGATTTACTAATGCGTGCACTCAAGAAACACTGTGAAATTCCATGGATTCTTTTATATGTGCAACGTTGGTTAAAAGCACCAATGCAACACATAAATGGCCATCTTTTAGAAAGGAATCGCGGCACACCACAAGGTGGTGTTGTGAGTCCTTTATTGGCGAATTTATTTATGCATTATGCTTTTGATATGTGGATTACGAAACATCTTCAAAGTGTACGGTTCTGCCGTTATGCAGATGATGGCGTAATTCATTGTCGGAGTTTATCTCAAGCCAAACTTGTTTTACAAAAGATCGATGCACGATTTCGTGAATGTGGTCTCGAATTGCATCCAGACAAGACAAAGATTGTTTATTGCCAAGATATTAATCGTCGTAAAGCATATCCCGATGTTCAATTTACTTTTCTCGGGTACACGTTTAGGCCCCGTAAGGCTGTGGACAAGTATAAAAGAGTTTATGTAAATTTCTCTCCTGCAGTCAGTCGTGATGCACTTAAAGCAATGCGACAGACTATTCGGAAATGGCATCTACATCTGATGTGTAATCGCGAATTAAGTGATTTATCTGCAATATTCAATCCTATTCTTCAAGGTTGGCAGCAATACTATGGTCGATTCCATGGTTCAGCAATGTCAGCGATCTGGCAACACATGAATGCCTATCTTATACGCTGGATGAGGCGTAAGTATAAAAACTTGGCCCGTCATAAAAGACGGGCTAGATATGCCTTAGGGCGACTTGCGCGTGATTTTCCAAATGCCTTTGTGCACTGGAAAATGGGATGTTTACCATCGGTTGGATAATGGGAGCCGGATGAGCTGAGAGGTTCATGTCCGGTTCTGCGAGGGGCTAAGGGTGAGATTCCCTTGGTCTACTCACCCTTATGTCCGTACTCATGAAGGATGGTTATATCTTGCAGTTGTGATTGACTTGTTTTCACGTCTTGTTGTTGGCTGGTCAATGAAATCTAGAATCACAACAGATCTAGTTTTAGATGCACTACTGATGGCTTTGTGGCGAAGGAATCCAAAGAACAAAGTGCTGATCCATTCTGACCAAGGCAGCCAATACACCAGTCATGAATGGCAGACATTTCTCAAGCATCATAATCTTGAAAGTAGTATGAGTAGACGAGGAAATTGCCATGACAATGCTGTTGCCGAGAGCTTTTTTCAACTGTTAAAACGCGAGAGGATCAAAAAGAAAATATATGCATCAAGAACTGAGGCTAGGTCTGATATCTTTGAATATATTGAGATGTTCTACAATACAAAACGCAGGCATGGTTCCAATGGTCAGCGTTCTCCATTAGATTATGAAAAGGCCCATCAAAAGATGGTTACGTGTGTCTAGAATTTTGGTGGCTATTCAGATTGAACTGGTTGAGCCATAGATAAAGTAGCGAGAGAAGTTAAAGCAACTGCAGAAAATAGTTTAGCTAAAGGGTTCATAATTAATCCATATTTCACTTAAAAGATAAAGTGAGAAGACTTTATGTCATATTAATGGAAATAATGTAGTTTTAATGTGTCATTATATTTCTATTGTTAATTAATAGTGATTTTCTTATTATTAGTGAGATTGATTATTGTTAATGGGAAGATATTTTTCTAATTATTTGTAAATATTACTAATAATTGAAACTATAAAAGGCCTCCTTAGCTGGAGATTTTTTATCCTAAAAGCATTTTATTAGTAAAAAATTAAAAGGATGCGGAATGAATTTTTAAATTTACGTGGTAGTTATTCAAAACCAACAAGGTTAAAACCTGTGAAATTTAACTCCACCCTGACTGTCGGGTGGAGTCCTCTTTCACGTTATGATAGTAATTGGCACGTTAATTGGGTGTGCGAATCTATTACTATATTAGATGAAAAGTTAACATGGCATTTAACTGTGAGGCAAACTATCTTGGGCGCAGTGACTTCTACTATTGCTGGTGCAATACACATCCCAAATGTAAATTCCTTAGTAGGGACTCTATCTGAATTGAGTATTTTAGGAAGTACACTCGTTAAGTTTTGGTTGAAACGTCGTGCGACTGGTTAGGGTGTGAAATGAAGAAACAAATTTTTGATCTAATTCGTGGTGTATTAGGCAAACTTTCTCAATCACAAGTCGATGTATTTGATCGGGCATTCAATGAAATTGGTGTAGCAGAAGATTCCACAAAAACAATCAGCACTGATGGCACAAAGCTAATCGCGAGTTTTGAGGGTTTGAAACTGACTGCTTATTTATGTCCAGCAAAATTTTGGACTATTGGTTTGGGTACGACAGTCTATCCAAATGGCCAGCCCGTAAAGAAAGGTGATACTTGTACCAAAGAACAAGCGTTGCAATATAAAGCCCACGATTTAAGACGTTTTGAAAAGTGTGTGAATGAATTAGTAAATGTGCCGCTTAATCAAAATCAATTTGATGCGTTAGTTTCTCTGGCTTACAACATTGGCTCGAGTGCCTTTAAAGATTCAACATTACTTAAGAAGTTGAACGCTAGTGATTATAGAGGAGCTACAGACCAATTCTTAGTATGGAATAAAAGTAGAGGGAAAATGCTAAACGGTTTGGTGAATCGCCGTGCTGCTGAACGTTCTTTGTTTTTAAGTTAGTAATGAAAAGCCCTTGAGGGAGGGCTCTCATGATCTAGAGTTAGTTTGGTCTTTTCTCAATAAAACCGCTATTTAGCCAATAATTTAAATATTTATGCAATGTCTTTTCATCAAGAGTAGGAGAAGTTAAATCCTTACCTAATGCCTTTTTTACATTAGCCGTGTCATATATTGGCATATTTTCATATACCTCCCAACGAATCATAGAGTTATATACTGGTTATTTAAGCATCGGAAGTATGTTCCTAGCCAAAATAATGGACAGTATGTCTCTCTAAAGATAACCTAACTTTAATCTTTGGAGATATATTGAGGGGCTATCTTGCGCAGCAGTGCTACTTAAGTCCTGAATCTAAACAGCAAACGATTGATTATGCACTTTCAAACTCGCACGAATTTTTAGCTGTAATCGCCCAGAAATTAGGTGTTGGTTATTCAACATTGGATAAATGGGTTCGTGAAACCAATCCGGCGGGTTCAAGCAAACGCCAACTTTCACCAGAACAATAGCGGATTTTAAAATTAGAGAAAGAAGTCAAACAGCTCAGGGAAGCCAATGACATCTTAAAAAAAGCGCATGTGTACTTTCTGATAGATCATGCTAAGAAAAGTACACGGTAATTCAAGATCTGGCTGTGAATGGAGTTACTGTATCTTCTGCCTGTAAATGCCCGCGTGTTAGCACTTCAGGCTATTTGCCTAGCGAAAACCCAAGGCCAATACAGCGCAGAAATATAATGACTTAAAAGCCGTATATTGGCAGAATCATGCACGATTGGGTGCACCTTCATTGGTATATGACATGCATGATTTAGGTTACAGTATGAGCCAATGAACCGTTGGAAGAATACTGAAAAAGCTTAGTTTACGTAGCAGTATTTCGCGTAAATACAGGCATACGACAGATTCAAATCATCGTTTGCCTACAGCACCAAATCTGTTAGATCACCAATTTACAGTCATTGAACTTAATAAGGTTTGGACAACGGAAATTATTTATATCCGTACCAAAGAAGGTCGGTTGTATTTATGTATGATGCTGGACCTATATTGGGATTTATTACAATCGGGTCAGAAGGCATTCCGCAAACGGGTGGTTAAGCCCAAAAGCCTTTGAACAGAAATATTTTAAGAATTTAGAGGGATCGACTGTCCACGGTACTGTCTAGGATCAATGCTCCAAATCACTCTCGATCGTATTATGCAGCTATTTCAAAACTTATTTCAGAACCAAACTTAAGCCTTCACATAAAATTCATACTACCCCAAATACACTGGTTTAACGGAATAAATACAGTTAGTTCGGTGTAGGATAAGTCCATGTTAAAAAGTTTAATGGGATGGATTGATAGTTGGTCGGTGAGCACGACATCATTCAATCTCAATCCTGAAAACCGTAAAATCCAATGGCTTAGAATTTTACCCTTTATCTTGCTGCATATTGCTTGTTTAGGGGTGTTTTGGGTGGGTGTATCATGGTTTGCAGTTGTCTTCATGCTGGTTTTTTACCTGATACGCATGTTTGCAATTACCGCTTTTTTTCATCGTTATTTCTCGCATAAAACCTTTCAGACGTCACGTTTAGTTCAATTTATATTCGCACTTTTGGGCACAATGAGTGCGCAGCGTGGCCCATTATGGTGGGTAGCACATCATCGATACCATCATCGCCATACAGATACAGCACAAGACCCTCATTCTTCTACACATGGCTTTTGGTATAGTCATGTCGGCTGGTTTTTAAATGAATATAATTTTGCCACGCGTAAAGAAGTCATTAAAGACTGGCTGCAATATCCTGAATTGATCTGGCTTGACCGCTTTAGTCTTATTGTCGTTTTACTCACAGCGATGAGCATCTATGCTTTAGGCGAGGCTGTGGCAATGATGTGGCCTAGTTTGAGTACTTCAGGGTTTCAACTCTTAGTATGGGGGTTCGTGATCTCTACTGTTTTGCTCACTCACGCTACTCTATGTATTAATTCATTGGCGCATCATTATGGAACGCGTGACTTTGACACCCATGATCACAGTCGTAATAACCTATTTCTTTCTATTATTACCTTAGGAGAAGGTTGGCATAATAATCATCACTATTATGCAGGTAGTACACGTCAAGGTTTTTATTGGTGGCAAATTGACGTGACTTATTATGTATTAAAGTTGATGTCATGCTTGGGTTTAGTCTGGGGGATTAAACCTATTCCAGACAAAGTATACCAAGTCAGTAAAATCGCCCAGCGCATACGATCAAAACAGCCAGCTCAAACATCCCAATCAGAGATACAATCCAAGGAATCTTTATGAAAATTGCAATTATTGGTTCAGGTATTTCTGGACTGTATGCTGCATGGCAGCTGAATAAACATCATCAAGTGACTGTATTTGAAAAGAATGACTATTTAGGTGGTCATACTGATACTCATCGTTTAAATATTCATGGTGAGAAAATATCTATAGACAGTGGTTTTATTATTTTTAATGAGCACAATTATCCGCTGTTCTGTGCAATGCTCAAAGAGTTAGGTGTAAAAACACAAAGCAGTGATATGGGGTTTTCAGTCAATAATCAAGTGACTGGTTTACAATACAATCCCTCTAAAAAGTTTTCTTTACTGTTTCGACCTCAGAACTTTTTAAAGTCAAATTTCCGTAGCATGTTAGCTGATTTATTGCGATTTTATGCTGAAAATAAAGAAATTGATGTCAGGGATATCAGCACATCGCTCAGTATTGAACAATACTTAAATCAACATGGCTATTCTGAGGCATTTCGACAAGAGCATTTGTATCCAATGTGTGGTGCATTATGGTCTTGTCCTGTCGAGCAGGCAGGGGATATTCCCTATAAATTTGTAGTCAGTTTTTTTCAACATCATCGTATGTTACAGCTAAAAGATCGTCCACTTTGGCTGACGGTACAAGGTGGCTCAGCCAGTTATGTACGTGCTATCCAGACACAGGCAAAAAACATTGAATTTTGTTATCAGACAGTCCATGCAGTAAGCAGAACAGAGCAGGGCGTGCTCATTGAAACTGTTCATGGTCAAGAGCAATTTGATTGGGTGGTCTTTGCGAGCCACGCCGATGATAGTTTAGCTTTACTCAAAGATCCTACCCCACAAGAACAGGCGATATTAAGTCAATTTCGTTATCAAGATAATCGCATGGTGGTCCACTCAGATACAGGTATTATGCCTAAGTCCAAACGGCAATGGGCGAGTTGGCATGTGCATGTTACGCCAAGCCTAGTGCAGGACCAGACGCCATTTCAGCGCGGTGGGATTCATTACGGTTTTAGTTACTGGATGAATCAATTGCAAAATTTAAATTGCAAAACTCCTATTTTCGCCACACTGAATCCGAATATGTCGTTAGATGCCAAACATATATGGATCGAGCGTCATTATCGTCACCCTGTATTTGATGCCGCTGCCATTGAAGCGCAGCAGCATTGGCAAGATATTAATGGCCAACATCGGACATCATATTGCGGTGCTTATTGGGGATGGGGATTTCACGAAGATGGTGCACGTAGTGCATCTTGGGTTGTCGAGCAAATTTTACAAAGCTCAGTAAAGGCCGCGTAGAACATGAATATGCCGATATCTCCGCTAGCATTAGCATCTGCGAATATCCGTCATCGTCGTTATTTACCTAAAGCGCATTCCTTTGATGCAAAGCTCACTTATCTATGGTTTGATCCAGATCAACTACAATGTTATCAATCAGCTTGTTATTTATGGTCAGTCAAAAGATTCAATATTTTGCAGATTAATGAGCAAGATTTTTTAACACAGGCACAGGGTTCAATTCGCGAGAAAGTAGCGCAGATATTATGGCAAGAAAAGCGTTATATCTTGGATCAGCAGTATACGATACGGGTTTTATCCTTACCACGCAGTTTGGGATTTCGCTTTAACTCTGTGGTGTTCTATTTTGTTTATGATCAAAGCAATTTGGTATTTATTCTGAGTGAAATTACCAATACACCTTGGAATGAGCGCCAAGTCTATGTGCATTCATGTCATGAAGGATTTAAGCAACATGGCGTGTATCGAAGTTATCGTTTTAACTTTTCTAAAGTATTTCATGTTTCACCCTTTATGCCTATGGATTTAGAGTATCGCTGGAGGTTTAGTTTTTCAGCGCACAGACAGGTTGTATTTATGCAGGTATTTCAACACGGCGTTTTGCAGTTTGATGCAAGTATGAATTATGTCCTCAATCCCATCACATCTCCTTCACAACAGTATCGTTATGCTGTGTTCAAAATGTTTGAGCCATTTCGGATGCTCGGTGGTATTTATCTCAATGCATTTTATTTATGGAAAAAGAAAATTCCATTTTACCGCCATCCGAAAAAAAACAAAGGAACACGATCTTCATGAAAAGCATATTGATGAGAGAAAGCAACAGCTTACCCCTGGTATTACGCCATCTCTTAAAACTTCAGCATGGACAATTGATTTTTACAGGGCAATGGCAAGGTATTGTGGGTGAGCCTGCAGATTTACAAGCTTCAATTGTGGTACATGATCAGCGATTGATGGACTTGATTTTTAAGCAAGGGGTCTTGGGTGCAGCGGAAGGCTTTATTTGCGGTTATTGGAGTAGTGATGACTTAGTGACTGTCATCCAGATTCTGGCACGTAATCGTGATGTCCTTGATCGAATGAATCAAAATACAGTGGCAAAACTGAGTCAGGTGCTGCTGAAGGCTTGGTATAAGTCACGCAAAAATTCCATTCAAGGCAGTCGTAAAAATATTGCTGAGCATTACGATTTGAGTAATGATTTTTTTAAACTGTTTCTTGATCCAAGTATGATGTATTCAAGTGCAGTCTTTAAAGAACCAAACATGAGCTTAGAGCAAGCCTCTGAATATAAAAAAGAAATAATTTGTCAAAAGTTGCAATTGAAGCCAATGGATCATTTGGTTGAAATTGGCAGTGGTTGGGGTGGCTTTGCGATTTATGCGGCGCAGCATTATGGCTGTCAGGTCACCACGATTACCATTTCAAAGGCACAGTATGATGAAGCGCTAGCGCGTGTTCATGCTGCCGGTCTAAGTCATCGCGTCACGGTAAAACTGCAAGATTACCGTTTACTAGAAGGTAAATACGATAAGCTAGTGTCTATTGAAATGATTGAAGCAGTGGGAGAGCAGTACTTAGCCACATATTTCAATAAATGCCGTGAACTCTTAAAGCCCAATGGTCTAGCGCTCATTCAGGCGATTACGATTGAAGATGCTCGTTATAAAAAAGCCTTGCATACCGTTGACTATATTAAACGTTATATTTTCCCTGGCAGTTTCATTCCATGTATCAGTGTGATGACCCATGCTGCATCACAGCAAAAATTACGTCTCAAACATTTGGAAGATATTGGGCAAAGTTATGCCAAAACTTTACATTGCTGGCGGCAACGTTTCATGCAGCAACGTGACCAAGTGCTTCAATTGGGATTTGATGAGCGCTTTATCCGAATGTGGGATTTTTATCTGTGTTATTGCGAAGGAGGATTTAAAGAAGGTGTGATTAGTGATGTGCATCTTTTATTAGAAGCACACCCTTATTAAATCCCACTGTGAATAGGAGCAAAGGCCATGCTGATCCATTTATTCTTATTCAACTTATTTGTCATGCTGTGCTGCTGGGTGCTGGTGAGTTACAACCGTAGAGCAGGACTGGTCGATGTGGCATGGAGTTTCAATATTGCGTTGAATGTGATTATCGCTGCGACGGTCATGGATGCAGCACCGCTGAACATTCGTCTATTTATTGGCGTGGCCAGCGGGTTGTGGTTTGCTCGTTTAACGTGGCATTTATTACGCCGCTATGCCAATGAAACGCAGGAAGACACTCGCTATGCCAATATGCGCCGTGCTTTAGGCCGTTTTGAGCACATAGGCTTCTTATTATTCTTTGTATTTCAAAGTGCTTTAGTCATGCTGTTTTCTTATCCAATGCTTGAGCTACTCAGTATTTCAGCTCAGCAGTGGTCAATAGCGCACTCGATTTATTTAGCTATTGCTGCTGTCATTATACTGATTGCATTTATAGGCGAGACAGTGGCAGATCAGCAGCTATATCATTTTAAGTCGAATCCCGCGCATCAAGGAAAAACCTGTGATCAAGGTTTGTGGCGTTATTCCCGCCATCCTAATTATTTCTTTGAATGGTTACATTGGTTTGCTTATCCGATTTTAGGGATGGCAGTGGGGCTTTATGAGCTCTGGATTTATCCTGTGCTCATGTGGTTGTTTTTATATTACATCACCGGAATACCATTTAGTGAACAACAAGCTTTAGCACACCGCGGCGATGATTACCGAGATTATCAACGACGTACTTCTATCTTTATTCCATTACCCCCGAAAAAGTAAGGCGAATTATGGACATGATTTTGCAAAAAACACTACATATGTTAGAAAAAGGACAACTGCCTGATCCAATCATTCGCGCAGGTATCCGTCTTTTAAGTAAAAAGCGACTTAAGCAAGAAGGACGTTTTGATCCTGTTTTGGCGAGTCAACGTTATGATGATGTTTTACAGGTGCTAAAAAACAGTGAGATTGCTGTTGAAACGCAAAAAGCCAATGAACAGCACTATGAGTTACCGACCGAATTTTTTCAGGCGGTTTTAGGAAAACGTCTAAAATACAGTGCCAGTCTATTTGAACATCCATCCACAAGTTTAGATCAAGCTGAGGAAGCAGCATTAGCCACATATTGCCAACGTGCTGAGTTACAAGATGGGCAATCTATTCTTGAACTCGGATGTGGTTGGGGATCATTTAGTCTATATATGGCAGAGCATTATCCAAATGCAAATATCACGGTGGTGTCAAACTCTGTAACACAACGTATTTATATTGAAGAACAAGCACGTTTAAAAGGCTTTCACAACCTCAACGTTCTCACCTGTGATGTTAATGTTTTAACGTTTGCAGAACAGTGTTTTGATCGTGTGGTGTCTGTAGAAATGTTTGAGCATGTCCGTAATTACCATAAATTATTTGAAAATATTAATCATTGGTTAAAGCCAGATGGACGTTTATGGTGTCATATTTTCTGTCACCGTTTCTTACATTACCCCTTTGAAGTGAAGAATGATTTAGATTGGATGTCGAAATACTTCTTCAGTGGCGGATTTATGCCATCTACTTCTACCTTTTTACATTTTCAACAACATTTGTCTTTGCAGAAGCAATGGCAATGGTCTGGAAAACAATATCAATATACCGCCAATGCTTGGCTAAATAATATGGATCAACATCACGCTAAGCTCGCGCCTATTTTTGCCGCAACCTATGGCGAAGATGCTGATATTTGGTGGCAACGTTGGCGTATCTTCTTTATGGCCTGTGCTGAACTATTTGGTTATGACCAAGGTCGTGAATGGGTCATCGGTCACTTCTTATTTCAAAAGAAGGTCGTATAATTTCTTGTTTAAGCAACATCAGAGGGATGCATCAGTGTTAAGGTTGTTTAGGGACAAAGGTGAACATCCCTTAGGTGAGGTATTTAATCGTTACTATTGGCTACAAATCGGGCTGATTGCGCTGTCTGTAGTGATCGGCATTAGCTGCAGCGCTTGGGTGATTAAGGGAACTCTACTCAAAACGGCACTTGAACAAGAAATGTCCCATTACTGGCAACGCGTGGCGCGTGATCCCTTAGCACCTCTGCCTGATACTAAAAATTTATATGGTTATCGCTGGGAGGGCACTGCGCCCGTGGCTTTTCAATCTTTAGATTTGCAGCCGGGCGTGCACCGTTATTTTATTGATGGTCGCGAACGTATGACTGTCTATGGAGAAAATGCTGGGCAAAAAGTCCTTTTAGTTTTTGGCGAAAGCAACGTGAATAAACTGGTGTGGCTGTTTGGTTTAGCACCCTTAATGCTGAGTCTTTTTGTGCTTTATAGTCTGTTGTGGTTTTGGAATCGCCGTGCCAGACGCTATTTTTCACCGATTAATCGTTTAGCGAATGCATTAGAGAAAATTGATTGGGAACATGCCAGTAATCGCGCCTCCCCATTTCGTGATATTCATACCCATTCAAATTTAGAAGCGGAATATTTAAAGCAGGCACTTGAAAAATATCATCAAGTGTTGAGTGAGTTTATTCAACGAGAACGTGAATTTACGGGTGATGTGAGTCATGAATTACGCACACCATTGACGATTTTAAAGGGCAATATTCAATTGTGTCAGGCACGCTATGGTCAAACGAAGTCATTTACGCGTTTGCATAATACCATTGAGGATATGCAACTCTTGGTAGATACTTTACTGGCCATTGCACGTAACACCACGAATACCTTAGCCCCTACAACCGCGTTGCTCTCTGAGCAACTGCAACAGTTAATGGATGAACTTGAACAGGTGAGTCAAAATAAAGGAATGCATATTACTTTGCATCAGGATTTGGATGAAGCACCGCGTAAACTTTACAGCTCTATGACCAAAATGGTATTTGGTAATATTTTACGTAATGCCCTGAATTACTCTCAAGGTACAGAGATTGATATCATTTTACAGAAGAATAAAGTATTAATTGCAGACAATGGAGTAGGTATTGCTTTAGCTAACGATTTGAAAGTCCAAGCGCTCTCAGACCGTAACCTACAACTTGAAATTAAAGGGCATGGTATAGGTCTGCAGTTGGTGCAAAAGTTATGTAAACAGTTAGGCTGGCGCGTTGAACTTTTTGATCGTCAATACTATTTATCCACACATCAAGACATTGATTTAACATCAGAAACAGGTTTAATTGTCGTCGTGTACTTAAATTGAAGCTTAAGGCTCGATACTCATTTTGAGTCCCACGCCAGACACGGTATGAATGAGTTTTTGATCAAATGGTTTGTCTACCATTTTCCTGAGATTATAAATGTGGCTCCGTAGTGCATCACTCTCAGGCTCTTCGTCGCCCCAAAGAGCCATCATAATTTCTTGTTTGCTCACCACCTTAGGAGATTGGCGCATCAATATTTTGAGTAACTTAAATTGCAAAGGTGGCAGATCAATACTTTTATCTGCACGTATCACCTGCTGATGAGCTGAATCTAAAACCAGATCGTGCAGAGTAAGGCGGCTATGCGATACCTCGCCCAGTGAGCGACGAATCAAGGCTTTGATACGTACAATGAGCTCGTTAAAATCGAAAGGTTTTACCAAGTAATCGTCTGTACCAGATTGAAAACCTTGTAACTTATCATTTAAAGTATCGCGAGCAGTCAGCATTAAAACAGGCAAGTCTAATCCTGCTTCCGTACGAATCCATTCACATAACTGATAGCCTGAACCATCGGGCAAATTAATATCCAGTAACAGTAAATGGTAACTTTGTTGTTTTAGTAGTTGTTGAGCAGTATTTAAATTTCTTGCATGATCAACAACAAAATCATGTTCTTCTAAAAACTCACATAAAGTCGAGGCGAGCTCATAATGATCTTCTACGATCAGGATAAAATGTTTTGACATAGCTTAAGATGACTTCAAAAGTTGTTGTTTCAATGGAATGCTAAAGGGGGCTTGTCCTAACCAAATCGAAAAATAGTATTGAGCAGAGGGGTGTTGGATCTGTCCTAATCGAGCTTGGTTGAGTTCCAGCTGTAAAGTGTGTTGCTGGTGTATATAATTTAAACGATATTCATCTCCAGGTTTGACAGCCCGATACGACTCAGTGAGCTGTTCAAACGTGGCAAATAATTGTTGATCTTGAATGTTCTTAGTTAAAAAATGACGAGCAGCGCGTTTAAATGCCCATTCTGGAATATTCTCGCTGTAATGGAAAGTTAAAGCCATATTTTGACCCTGCCAATTCGCTTGACAATTTTGTGCCCAATATTTTGCTATTCCGACCTGTTTTTTAGCAACCAATAATTTTGCTTGGCTACATTGCTTTAGATTTTTCGCATGTGCAATGGACAGGAATGGTAAGGCTAAAATAAGCGATGAACAGATTATTTTTTGAATGGTAGAACCCATGCGTATGCTCCTGAAACATAAGGCAGAGAACGATATAAGCCATTGGCTGGGTCCCAGAAATCTTGTTGGAAAATAATTTTGTGATCTTTATTGATCTTAATTTCACTGATTCCAAAAGAGTTCATGGTTCTTTTGGTGCCAAAAAAATGCAGATCATAGCGCATATGCCAATGGACATAAGCTGAATCCTGAGAATAGGATGTATTAAGTAATTCTACCTTTGCATGACTTACACGCTTATTCATCCCAGTAAAATGTTCAAGGAGCTTAGAACGCTGTGAAAATTGTGAAAGTGTATCATTGATAAACAGCTCATCCGCATATAAAGCACTCGCTTGAGTTAAAAATGCTGATGTACCAAGGTGATTAAAAGTTTGTGTAAAGCGTTGACCTATTTGCTCTGCTTTTTCTTGATCAAGTGAGATACCTTGTGTGTCTAATCGTGCTTGTGCATACTCATTTGAGTAAGGTGGAATGCTTTTACAACCAGTTAATGCAATTAACGGAATGGATAAGCTACATAGCAGCATTGTTTTTAAAATTTTCATGATTTCGACTCGTAGTACAAATAAAAAATACTGTAAACAGCCGATTGTGAAAACAACGTGAAGACTTTTGTCATGTTGATATCAATCACTTTACGAAGACACACATTGATTGCTGAGCATATATGCTATGTTAAAAACCTAATTTAAAAAAACAGAGGTCTAAAATAATGAGCCAAGATAATGAAAAAGTTAAACCACATCATGAGTCTAATGATGATAAAGGTGATCAGTCATCTTATAAAAATGTAAAACCAGAGAAAAAGCCGAATCAACAGCCCGAGCAACCTCTAAAAGAGCAGAAATAATTTAAAAAAAGATATTTTATCTTGATCGAGCGTAAGACCCCCACCGACAGTCAGGTGGGGGATATAAGCGAGTGGCGATAGCCATAAATAATCTAATATTATCTTTATTGTAGTGCTTTAATTTGCTATAATCTATTTACACCAATCCCTTTATAAACAATGATTTAATGAAGATTTTGCAACACTATAAATTTAGGCTTTTGCCTAATAAAGAACAGGAAATATTGCTTAATCAAGCAATAGGTTCTGCTCGTTTTGTGTGGAATCAAGTTCTTGCTAAATCGTTTGAAATGTTCGCTAAAAATGAACGTATCCGCTACGAAACCATTGAAAAAAAATTACTCCCTCTTAAAAAAACACCTGAATTTTCTTTTCTTGGTCAAACATATTCAGCTTGCCTACAGCAAAAAATTAAAGATTTAGCTAAGGCGTGGGATAAGTTTTTTAATCCGAAAGAGCAAGCCAAGCTAAAGCAAAAACCTTTTAAAGCGAAGAAACCAAAATTCTTTAAATTGCCTGATGGTGGTGAGGTTCAATTCAGACCACTTATGCCACGATTTAAGAAAAAATCAGATGGTGAGCAATCCTTTAGACTGCCATTTAATGACTGTGAGGTAATTGGAGATCGTATTTCCCTGCCTAAAAAAACAGGTTGGATTAAGTTTAAAAAATCACAAGAAATTGTTGGCAAAATTACAAGTATCACCATTAAGAAAATTTGTGGACTTTGGTACGTGTCATTTTGTATTAATCGTGAAATCGAACAGCCACTTCACCCATCAAAATCAGCCATTGGGGTTGATCTTGGCATCAAGAAATTGATTACAACATCAGATGGTCAGGTATTTGACCCGATCAATAGTTTTAAAGCCAATCAAGTAAAAATAGCTAGGCTTCAACGCAAATTGAAGAAAAAAACCAAATTCAGTGAAAATTGGAAAAAACTTAACCTAAAAATTAACAAGCTACATCATCATATTGCCAATATTCGGCATGACTACTTGCACAAAGTCACGACAACTCTCAGCAAAAACCACGCAATGATCGTAGTTGAGGACTTAAAAGTAGCCAATATGTCGAAGTCTGCAAAAGGCTCAATTGAGAAAAAAGGAAAGAACGTGAAAGCCAAATCAGGCTTAAACAAATCAATCCTAGATCAAGGGTGGTCAATGCTTGTTGGTATGTTGGAGTATAAGCAACAATGGCGAGGTGGTTTACTCGTTAAAGTTGATCCTAAATATACAAGTCAGACTTGTAGTTCATGTGGTCACGTTGCAAAAGAAAACAGGCTCACTCAGGCGAAATTTAGCTGTGTAGAGTGTAGCTTTAGCGAGAATGCGGATATAAACGCTTCTCGCAACATTTTGGCGGTAGGACATACCGTTTTGTCTGTGGAGGGTGGATGCGGTAAAGGTCGCCCTACGAAGCAGAAAGCAAGCGAAATCCGCAAGGAAGTCGCCTAAGAGCATTTGCTTTTAGAATCCCTGAGAAACGAGTTTCGCAAGGAACTAGTCGAAAGTGGTGGGAGTATGTCAATGCGGAATAATTGTAGTGAAAGCTACAAGGCATAACTATTAGACAAAGATATTTTTTTTAATTTTTTTTAAAAAACAGATAATTATAATCTTTTTGTGCTTATTTTAATCATAATTTTATGTTTTAAAAGTATGCTAGCATATTTTTTATATATGTAAGAGCAGATTAAAAAATAACCAAATGCGGTGGCTTAAATTGGTTTCAGAAATTCGTTGCTTTAGTTGCGAGTATTTCATTCAAAAAGAAAGTATATTTTATCGCTATCTATCTTCTTATAATCACAATATAAAAATAAATTTATTTTTAATAATCAATAGCTTATAATTTTTTAAATATAGTCTAAAACTTAAATCTAGCTATAATCATGAATTTAGCCCAATTGAAATAGAGGTAGACTTTACTCATGTGATCCAAAAGTCTGTAGTTGGCTTATTGTATGAACATTAAATCATGCAATTAAGCAGACTGACACAACCTAATGTAACCCGAATCATGCATAAGAAATTCAGTTGAAAAAAAAGATAACTGAGTTGATAAGTGAGTTACGACACAAACCATTCAACTAGCCATCCTATGTTCGAGTTTACAACTTTATTCTGCACAATTGATGATTTTTTTCAAAAAAATGAAGCGGTCTATTGGCAGTATCTAAAATAAGAAAATCCGAAGATCAGACAGCGATCAGGTGTTCTATGCTTATCTGAAATTATCTTTATCGCAGTTTGGTATAAAAACTCTCAACTTCATCATTTCAAATCCTTTTATGGAATGATAAAGCACTTTTACTCCAAGCTTTTTAAAGCATTACCATCCTATCAACGGATCGTTTATTTGATCAACCAACATCAATTGGCACTTCAAGCATTACATATTTCTTTAGCTTCCAATGCTCAAACAACGTGTGCTTGGGTTGACTCTACAACTCTACCTGTATGTAAAAATCAGCGTATTCAACGTCATAAATCTTTAAAACAAATTGCCACACGAGGTAGAAGCTCAATGGGTTGGTTCTATGGATGCAAATTGCATGTATTGGTGGATGCTCAGGGTCAATTTATTCAGACCCAATTCTCGAATGGCCATACTTCAGATATCAAGATTCTGCCGAAGCTCGCTCAAGGTTACATCGGTAAGATCTTCGGTGATCGTGGCTACATCAGTGAGATTTTAAAAGATAAGCTAGGAGCGCAAGGTGTTGAATTGATTACATATCATCGCAAGAACATGCGAAGAGTGGAATTATCACCAGAGGATGAAATCATGCTGAGACAACGCAATAAAATAGAGACGATCTTTAGCTTATTGAAGCAACAATACAACCTAGTAAGCAGTCGCCATCGTTCCATTTCAGGTTATTTCGCAGGGATTTATGCATCACTCTGTGCTTATCAAATCTGTCATCAGAATAAGCCCCAATTTACAACGATGTGAAACTAGGGTTATCCATGATTCGGGTTAATGTATATATTTTACAGAGGAATTCTTGTAGAGGAACTCGAGAAATGAAAAGCCGACCAGCTATTCTATCGTCTGCTTGATTAAAATATAATTTTGGGGAGGAGGCAGATAATTTAAATTTTTTTAAATTTCGTCTTGACGTTATTTAAAAAAAGCGTATTATGGCTGACCTAGCTCACTGGTGACGAATCAGTAAGAAAATCATTAAGAGATTATGAAGAACAACTTGTGTGGATTTTTACTGGTTGATCAATCGAATATATTTTCATTGATAACTGGTAAGAATTTCTCGAAGTTTATTTGAGCAAATTTTTTGTCAGTAATTGATGAGCCAAGATTGGTGCCCTATAGGCACTATTGATTTTAAACTGAAGAGTTTGATCATGGCTCAGATTGAACGCTG
>NZ_JCAKMX010000035.1:0-21633 GCF_059515825.1 Acinetobacter sp. CY17
CATCAGAAGCATTTGAATCAACAGAATCCAGTCAAAGTACAGCAGCTTTCAGACCAGGAACGCATTAAACAACTTGAACGCGAAAATAAAGAACTGCAACGAGCCAATGAAATTCTACGTAAAGCAGCCGCTTTTTTCGCCCAGGCGGAGCTCGACCGCCCACACAAATAATGGTGGATTTTATCCATAACAATAAAGATCGATATGGTGTTGAAGCGATTTGTAGAATTTTACCGATTGCAGCTTCGACCTATTATCGGGCTTTAGATTTCGTTGATAACCCAGAACATCGAGCGAAACGTACTCTGCATGATTTACATCATGCAGAGCAAATCAAACGTATTTGGAAAGAAAGTTTAGGTCGATATGGTGTACGTAAAGTTTGGCAAAAATTGAAATGTGAAGGCTATGTTATTGCACGTTGTACAGTTGCTCGATTGATGAAAAAGCTAGATATACAACGTGTTTGGCGTGGTAAGAACAAACAAGCTACCCGCAGCCGAGATGATCAAAAACGAGCAGATGATTTAGTGAAACGGAATTTTAGTGCTGATCGACCTGACCAATTATGGGTCAGTGACTTTACGTATATTCAAACCCATTCTGGCTGGGTCTACACCGCATTTATTATTGATGTGTTCTCGCGAGCAATTGTTGGATGGAAAGTATCAACACTGATGAATACAGATATGGTACTTGATGCACTGGAGCAAGCATTGCATGATCGAGGCATGCCAAAGAATGTGATTCATCATTCCGACAGAGGTGTGCAATATCTTTCCATTCGCTATACCAATCGTTTAGAAGCAGCAAATTTACGAGCATCAGTCGGTACAACGGGTGATTCATACGATAATGCTTTGGCTGAAACGGTGAATGGCTTATACAAAACAGAGGTGATTGAATATCTAAAAGCAGATTGGCAAGGTTTAGCGGATGTATAACTTGCGACACTCAACGGGGTAGATTGGTTCAATAAAAAGCGTGTACACAGTGCATTGGCTTATGTATCGCCTTTTGATTTTGAAGCAATGTACTATGATAAGATTAACCCGTTAGGTCAGGTGGCCTAACTTAAATAAAAAAGTCTCCGACAAACCCGGTACGGTTCAAGCTTGAAAAATTGCAATAATCTGCTCTTTCGCAGCTGTGTTACGCAATTGAAAGTATTGAATGTAAAATACTGCGCTCAATTGTTTCGATGTCTTAAAGATGTCTTTGTGCAAATCAGGCTCAATATAGCAGTTGATGTCTTTTATTAGCTGAAGGTGCGGTAAGTAACGAATATGCCCACACAGTGATCTATTTTCACATAACATATGTAAGATACCTTGCCAAATCTTGATGTACTTTTTTTTAAAACGCACTTGTTTTGCTTTTGTTCTACCTGGCTCAATTTTAGCGAGTTGCTGAATGACCAAATGCATTGCACTTATATCATCTTTATTACTCAAAAATGGTTCAATAAATTGATAAAAAAATACAGTCAATTCTTTGACCATTTGATCAAAACTCATGCCAAATTCAGCTCAAAAACGATTACATTTTTTATAGCATTATTTCTAATTACTTTTTAAACATATGTGTACGAATAATGTTAAATTATTGATTTAATAAAAATTTTTTAAATTTTAAATTAAAAATTCTTCCATTTTTTTATAATTTTTAGTTATTCCATTCTGATCAAGGCAGCCAATATAAAAGCCTTTTAGTTCGGCATAGGTTGGCGTGCTACACCATGCAACAAAGTATGAGTCGTAAAGGAAACTGTTGGGACAATGCCCCAACAGAAAGGCTTTTTAGAAGTCTCAAGACTGAGTGGATTCCCAAATTGGGATACCACTCAATTGAAGAAGCGAAGCTAGATGTTGGTCTGTATCTGATGGAATACTACAATCACATACGACCTCATCGATTTAACGATGATATCAGTCCTTGTCAGCCTGAAAATGAACTTAAAACTATGTCCAATATTTGTTGACCACTACAGGAATCTACAATTTGGAACTGAGTAAAAAATGACTTATGAAAGAAGTCTAGCGATTAAAAAGTACTATTAGAACGCAAATTTATTAATATAAAAAAACTATATAAAAAATACTAAAAATAATTTATATCAATAATACTCAAGACTTTCGCAAGTGCCAATTTGTTTAAAATTTAGACAAATTAGCAGCTTCAAAATATTACAATTGATTCTTAACAATTTTATATTTACTTTTCAAGTTTATCCAAAATTAGATCAATAAAATTAACTAATTAATTATTTTTCAAATACATATAAGTTTTTATAATTAAAAAATTCTTCCATTATTTCATAATATTTAGTTATTATCCCAAAATTAATCCATATATATAATTTTTCACAATCACTTAATGGAAGTGAAATACTTCATAACATGCTAATCACCCAAAAATAGTCTTTATAGTGATGACAACCCAGATATAAGATTTTTTTATATAAATAAAAAGTAATTATAGGTACATATATGCCTATTCCGCTCTTGTGCTTTATAAAAAAAGAATAGCTCCCCAATTATAGTCAATCGTTAAATTTTTCGCCCTATCAAATCATTACAATTAAACCATAAAATACTTATTATAATTTATAAGCAGGATATAATGACTGTTAGGAGTAATAATTCATCATGAAAAAATCAACCAGCGATTTCATACTTGAAGGTGTTCCTGATCTACTGAAAATGCTTGGAAGTAATATCAGAACGGCTCGTATCAATCGTAATATGACAATCAAAGAATTAGCTAACCGTGTACATGTCGATGAGAAAACCATTTCAAGATTGGAGAGTGGTCAACCGAGTACCAATTTAAAAAATCTGATATCTATTCTTGTAGTATTTGGCTTAGAAGATGGTCTATATACGATTGCCAATCCTCAAGAAGATGAGGTCGGTAAAGCCTTGGCATCTAAAAGACAGAGAGTACGGGTTAGAAATATCAATATGAGGATTGATGATGACTTCTAAAAGCTTTTCAATGCAAGATGAGCTAAAGAGCTGCTATCTCTTTCTAGATACCGGAGATACCCCTCAAGTCGTGGCCAAGTACGTTCTTGATCAATCTAGTTATACTTTTATTTATGGTAAAAGCTATCTAGAATTAAATGATTCATTTGAGCTCGACCCTATTAACCTCCCATTTATACAACCTAACGCGCCCTATGTTACAACTCATAAAGATGGTTTTGGTGTACTTGCCGATGCCACGCCTGATAACTGGGGACGCAAGCTTACACTGTCGCAGCATACACGCGTTCCTTTAAATCAGATTGAATGGCTTATTTCTGCACGAGGTAATGCTGTAGGTTGTCTGGTCGCTAGTTTGTCGTCTAAAGCCATTAAGGGCTCCAATCAAAGCTCATATGTTCACTTTGATGACTTGAAATCGTATCTCAAATTATCAAAGGCGATTGATCAACAAGAAGATCCCAGGACGATTAGCTTTATGAGCGATAACTATTTGGAGAAATTAATTCATCATGGCTCATCTATGGGTGGTGCTAGACCTAAGGTCATCGTACACCATAACAATATTGAGTGGATTGCTAAATTTAATAAAGATGATGATCTATTCGACAATGCTAAGGTTGAGTATGCTTCGATGAAGATGGCCAGAGCGATGGGGCTTAATGTCAGTAATGTGATGCTAGAAGAAGTTGCAGGCAGTCCAATTTTATTGGTAGAACGTTTTGATCGAAACTGTATCGAAAGAAAAAAACACTATATCAGTGCGAATAGCCTTATGAACATCCGTAAAATTCGTGTAGGTGATTTAAAAATGTCCTACATGAATTTATCTAAAATCTGCAGCCAAATTTGTTATGATGCTATTAGTAATCAGAAAGAATTATTCAAGCGCATGATTTTGAATATTATGATTAGCAATACAGATGATCATCTCAAAAACCATGGCTTTCTCATGTACGATATGAAAAACCATCGCTATGCATTAAGTCCTCTTTTTGACGTTTTACCGCATGGCGCTCGCGCTTCCTATCCCAAGGAGCATGCACTCGCTATAGGTGAAGAAGGCCGAGTTGGTACGCTTCGTAATGCCCTAAGTCGATGCAATGCTTTTGGCCTTAATCATAATGAAGCTTTAAACATCATCAAAGATGTCCGCGATGTACTAGAATGCAGAAGGGTGTTTCTCAAAGAGGCTGAGTTAACTAATTATCAAATTACACAGCTTGATCACTATTATCATTTAGAGATCAGGATTTAAACAGCAATTAATCATGGCTAACGGTTTAATGTTAGCCATTTCACAACATCAGTATGTATGACATCAAGTCATAAGCAATATGTGACCTTCTCATGTTCAAGGCATAGTATGCCAGAGCTTAAGAACTGAATTTTGTCGATTAGGATCATTTTCAAAATTTTCAATGATATCTTTTAATGGTGAACCATTTTCCCAGAAGATGGTATAAATCATGATAAGTTGCTGAGCATATTCTAAATCTGTGTCATTTTCATATTGAATAAATAGAGAGATCTTCTTTCTATTTCTTTCAAAAAAAAATACAAAAACAATTTTTTCAGTAGGATCTTGTCCTAGGAATTTGTCTCTTTTCATCATTTCCATCTAATTTTTTAAGTAGTTTGAATTGCTGTTTAGCAATATCTACAGACTATAGAGAGTTAGCCAGCTTTTTGAAAAAACCAAACATCATTTATAAGTGTAGCAAGTTGCTACACTTGACCTTTGTCAATTAAATGAATTAAAAAATCTTCAAGCGCTATTAAATCGTGCTCATTCAAATTAGCAATATTTAAAGACACTTTTAATTGATCATTATCAAGCTTAATGTTTCCAGCAACTCTGCCCTGATAAGTGATTTTTTTCACCACTGAGCTTGAAGCTTGATCTTTAATATTGCTCATTAGTTTTACAGCATACTTTACAGCTTTAGTCTGCTCTAAAGTACCTAGCTTCACTTTTCCCCATGCAGACAAGAGCGCATTGTGAGCCTTGTTTAATTCATCGCTATGATCTGCAAGGAACTTTTTAAATGCTGTAGCAGCGGTACGTCCAAGCAGGCTTGGATCAGCATTCAGATCGTTTAAAATCTCTTTTGGGAGCTTGGCATATGCTAAATACTTATACATATCTTCACGGTTCAAACCTAACGATTTTGCCAGCTGCTGTTTATTTTTTTTTAAATTTTCATTTAATGAGTTTAGACCAAGGAAAATTTCATAATCTGTTAAATCCTGGCGTTTTAAATTTTCGGCTAATGTAAGTAAAGATGCTTCATTATCACTTACATCAATAATGATTGCCTCAATTGTATTTTTACCTAGTAACTGATGTGCAAGTAGTCGGCGCTCACCTGCGATAAGCTCATACTTGAGATTATCAATTTTACGTAATGTGATAGGTTGTAATAGCCCTATTTCTTCAATAGAGTTTGAAAGCTCTTTTATCTCTGCTTCATTGAATAATTGACGTGGTTGATACGGACTACGCTCAATATCTCCAATTGGAATATTACGACGAAATTCTTTGATATCACGTGTATGATCTATTTGTGCTTGCTGATGCTTTTGAGTATTTTGTTTTAGCTTTTCAGCCAACAATGCTTTTGTACTTACCATATTATTCTCAGTGCTTAAGTCTTAGCAATAACTTCTAAGGCTAACTTTTCAAATGCTTTACGGACTTTCGAATTCTTATCTAATTTATAAAGTGGCTGTTGCAAGATGGCTGCTTGGTTAACTTTAGTACTTTGTGGAATCGTAGTATCAAGTATTTTACCCACTTGTTGAATGGCTTCATCGCGAATTAATTTACATACGTTTTGACGTTCGTCATGGCGAAGTAATAAAGCACCTAAAAGTTTTAACTGTGGATTAATACGTTTTATTTTTTCAAGATGATTCAATAAATCAGTGACTCCATATAATCCATATTGAGAGCCGGATTCAATTGGTATAATCACATGTGTTGCAGAAGCAAGTGCATTACTCGTTAAGAGCTTAAGACTTGGTGGGCAGTCTATAAGAATAAAATCGTAAAGATCTTTAAGTAACTCTAGCTTAATTGTCAGTTCTTCAGAAGGACGTGGTGCCTCTTCTTTTAACTGATCCTCTGCTTTACCTAAACTAAGAGAACCATATATTAAAGAAACGTTCTCAATTTGAGTTTCTTCTTGTAAAGCTTCGGTAAGTAGAGTGATATCACCAAGCAATAGTTCTGCTGTAGTCACAGAAATTTCACTTGGATGTTGAATACCAATATGTAAACTAGCATTCGCTTGTGGATCTAAATCGATCACTAAAACTCGATGACTCATTGCTGCTAATTCTGATGCTAAATGTACAACAGTTGTTGTTTTACCACAGCCACCTTTGTGATTTGCAACAGCGATAATTTTTGCAGACATATGTGTCAAATATTTCCATATTGGGTTTCTAAGTATTGGTTAATATAAAGAACTTTCATAAGACTTACTAGAGCTTTTAAAGTTAAAAACTTCAAATTTACCTCGAGTGGAACAATTTAAAAAATATTTTTTAACTTAGCTAGCTTAATTAATAATTATATTAATTAGTTATTTAGCTAATTAATAATTAGGAGATTTTTTATTTTTTAAAAACAATAATTTACTGATTTAAAGGTGGAAGGTTTGTCACCGAAAAGTGGAAGGTTTGTCACTGAAAAGTGGAAGGTTTGTCACCGAAAAGTGGAAGGTTTGTCACCGAAAAGTGGAAGGTTTGTCACCGAAAAGTGGAAGGTTTGTCACTATGGTGGAAGGTTTGTCACTATGTAATTTAAAAATCATAAAAATTTCAATATAATCAAAATATTATATTGTGGATATCTCTCTTTTAAATGCTTTAAAGGTGGAAGGTTTGTCACCGTAAAAATTGAGCTGTGGATAAGTTTTCATGATGATTCTTTTGCATATAAATTAACCTAAAAATTATCTACTTTTGATTTAAAGGTGGAAGGTTTGTCACGCTATTGCCAAAATTTTTATAAATTTGAGTGAACTTAAGTTCCTTATAGCCCAAAATTATGTTTTTTGCGGTATATTGTTATAACTACTCTATTTAAATATAAAAAAAATTAATCATTTCAATAATATCGGTCATCTTTTCATCTATGCGGTGACAATCTTTCCACCTTTACGATATTAAAAGTGTAAAAATTGATTTATTTTCCACTTTTAATATAATGCTTATAGCTCGATTAAACGTACTTTATCTATGACCGAAACCTATAAACTAGAAGAAGAAGGTGAATATATTCCCTACTGTATTGGCAGCATTCGTCATGATGGTGTCGTAAGTACTAGTAACCGTTTAATTCGTCCTATTGAACTTTCTGCCAATGAATATAAGGCACTTTTATATGCTATGGCAGCAGCTAATCAGACTGAAAAAAATAACGGCTCTGGTGAAATTACTGAGCAGACTTATATCTATTTATATAAGGACAATTTAGGTGAACTGCTTGGCTTAGAAAAGCGCAATTCTGTGAACGTAGCGATTGATCGTATTTATAAAGAGCTTTCTTCTAGAGTTGCTCATTTTATTATTGAAGAACCTAGTGATGCACCTAGGAAAAAGACCAAAAAAGTGCATTCTGTTGTGCCAATTATTCGTGAATTGCGATGGGAAGATGACTTGAAGAATGCGATCCAATTGCGTTTTACAAGTGAAGTTTTGCCGTATTTTACGCAACTTGCTGGAGGAAACTTCACGACTTATCAGCTAAAACATTTATTTGCTTTAGACTCTGTGGCGAGTATGAGCCTGTATACTTTTTTTATTAAAAATGAATATAAGTATCAAAGTCATGAAAGTTATACTATCGATTTAAGCCTAGATGAATTGAAAGACTTAATTGATAACAAAAAGAAGTACGATCGTTGGGTGGATTTTAAGCGTTATGTACTCGATAAAATCATTAAAGAAATTAATCAATATACAGATTTAGATTTAGCTTATGAAGTGATTAAAAAAGGGCGTCCAATAGTTGGTATACGCTTTAAACTAAAAGATCGGCATTCGAATCATCAAAAAGTGGCTTTAAAGTCTGCTGAAAAAGTCTATTTAGATGTGCCTTTTGAAGATAATGGAGTCGTCAAGAGCTTAGGGGCAAAATTTGATACTGCTGTCCGTGCTTGGTATATCTATAAGGGCGACACCAATTATAAAGAATTCTCAAGATGGTTTAAAAAAGAAGGATGTTTAACTGAATCGCAAGCGAATATGGTTGTTAATGATTCGCTCTTTCAAATGGATTTTGCTGAGGTCGGCATCAGTTTAGAAGACTTTAGACGTACCATGAAACATAAGCTAAAAAATGATGCTGCTTTTGTGCAAAGCATTCGTGATCGCTTAAAGGGTATTTTTAATGCCAATATTATCTAAGCGTAAAAGTGTAGCAACTTGCTACACTTCGACACGTAAATATTTAGAGAGTATTGGCTTCTGAAATCTCATCAGTACTTAGATTTTTCAAATACAGACTTGAACACTCTAAGGAACGGTTAAACCGAGCTGTTCTGGTTGATACCACAAGTTTTTTAAATAACCTAACTGATCCTTCAAATAAGCTGCTTTCTGAATGATAAATTGCTGGTGCTTGAGCCACTGTTCTAGTCTTACGTCCATATAATCAATGTCGATTCTAAGCTTACGCAGTTGCTGATAAAGTTGGCGTTTAGGTGCTGGCATATTGGCCAAGTAAACTGCACTTGGCAGAGGATGTATTGGCTGTACTGAACCTTGTTGTATGGTGACTGTTGGTTGAGTACAGGATGCTGATATAGTGGTTTTAGCCACAGTGACAAGCTGAGCAGTTGGTTTGTTTTGAACTGTTTGTCTTGCTTCCTGTTTATCTAATCTTGTTGCTTCAATATTAATCGTATCTGGCTGTGTTTGTTCTTTTAATAAAGTCTGCAATCTACGGTAATTAATACTGTAAAAATTGGTTTGTAGCCATTTATTTTGGGCAAGTTTTTTAACGACTAAGATGCCTAATTTTTTAAGTTTGCTGACCACACGTTTAATGGTAGAGACGCTATACATACCCAAAGTTTCTACCCATTGCTCGTAGCTATGGTAGAAATATTTTTTTTGGTCTGCATGGTGTTGTAAACAATAGTGTAGCTTTTGCAAAAAAATCGCTGAGGCTACGCCATACGCTTGGGCAAGCGTAGGCGAAGCAATAAGTGGGTAATCCCCTTGTATTAGTAACTTGTTATTTTTCATCATTTTAACCTTACAATGATGAATTGGTTTTTTTGAAAAACTTAAGCTGTGGGCGCTGTTGCGTGCGTTTTACCCAATCCGAAGGATATGTTTGATCATGACCATCACAATGTTTTCCTGACCAATATTCTTGATTGAATTCATCCTGATATGTAGATCTTTGGGATTCGTTTGGAATTAAATTAGGTAAATTTTGAGTAGCATGAATTTTTTCTTCCGCGACATCTAAAGTTTTATAAATATCGAGTAAAGCTTGACGTTGTTGTTGGCTAAGTAGCTTAGCACTGGCAATTAAAAGTTGCTTAGCGAGGTTTTTAGGTGTGCAAGAGTTTGCACCATTGAATTTATTATTCATAGCAATTTCCTAGATCATTATTCGACCTACCACATCCCATTTCCACGTGAGATGGTGGCAGCTTAACAGGGTGTGGAAATACTGAATCTAGGATCAGCCAGCACGAAGCTGCCCCATCAAGCTGCCATAAAACTGCTCAACAGTAGACAAAAAAATAGCCGCAAGTGCGACATTTAATTGCACCTAGATTTTAACAGGTTTCCACGCCTGCACACAGATTTTGCTGTGCTATATTAAGCGTATCGTTTAAAGGCATGAGCGTCAAGCATTTGATTTTTTATTCAATTAAAAATTGTGCAGCTTAAATTGAAGATTGAACTTGAGCTTAATTTATTAAATTATTTTATGCTTATTTTATTTATAAAGATGAATAGACCAGAATGAGCTATTCCATTAGCTCATTCTGACCCGATGAAGTGGCTCAGAATAGAACGCTGCTTTTTGACGAGTAAAGATGTAAAAAATATAGATTTCAGACTGTAGCAACTTGCTACAGTTTTTTGCTAATTGATATGCTGAAATTCAGTGAAAGGTAAAAATCTAAGACGTAAATTTACGTTTCTAATAATTTAGAAGCTTATGAAAATATATAGGTGATCTAGAGTCGATTGAGGAAAAAGATGGCATATCGTATTTTGAAAAATAAAAGAAATTATCACTGCTCATAACCCTTATTATGTGCAGTAATAATTAGCCAATTGATAAAGATAGGATCTGGGATAATTTTTTATGACTGTTTGAATCATTGCCTACAAGCTCAACAATTACTTTGATAACCGTTCTCACTTTAGTTGGTCACATTTCGTTTTCTATTCACAGCCCGGTTTTTTTTGAATAGATAAGTTGCCATTATGTAGATAATAACTTAAGAAAGCACAAATTTGGCAGTAAAAAAGAACATCTAACAGCAAAACAAATGCATCTGTGGAATGAAGCGGTTGAAGAAGATATCGCAGCCGTTGATTTGGAACTGGAAAGGCTGAATGCAGATAAAACCGATGCAGTGACACAGAAAGCCACTGTCCACAAACCTATCAGCGAGTGATGCCCGCCTATATTATTGATAAAGGCATTGCGAGTCCTGAACTACTGAACCATGTATTGGTATCGAAATAAGCTAGTCATTTACGTTTATATCGTCACCGCCTGATCTAGCAATGGGTTACTATTGATCTTTCTCGATCTAGACTGTTAGATGGGATTGGTCACTGTGGTGTTGAACTAGAACCTCTACTAATGCCTGAAAAAAATGGTGCTACAACACAAGTGCTTCATACAGATGAAAAACCGGTCACCATTATGCAGCTTGGTGATCAAGAGAAAAAAGCAAAGAACGGTTATGTTTGGGCTTATGCCACCACACAGTACAATTCAGTCTAAGCAGTAATCTATGACTTTCAGGATAGCCATTCTAGCCAGCATGCTGAAGAGTTCCTGAAAGACTGGCAGGGTAATCTGGTCTGTGATGATTATAGTGGTTATAAAGCACGCTAGGTCATTGAAGTGAGTTGCATAGCCCATGCACGACATAAGTTTGATGAACTGCATGTGACTAGGCAAAGTCAGGTCGATGAACAGGCATTACTGCTCATTGAAAAACTCTATACGATAGAAGCAGAACCAGGAAAACAGACCAACGGCACAGCAGAACATCGCTGCGAATACCGGAACAATATGGTCAACCGGTGATGCAACAATTATATGAATGGCTCAACCAACATTACCTAAGAGTACCATCGAGTTCTCCAATCGCCAAGGGGATCAATTACACTCTGAAGCGTTGGTCAGATATTAATCTACCGATTTGCAATATTGGGTGGAGAAATTGATGTGTCCCTAGGCTCTACGACGTAAGAATTTACTATTTGCTGGCTCGCTGCGTAGTGGTCAACGAACTGCAAATGTTATGACTGTGATTCAGTCAGTAAAGCTGAATGGACTAGATCCGTATGCCTATTTAAGTGATGTGCTGAAAAGGCTGCCGACACATAAAATGACTCAGATTGAAGAATTACTTCCACATCGTTGGAAACCCAGCCCAAATCAAAAAATAGCTATGGGGTTCAGCGAACGCCTAGCCTGCATATGACATTCCAAATCTTTAATGAAATATATCTATTAAAAAAATGAAGCTCTAGATTTTTACTCTAATTTACTCCATCATCTGTTTTAGAATGATTACTTCATTTATAAAATGTTTAATACAGAAAAATACTATCATACTGATTATTTAAAAGATGAAAATTTAACTCATCAATACCTAGAGTTTTTATTGATCAATGAGTTATACCTAATAGAAGCTGAAGCAATAACAATAGAGTCAAAATAAGACAAGGCCATATGGCCTTGTCTTATATCTTTATGCTAATTCTTTGCCGTTACTTAAGATGAATTTCCGCAACATTGCATCCACCCGAATATTTACTTTAAAGGGAGGAATGGCTACTCCATCTTTAGCTTCTAAATATTGTTTCGCTTTGACTTTATCTACCGTTGCTAGAAGCTCATCAAAACGTCCAAACTCATTAATATTATTTACAGTCACCTGCGTATTCATGAGTTGTCTTAATCTCGTTTCATCGAGTCCTAGTGCTTCTGCAAGATCATGAATTCCATCTTCTTGTGCTTGGAATTGATACTCAGTAATGTAATCCCTGAACGATTTACCAGCAACAAGAGTCACATCTCCACTCTGTACATCATGCAAGAAGATGTTGGCAAACTTCTGTTCTTCGGCACTGAGCATTGCAAAACTCTTATGCAATTCATTTAACGCATCTTCAATAGAAAGTTCTAAATCACCATTACGCAGTGCTTTCAGATATTTATCAAAACGACTGTTCATGTAATCTGAATCGATTTTGTCTGTATCGATTTCTGTTAAATAGCCTTCTACTTCAAAATGTATGTTACCCCCACCTGAACCGCCACCACCGCTATTCGAGAACAGTTCTTTATAACGCAGTGCCAGAACTAAGAAAGTTTGCTCATCCAACTTTAATTGAATCGTAAATTTCTTTTTCTGCTCATCAGTAAATTCATAACTTAACTTATCCCATTTAAAGCCCTGAATTTTAGCTGCTTCAAGATATTCGTTGAGTTGTTTAAACAGTTTTGCAAATAATGCACATGACTGATCGTCTTCTGGTAACTTCTCAAAATTAGACACATGGGCACTTTTAAATACGCTATCAATTTTTTCGAAGATGTCATTGATGTTTTTTAAATTGCTTGGCAATTTATCAACAAATAAAGCCAATGGCTTATCACCCGAATATAATTTTACCGCAGCGTCGATATTACGCTTCATGGTGTGCGGACGACGATAATAACGAATAATGCCAAATGGCTTATCTTTACCAAACAAACGATTGGTACGTGAGAAGGCTTGAATCAGATTCGCATATTCTAACATCTTATCCAAATACAGCGTGTTAACCCATTTTGAGTCAAAACCTGTCAGCATTTGATCCACTACAATTAACAGATCAAGCTGTTTTTCGGGCGTATTTTCGATGCGTTTATAAGCCTCTTTGTGTGACAAGCGATCAGCAATGTCTCTCTTCATCTTGGCATGATTAGCTAAGCTAAAGTCCATACCATAGAGTGCATTATAATCCTCAATAATTTCTACAAGACCTTTCTCTTTAAAAACTGCATTGCCTGTGTTGTCAATATTCGGATCAAATAAGGCTGTGACTTTTAGCTCTGGCATCGCCTTTTTAATCAGGCGATAATACTCAATTGCTTCAGGGATACTACTGGTCGCAAACATGGCATGGAATTTATTATTTTGGCTGAACTGCACCCAATTTTCTTTAATATCTTCGACCACTTTGTTTTGATGCTCGGTACGATGATATTGTGATGTTGGCAGGTAATCCTCGATTCCTTTAATGTATTTACCCGTCTTATCCGTATGTCCTGCCATCGATACTTTTTTGCTATCCATAAAGCGTTGATAGACTGCTTTTTTCTCAGGATCATCAAAAGCTTCTTTTTCTGTATTGGCTTTTGCCTGATACAGTGCAACTTCTTTACGCAATTTAGAATCTTTATAGGTTGAAACCAAATAAGGATCAAAACCTAAAACGTTTTTATCTCGAATACCATCTGCAATGCTGTAACGGTGTAATTCATTCCCGAATACCGTTGCCGTGGTATTCATATTTTTTTCATTTTCTTCTTGAATCGGTGTCCCTGTAAAACCAAAGAATACTGCCTGTGGGAAGGTATCTTTAATGATCATCAACATTTCACCGAATGTAGAGCGATGTGCTTCATCTAGAATGATGACAATGCGCTTCTTATTGATCAGTTCAATGTCATGTGCATTTAAACCACCCTCTTCATCTTTGATATTACTCATTTTTTGAATTGAGCTTACAATCAAGACTTCATTTGGATTTTTACTTTTGAGCTTACTGACCAAGGCATGGGTATTTTCCGTGGCTTGGACAAAGTCTTCAATCTCAGCAAAGTTGTTATATTGCTCAAGTGACTGCACACCCAACTCAATACGATCCATCAAGAAGATGACTTTATCTGCATCTTTGCTCAGGGCAATCAAATGAGCGGCTTTAAAACTGGTCATGGTTTTACCAGATCCAGTGGTATGCCAAATATAACCACCTAAACGATCTCGGCCATCCCATTCAATACTTGCCACCCGATCCGTGATTTCATGTACAGCAAAACACTGATAACTGCGCATGACTTTTAAAATACCATCGGTTTTATCCGCAATGGTATAGAAGCCAATCAGTTGATGTGCCATGGGTATAGAAAGCAGGTTCCCCGCAATATCTTTCCAATAGTTCACGGGTTCGTTATTAAAATCGCCCCAGTTGAAATAGAAGTCTGAGTTAAATTTTCCATCAGGCCCTGGGTTGGCAAAGTACCAAGTTTCTTCTGGGTTCATTGCCACGAAGATTTGTACTAGTGCAAATAGCCCTGTAAAGATGCCCGAACGTGCGTAGTTTTCAATTTGGTGTGCTGCCTGACTCACAGGTACGCCTGAGCGTTTTAGCTCGATATGAAAAACTGGCATACCGTTAATGAGCAGCATTAAGTCGCCACGTCGGTCATTTAAAATTTTAGATTTGGTTGGGAATTTGGGTTGTTGCGCAATCTGATAACGACTTTTACCTGCGGCAATTTCTTGACGGTCATAAATGGTTAAGCTGACTTCTTTACCATAATGTAGTTCATCATTTGGATTGTCACGTTTAATGGATACAGTTTTACCGTTAATAAATCCATTAAGAGCAAAAGGCGTGCGCAGTGTATTGATCTGTTCAATAATCTGATCCATTTCCCCTTGAGTGAGTGGCTGATTATTCAGTCGATCAATTTCTCGGTTGTTTTGAAATAGGATCTTTGCCCAGTTATCAATCAGATCCTGTTCCGTTGGGTTTTTAATGACATCTTGCCAACCTTTTTTTAAAAGGAGATCAATGAGTGCTTGTTCGAATGCTGTTTCGCTTTTAAAAGTCATATCAAATTTAGTTTTATAAAGTCAGTATTTAGATTTTAAAAATACCCCTTGCATCAAGGGGGATATAGCAATTATTAAACAAACATTTTTTCTAACAATGCTTGTTTAAGATTTTTTAAAGTTCTAAGCTTTTGCTGTTGCAACGTAAGAGTTTCGTCTAGAGATTTGAAAAAATTATGGATTTCATCTTGCTCTTCCTTATTAGGTAACATAACTTCAACCGTCTTATAGGCATCAAAAGATATATTAAGCAAACCATCCATTCTGGCACCAGAGGAAATAAGCTTACGTAATTGCCCATCAATTCTAAAATGATTTAAAGCAATAGCAGTAAAATATGGATTATTTTCCCCAACATTAAAACAGTGATAAACAAAAGGAATCCTAGCTTCATCAACTTCCAATGCAAAACATGCACCATAAGGTTTATGTTTTGATGCACCATGATTATAAGCTAGCTCACCTTTTTGCAAGACAGTATATTTCGCTAAACTCTGACCTGCATTATTGCTTGAATATTTTTCAGATTGATTTATAAAGCCACTTGCGGCTGAAATCATCATTATTGGTGCGGTAGATGCTGAATCTTTGCGATCAACTATAGAAGCAATATCTCCTAATTTAAACCTTTTCCAATCCCCACTAAAACCTTTTAAACGAATTTCAGGACACAGGCTACCCTGTTTTGGAAACATTTTTTCCAACATCGCTTTTTTAAAGTTTTGGGTTTGAGCAAGTTTCTGTTCTATTGAAGATATTTTTTCATTCAAATCTTCAAAGAAAGTACCAATTTTTTCTTGCTCATCTAAACATGGAATATAAAGTTCTTTACTTTCCATTTCTCCCTTAGTGACATGAATCATGGTCGAGCCATTTGTATTACTAGTTAAAGCAATTTCGTCAGCCTTTAAATAATGGAATGTAAATAACTTATTTAATTTTTCAGATAAATCCACCTTCCAAATATGGTAGTGATAAATAACTTTTTCGCCTTTCCAAATCTGTGGTGAAAAAATAGTTGACCAAGTGTAGAGTAAGTCCCCTTTCTCAGCATAATACTTTTTCGCAAGCTCTAAATCCGAATAGTACCAATTACTATTAGTATTAAAATTACCCACTCGTAGTACAGGATATTTACCTTTTGTCAGTAGTTCATCTTGACTATAAGCCCGACCATTAATAAAAGTAGTAATTTCTCCTAAAACATTTTTTTCCCAATATTGATGAAAACCTTTAAACCTTATCTCAGGGCATTTTTGCTTTTCCACATTACACCCCTTTTAACAACGCTTGAAACTGCGCCAAGCCTTTCATATCAAAATCATCACCTGTTAAGTCATCAATCAAATCTGCAAGGCTACGCTCTGCTTCTGTCAGCTTTTGCGTGGTTTCTGTATAGGTCACTGCATACTTATCTGCTAAAGCCTGTACCTTATCAGTCAAATGCTCAATCACTTCATTCGGCAATGCCAAAATCGCAGACACAATCGGTTCAACCCACTTCGCTTCTAACAACGCTTTCACTTGAGTTTCTTCTAGAGCTTCAATCGTGGTCTTAGTTAAAAGATGCAGTACAGTTTCCTCTTTACTAATCTGCGCTTTTAACTCTTTCTCTTGTGCAAGTAACTCATCGACCTGCACCAAAGTTGCTTCTAGACTTCCTTCTTCAAAACTAAAACCCGAACGTAATTGTTTTAAATAAGCTTTTACTTTTGGTGCTGCATAAGTGCCGTCTTTATTGGCTTCAATATTTGACCATTGCACTTCTGCATGTGCTTGTACAAACTGCTCTTTTTGAGGCTTTTTAGGCTTTGGATCTGTCCCTAAAAACTCAAGATACTCATTGAGTGCCACAATTTCAGGCGTTTCAATTTCCGCATAAGCTTGCTTTAAGGCTTTAGCAATTTCAGCAGGCACAAATGCATCATTGGCTTCATTTAATGACTGCTCTTTATCTTCTTCAGATAAAGACTCCATCAAAGACTCAATCTCTGCACTGGCTTCTGCAAGTTCACGCTCTTTGGCTTTTAATGCGTCCAATTCCTCAGACAATAAACGCTGCTGTACAAGATCAAATGGCAATACATAGCCTACCCAACCTTCTTGTACTTCATGCTCTTTACCATCTTTCTTTTTAATCACAATATTTGGATTAACGATTTTGGCAGCATCCAAACCTTCAGACTGAATAATCTCCAAATCACCTGCAATACCTTGCCATTGATCATCTAAAGCTTGGTACGCCTGATATTTATCCACCAATGGAATATCAGCTAAGCGCTTAAAGATGTCCTTACTTAAAACATCCTCTTGCTGGGCAATGTGCAAGCTTTGCATTTTGCCAATGAGTTCGCCTGTTAAGTAATCCTTAAAATCAGCAAATGCGGTATTGAACTGAGTCACAAAACCCTTCACATCTTGATGGCTGTGAATTGCTTGGCTAATTTCAGTCGTCGCTAAATTGACATAAGGCGTATCGCTGTCGGTAAATAAGTCTTGGCGTAACTGTGGGAATGCTGCCCAATATGCAGCATGTGCATCAATTTCTTTTTTAGGAATACCGCCAAACATCGTGGCATAAATATCCCATGTTTCAGCCGTTGCTGAAGAATCCACATAACGAGGAATATTGAGGTTATAGCCCTGATCATGAATTTCTTTTTGCGTCACTACACGTGAGAACTGCTCAACATCTTTACGCTCAATCACAGCATCAACAATTTTCTTAATATTCGATGCTTGAAGATGGTTGTTTTTACCGAGCTTCACAAAGCCTTTAGATGCATCAACAATCAACACGTCTGTAGTCGGACGTTGTTGTTTTAAGATAATAATGACCGTTGGAATACCTGTACCAAAGAAAATATTGGCAGGTAAACCGATAATCGCATCAATATGGTTTTTCTTAATTAAATTGGTACGGATACGCTCTTCTTCACCACCACGGAACAACACGCCATGTGGTAAGACAATCGCCATAATGCCATTTGGTTTTAAATGATATAAATCATGCAATAAGAATGCATAATCCGCTTTGGTTTTTGGGGCTAAACCAAATTCTTTGTATCGAGGATCTGCATCTTTATTTGCTGGATCCCATGCTTGTGAATATGGCGGATTTGAAACCACTGCATCCACATACAGTGGTTCGTAAGTATTGATTGGATCATTGTCTTCAAAAAATGGCCAGTCATCTTCTAAAGTATCGGCATTTCTCGCAACAATATTGGCAGGCAAGATACCACGCATGACTAAGTTCATACGAGTTAAGTTATAGGTATTCTCTTTTAACTCTTGTGCGTAGTATTTGATTTTATTGGCATCATTCACATGCTTTGCTACAGAGCTACCAATATTAATCAGCAACGACCCCGAACCACTTGTTGGATCGTAAATTTTGATTTCAGGCTGGTATTTTAAATGATGCGCAATAATTTCAGACATCAATACCGAAACTTCATGCGGTGTATAGAACTCACCTGCTTTTTTACCTGCATTCGCAGCAAAAGAACCAATTAAGTATTCATAAATGAAACCAAGCACATCATAGTCTTGCTTGTTGTTCATTGGGATGACTTTGATCAGTTGCAACAAATCGCTGATCGCTTTGGTCTGGCTATTTGAGTTATCGCCAAGCTTGCTAAGACCTGTTTCTAAAGTTTTGAAGATGCCATCAAAAACTTTTTTGTGAGAGCTGTGAATGTGGCGTGAAAAAGCCGAAAGCGCATCACGAACATCGGCAACAGTAAAGTCTAAGCCTTTATTGAGCCATGTTGAAAATAGGTCATCATAAGCGATGAAATAACCGATACCATTTTTAATAAATTCTACTGTTTCAGCATCTTCTTCTGTCAGTGCTTCAATATCTGATTGTGCAAAATCATTGGCTTCTAAAAAGCTTTGTTCTTTATCAGAGAGAAATTTGTAGAACATGAACCCTAGGATATAGTCTTTATATTCATTTGCCTCAATCTTTGAGCGCATTTTATTGGCTGATTCCCAGATTTTGGAAGCGAGTTGTTGCTTGTTCATAGGTGGTCTACAATTGGTATCAATTAATTTAAAAGCACAGATCATCTTTGCATGAGCAAAGAAATGAGTGTGTAGCATTCTCTACAATTCTTAGAGTATTCTCAACATAATACTTCCCATATTTTGATCAGATAATACTGACTTGAGTCTTTCTAGATTGTATGTTCACTTCAAAAATAAAACTTAATTCTAAATGAGGGTTGTTATTGATTGGTTATTTTTATAATATTTTCAACAATATAAAAACTCAAGCAATCACTTACATTATGACCAAAAGTTCACGCAAAGTAGTGCATGACATAGCATGTGCATTTTATAGACTTAGCTTTAAAAATGAAAAGTTAGCAAACCAACCTCGTGGTAAATTTAGCTATTTCTTTAGTGTTGAACAGGTTTTTGATTTTATTGCCAAACACAATAGTAAAAATTTGACAGTCTCTTCAGTAAGAGGCCGTTATGTTTATTCGATAGCTGAAATAACAAAAAAAACTGACACATTCTATTTATTGATTGAAAGATCAGATACCAAAAGTGAAGATGTAAGAATCTATAACCGACCTAAATCAAAAACCAAATTAGTTCCGTTCGAAGATGGAGATGAACTACAAAAATTTTTCCATGTGGTAGTAAAGTTTGATCCTAAAAACAAAAACTCTGCAACAGTCCTTGTTGAACAATATGCCGGAGGCACTGGTTTCACTTTCGCCTATATTCTTACAAAAATTTTGCATCAACTCCGAGAGTTACAAGTTCAACCTGACTTTTTTAAAGCACCTTATGAAGGTGGCGGTACCAACGAAGATGGTTCACCTCGAATTGTTGAATTTGCTACTAAAGCAGAAGTTGATAATGTATGTGGTTTATCTCTCCTTGATCGGGCAGCTCAAGGTAATCTACTGAATATCAGTGTAATTGAAGAAAAAACTAAGAAACAAATTGAAAACGATCCTCTACTAGTTATATCAAAAAAAGAGTGTAAATATTTACCTGATCCTGCAACTTTTTTAGATCAAAATGGTCAGCCACTTGAAAAAAGCTTACTGAGTAGCACCTTTGGTAAAGTTTTATCTAAAATCAAAAAAGACGCAGCTTTGGGTGACAACATATTCTATCGAGTACGCTGTCAAGAAAAATCACGAGTGATGAGTGTTGATATCAAGGGTGATTTTACGGAGTCAGACTTAGGTGTCAAAATTGAATTCATCGAAAATTTTGAACGTCAAGCTGTGACTCAGAACATTGTTTCTGATCCCAAACTTTTCGATAGAATGACTACAATACTATCTCATCACAATCGCTCGGAGATATTAGCTAATGATGGAACTAATACTTAAACCATTAGCATATTTATCTATTAAGTGGGCTATTGATGATGTAAATGGTAAAAATAAAAAACCAATTTTTGATTGGTTTTTACCTTTAACTTTCGCAATTCTTGTAACCTTTTTTCTATATCTGACTTTGGATTTAGAGTCTGCAAGTTTCAAAAATTTTTTTGAATCAAAAGGATTTGAAGTACTTGGTAATTTTATATTGGCTTTACCTGGATTTTTATTTGCAGCACTAACAGCTGTTGTTTCTTTTGGGAATAAAGAACTCGACGTTACTGCAAAAGTTAATCCTCCAATCAATAAAGATGGCCATGAAATTTCCAGACGGAGATATTTATCTAACGCTTTCTCATATCTAACATTTTTAAGTTTAGTACTTCTTATAACTACTGTTTTTATCAACTATGCATATAGTTCTAACATACTTAAATTAGGTCTATCTTGGTATAAATTTGGATATCTAAGTACAGCTTTGATATATTTTACCTTCGTTTTTCAAATGCTCTTTGTTTTAATTATGACGCTGTATTACATAGGTGATAAAGTGCATCAACCATCTCACTATCAAGATGAATCTAAATAATGAAGACATTCTAAACATAATTCTAATCTGCCCTTGAATAGCAACCGATTTTGTAGAAAAATTTTAATTATAACCCGAATCATGGATAAAAAATTCAGTTGAAAAAAAGATGACTGAGTTGATAAGTGAGTTACCACATAAACTATTCAACCAGCCATCCTATGTTCGAGTTTACAACTTTATTCTGTACGATTAATGATTTTTTTCAAAAAAATGAAGCGGTCTATTGGCAATTGCATATTTCTTTAGCTTCCAATGCTCAAACAGTGTGTGCTTGGGTTGACTCTACAACTCTACCCGTATGTAAAAATCAGCGTATTCAACGTCATAAATCTTTAAAACAAATTGCCACACGAGGTAGAAGCTCAATGGGTTGGTTCTATGGATGAAAATTGCATGTATTGGTGGATGCTCAGGGGCAATTTATTCAGACCCAACTCTCGAATGGCTATACTTCAGATATAGCTAAATATAAAACATAAGCTACATCATCCTAAACGCAATATCCAAAGCTTCCGGAAGTGTTTTATTATTCTGAGCAACCATATGTCTGACTTTACTTTTTAAGACAGACCATGCTTTCTCAA
>NZ_JCAKMX010000036.1:0-15155 GCF_059515825.1 Acinetobacter sp. CY17
ACTAGGTCAAGCGATAACAAGCCGTTGGTTAAACCACCTAGAAGATTGGTTACGAAATCTAGTGATAATAGACCACCAGTTAAACCACCAACCAAGTTCGTCACTAGATCAAGTGGAAGTAAACCACCTGTTAAGCCACCTAAAAGATCAGTTACTAAATCAAGCGATAACAAGCCGTTGGTTAAACCACCTAGAAGATTGGTTACGAAATCTAGAGATAATAAACCGCCAGTTAAACCACCGATTAGGTTAGTCACTAGATCAAGTGGAAGTAAACCACCTGTTAAGCCACCTAAAAGATCAGTTACTAAATCAAGTGACAATAAGCCATTAGTTAAACCGCCCACTAGATCAGTCACTAGGTCAAGCGATAACAAGCCGTTCGTTAAACCACCTAGAAGATTGGTTACGAAATCTAGTGATAATAGACCGCCAGTTAAACCACCGATTAGGTTAGTCACTAAATCAAGTGGAAGTAGACCACCTGTTAAGCCACCTAAAAGATCAGTTACTAGGTCAAGCGATAACAAGCCGTTGGTTAAACCACCTAGAAGATTGGTTACGAAATCTAGTGATAATAGACCACCAGTTAAACCACCAACCAAGTTCGTCACTAGATCAAGTGGAAGTAAACCACCTGTTAAGCCACCTAAAAGATCAGTTACTAAATCAAGCGATAACAAGCCGTTGGTTAAACCACCTAGAAGATTGGTTACGAAATCTAGAGATAATAAACCGCCAGTTAAACCACCGATTAGGTTAGTCACTAGATCAAGTGGAAGTAAACCACCTGTTAAGCCACCTAAAAGATCAGTTACTAAATCAAGTGACAATAAGCCATTAGTTAAACCGCCCACTAGATCAGTCACTAGGTCAAGTGACAACAAGCCGTTGGTTAAACCACCTAGAAGATTGGTTACGAAATCTAGTGATAATAGACCACCAGTTAAACCACCGATTAGGTTAGTCACTAAATCAAGTGGAAGTAGACCACCTGTTAAGCCACCTAAAAGATCAGTTACTAGGTCAAGCGATAACAAGCCGTTAGTTAGACCACCTAGAAGATTGGTTACGAAATCTAGTGATAATAGACCACCAGTTAAACCACCAACCAAGTTCGTCACTAGATCAAGTGGAAGCAGACCACCTGTTAAGCCACCTAAAAGATCAGTTAATAAATCAAGCGATAATAAGCCATTTGTTAGGCCACCAACTAGATCAGTCACTAGGTCAAGTGACAACAAGCCGTTCGTTAAACCACCTAGAAGATTGGTTACGAAATCTAGTGATAATAGACCGCCAGTTAAACCACCAACCAAGTTCGTCACTAGATCAAGCGGAAGTAAACCAACTGTTAAGCCACCTAAAAGATCAGTTACTAAATCAAGTGACAACAAGCCGTTGTTTAAACCACCTAGAAGATTGGTTACGAAGTCTAGAGATAATAGACCACCAGTTAAACCACCTACCAAGTTCGTCACTAGATCAAGCGGAAGTAAACCACCTGTTAAACCACCTAAAAGATCAGTTACTAAATCAAGTGACAACAAGCCGTTCGTTAAACCACCTAGAAGATTGGTTACGAAGTCTAGAGATAATAAACCACCAGTTAAACCACCTAAAAGATCAGTTACTAAATCAAGTGACAATAAGCCATTTGTTAAACCGCCCACTAGATCAGTCACTAGGTCAAGCGATAACAAGCCGTTGGTTAAACCACCGATTAGGTTAGTCACTAAATCAAGTGGAAGTAGACCACCTGTTAAGCCACCTAAAAGATCAGTTACTAGGTCAAGTGACAACAAGCCATTCGTTAAACCACCTAGAAGATTGGTTACGAAATCTAGTGATAATAGACCACCAGTTAAACCGCCAAGTAAATTAGTAACAAGATCGAGTGGAAGTAAACCGCCTGTTAAGCCACCCAACAAGCCATCCGCTAGATCTAAAGACAAGAGTCCTTGCGTTAAGCCTTCAACCAGTTTAGTCACTAGATCTAATGATAAAATACCGCCGTTTACGCCGCCCAGTAAGTTACCAATAAAATCTAAAGACAGAATGCCGTTAGTTAGACCATCAACGAGGTGATTTAATACACCTAATGACAATAAACCACTCGTTAAACCACCTAAAAGGTCAGTGACGAGTTTAATTGGTAATACACCCTCTGTTAAACCTTGTAGTAATTTAACCAATAAGTTATTTGCAAATAATGCATCTGCAACATGGTCAACTACATCTGTAGTTTTATCCACTAAACCGTCAACGGTTTGCGTTAAACCACCTACTACACGATCGATGCCATCTAATGAAATACCACCTAACAAACCGCCTAACACATCCGTCAAGCCATCAACGAGCACATCTACCGCATCTGTCAACTTATCCGTCACATTATCAACGGTATTGGTTAATGTTTTTACTGTCTCGTTAAGAGAAGTTAAGCCTAAACCGCTAAAAATATTGGTAACAAGATCGGCAGGTAATTTACCTTCTACAACTTGATCGAAAAGGGTTGTTGCAAGCGCTGGTGAAAGTTTACCTGAGTCAATACCTTGTACAATGCCTTCAGCAAACGTTGCTGACACTGCACCAACTTTCACTTGTTGCGCTAAGTTATTGAATAATGGCGTAGCGACCTTATCATTATTCACACTTGAAATCGCTGACTCTACTGCAGTTTTTGACAAACCCGCTTGTGTAAGTTCTGACTTAAGCTCTGCAATTGGATCACTCTTTTTATTAAATAAATTACCGGTAAGCGTCTGTAATGTCGTGCTCAGCACGTATGAGATTGGCGATGTGATGAGACCGAGGATTTTGACGATCATGGTTATACCCTTGTTTATAGCTTTGAGTTTAGTTTCTTATGAAGTGGTACCACAAAGTTTTAATATGCTTGATTTACTTAGATGGTCATTCGATTCTACAAAATTATTTAACAATTTTAATACCTTTTTGTATCAATTTTATTAAAAAATAAATAGATCAAATCTTATTTGAATAATGAAGATTACTTATATAATATTTCAAAAAAATTAAATAAATAAATTTAATAAATTTCAATAACTTAAATTAATAAAATAAGTATTATATATAATAAAAAACAAAAAACATATCAGCTTATGATAATAAAAGGGACATAAAGAATGAATATTTTGACGAGAAAATCGAATAGAGATCACAATAAAAAACTCAAGATTGCGACCATTTTCACATAAAAAATTGGTATTTTGTAACATACACATGTTTAGATTAATTTGATATTTCCTTCGATTATATCCCATAAACTTTATATGGATTTAATCTGCATAAAATCATTTAAGTTTAATGAATAGATTATCAATATATATACGATTGGATAATTTAAATATTATTTTTGAGTTTTATCCAGCAAATTAAAAAAAAGATGAGCACTGGTGCTCATCTTTTAGCCTCTCACCTTAGAGTAATTCTTTACGTAATTGCTCTGGCGATTTAATCGATAGTAAACCAGGCGCTACATCAAATGCCGTTTTGGCACCGTATTGTTGCATTTGGTTTAAACGATAGCAGGCACGTGAATATGCCACTAAAACACTCGCTGTAAATTCTGGATTACTGTCGAGTTTTAAAGAGAACTCCATCACCTGTGATTGTGCATCACTGGTATTGCCACTGCGAATCACAAATCCACCGTGTGGCATACGTTGATGATCACGTTTTAAGGTCTCTTCATCAATAAAGTTCACTGTGGTGTTATAGTCCGCAAAATAATCCGGCATAGTGACAATCGCCTGCTCTACTGCAGCTGCATCTGCACCTGCTTCAAGCACCACATAGCACTCACGTGTATGTTTATCTTTGGTGCTTAATGTTGGGCGTGAACCACTACGGACTTGATTCATGGCATCTGTAGATGGAATCGTGTATTGCACACCAGCCTTTACACCCTCTACACGGCGAATCGCATCTGAATGACCTTGGCTTAAGCCTTTGCCCCAGAAGGTATACGTTTCGCCATCAGGCAGTAATGCTTCACCAAATAAACGGTTGATTGAGAACATACCAGGATCCCAACCAATTGAGATCATCGCTGTCTTTTTATTGGCAGTCGCTGGTGCATCTACGGCTGCATAATATTCTGGAATACGTGCATGCGTATCAAAACTGTCCACAATATTAAATTGGCTGGCCAACACTGGACCTTGTTGTGGTAAATCGTCTTTAGAACCACCACATAAGATTAAAACATCAATCTTATCTTGGAAATCTGCCAGTGAATCCATGTGGAATACAGCTGTTTCAGCAAAACAAGGAGAAACCGTTTCAGGAGAGCGGCGTGTGAAAATACCCACGAGGGTGAGATCTGGATTTTTTTGAATCGCTGTTTCAACGCCACGACCCAAATTGCCATAGCCGGCAATACCAATGCGAATAAGATTTTGCATAAAGATAAGTTACTTCATGAGAATGGGACAAGAATGCACTCAATCACGCTTCTGCTAGTGATCGAATTGAGTTGTGTTGGATACGCTTTTAAGAAGTTTAAAAGCGCACCTTTAACATAACCGCACCAATATACAGCACTTTTTATAAATTTAAACCGCTAATCAAATGTGTAGGTTTAGATTTTTATTGATCTAAGTTCTGGTTTATTAAACGCTTAACAGCGGCTTGCCCTTCAATTACAGCCGAGATCGCTTCACGTGTCAGGTGCTTTTAAACATGCAGTTACAGCGCTGACCTCGCTTAAAGCCTGCAGTGGCACTTCAGCCCAAGCTCACCCCTGATAACAACCATTTGAGACCCTCTATTGAGGCTCTCCAATAGTCACCGTTTCAATTAACACTGAGCTCGAATGCAAAGCAGATCACTTGACGATGATCAGCTGAGATCAGGCACTACTTAACCCAGTCATAAAACAATAAAGCGATGCTCCACTCTCGCTTAAATCACAACGACGATTAACGCTCCCATCGTTTATTTGTGCATTCTTACATGTCATTCAATAGTGACCACATCCTCAAGCAATTTCATCGTGATCTCATTTATCATGATAAGACATCGCTATAAATTTCGGCCTATGTGCATCTGGCCAATCGCAGCATTCATCCATAGATGTTATAGATCAGCCTCAAACTCCATTCTTTTTGCCGTATTCACTGCAATATCGCGCTGTGTGAGTTTAGATACAGCATATAAGGACGCATGAATACCAGAAGAAATACCAGCAGCCGTGATGATCTTCCCTTGATCTACATATCTGACGCCTTTAAGGACAGTGATCTCCGGATATTGCGTCTCTAAACGCGCTAGATCCATCCAATGGGTGGTCGCTTCTAGGCCATTGAGTAAACCTGTTTCTGCTAAGATAAAAGCGCCAGTGCAAATTGAACATGTAAGCTGTGTGGTTTGATGTGTTGCCTTGATCCACGCTAACAGTTCATTGTTGTATAACTCGACTGTTTCAGCACCTAAGCCACCTGGGATCACCAAAATATCGATGTGTGGCGCTTGGGCCAACAGATAATCGCTTTTCACCACCAAACCATTTCGTGCTGAAATTTCATGTTTTTGTGCCACAGTAAAAACATGAAAAAGTTTTTGATGGGCATCATCTGTGGTAATGGCAAAGACCTCATAAGGTCCAGCAAAATCGAGTACTTCCACTTCATCAAATAATAAGATGCCGACGTTCATGTTTTCATCGCTATTGTTATGTCATGATGTGTAAAGCATACAGACACATCATGTCCTAAGGCTATAGATTGATTCAGCTTTTTCTTATCTATCTATCCTTCAATCATCGATCGAGAGGTTTTACGCAGTTACACCCCACTCTTACACCAGCACAGTGCGTTACATCCGCACATGATTTTGCTTTTCTATTCAAGCTATATCATTTATGTCATTTATGTCATTTATGTCATTTATGTCATTTATGTCATTTATGTCATTTATGTCATCGCGACACTTTAAATGCCGGTCCATCACACCTAACCTACAAGCTTTTATTCTGCCCCAACAGCCACTCTTTTTTTATTCCCTAAGATCTGGGCCCTCCAATTGAACAACAATTAAAGAGCGCGTGCGTTATAAAGCTGATTATACTGACCCTAGGCCATGCGTACCGCACCACCAACTTTCCTTAGCAAAACAAAAACCTGCCTTCCCTAGCTGATGGGCTACTCTTGCTGGATCGAATATAAAAATTTAAACGATATTGAAGCGTGGAGATGAAAGAGATACTTTCCACTCCATTGATTCAAACTTTAGAGATACATACAAAATTCGCATTTAATCCGCTCTCCTGTATTTGACCATCAGCAATTTAAAGCCTCATCTATTGAACTCAAACAAATGTGTTGATTCATCATGTGTATAGGAGATAGAGGCCGCTCTATTTCAAAGGCGCATTTTTAAAATCATGTGTCAGCTGATCATGCCATCGCGTGATATGCTGAGTGCTGCTGTGCCATTGCACACAGCTGATGTGATTCATCATCTGAGCTCACCTAGTTATGACTCGATGACTGCTCCGCGACCACTTAGATTTTAAGTAGATTAAGCCTCATGTGGCCACCTATATATGCTTTGTCCCTAATCCACTTGCTCATAGGCAAAGCTGTACGCCCTTCAATCCTTGATGGTAGACCGCTCATGCTCTGTTATCACTTGCATCCGCTGTGATATGTCTTGTGTCATATATAAGTGTAGACATTAGATACTCTTCCAAGACCACTTTTTATAGCAAAACCACTTTGAAAGCAGCAACAGCGTAGATTCATATTGGCTTACCCCCCTAAGCTCGACGAGGCCAGCTCTCATCATTCATAGATCACGGCGTATCACCTCGAACCCTGATCAGCACTTCAAGATAGATGAGCATATTAATCCGCCGAATCAACTCTCCCTTGCTCAATACAATGTACTTATATAGGCTTAATCACACTGATGCAGTCTCTTGACATCAGTCTTAACTTGGATGATCTGAACCACGTGCGTCTACAATCTCGAACCGCTTGTTCCCGAGGACATACAACCTTGCCATGAGATGACTCAACTACAACCTGATCATGCTACCTACCTCTCCCCTCGATCCGCTTGTTATAGAGTATCCTGCTATGCTTGTGCCCAACTGCCCTTAAGCTCAGCAATCAACCGTTAACCTGCCGAAAACTCGCTCCATATCAACGCTAATGTAGCTATGCTTAAGTGATTTATGCCTCAGTTAATTGACTTGCGATCATCCCTACACCTCTAAGCTTTAATTCACCCATAACCCAATGCAGCATTGCGTGTATAGAAATAGCGGCATGTATTCTTTTCACCATGATCATGACTGGCTACACATCTGGTGATGTCTATAGTCTGGATCCAATTGGCGTCCCCACCTCAATGGATCTACGCTACTCAGGCTTTAAACATAAGGTTACTTTAGCTGTTTTTCTTTCTCTAGCTCTAGCTCGACAGCGACACAAATCTTTTTGTCTAATAGCGTACTGATCTTATCCCTAGAAAATCAGCCCAAAATGGTGTTTCAAACAGCATTTCTTATTTGATCTAGTGTGAGTATGTCCATCATGACCTGAGCAGCGATGAGATCAACAGTATTTAGACAACACACGTGCTATACCTGCTGCATAATCAAGCTGTGCTTAACCCTCATTTTAGACATCCCCCCCTGCGCAGTAGTCAGCTCTGGCATGAGGCTCAGTGTTGAGTCGGTGTGTGACCTAAGGCTCAAGCATTGCTTTGAAGCAGGCACTAAAATGGTGCTACATAGATCTATCAGCTCAGCGTCATCGCCATAAACCGAAAATGATTTGGTCAGATGGGTGTTGCCCTTAAGCCTTAGTTGGAGCGTAGCCATAAAATCGCGTCTCTTGCATAGACTTCATAATGCTTAGACATGATTGTTGGCTATTCAAATATAAACCATTCATGTCATGCGGGTTCACTTATACTGACCGAACCTGTAGTCACGGCGCCCAATGATCTAAATGTCTACATGCAGTATAGTCCTCTCTCCTGCGTATGCCATCAGTTTTCAACCATATATGGGCTTCAGTGAGATAGACTAGACCGAGTAGGCACTCACCATTTTATGGTCATGATCAGATTCGCGTTGCTCATGATCTGCGCTATGGGTTGGTTATGGTCCATCATCGGGCATAACTGCTTATTTTTTAACTTATTGTCAGCCATAACTTACTACAGTTTAGGTTTCTAGAGGCTAGTTTAGTCACTGATGCTGCCCTAAAATGAATTTTCATTTTATGTCATTGATTTACTCTTGTTTATGAATAACCCGAACAGTCGATTAAAAATGGTTAGTGCCGCAGTCAACGTATTCAAAGCTGATCATAAAATCAAACATGCTGTACAACATCTGGTTTCCCAACATCCCCTCACCCAAAGCGTTAAACAGATCAAATTGTCGCACCCCATGTTAGATCTGAGTCTTAAAAATCACCGAGATTAAGATCTCTCATCCTCTGGATGTCATGAAATCTAAAGGACGTCTTTCTTCCCTCTTTTGAGCTTATATCGATCTAATCTAGGTGATGGTTTATGTATGAGGTTTCATCTCGCGCTTTACCCATCTGCCTGCTGGATGAGCTGTGCTTTGTGTTGCACTTCATGGTTCAGCTATGTTTGGGATTTTAATGATGCTTGTTCAGTGGATTGTAGCGTCGTAGTGCTTATTTTTAGATTAAGTGAATGATCTTGATTCAATTCCATGGCACCTTATCCAGCTTGTTGCAGGTTGTCCACATGCAGCTGTGATTGACTGATTTTGTGTCATCATCCCATCATCGCAATGGATGGTCTTTCTTATATGTTCTGCTCAAGGGAATTGGTCTGGATAAGTCATTTTATGTGCCAGTTGGGTTTTGGACTGAATGGCAAATTTCTTTTTTAAATTGGCCACATGTACCTCTACCGTACGATGCGACAGTCCCAGTTGTCTTGCAATTTGTTTACAGCTATAACCATTGACCACCCATTGGCTGATTTCTTTTTCACGTGGGGTCAGTTGAACTTCAGTTTGAGTGGCTTCCGCTTCAAAATGCCAAATGATCTGCGCAAAGGGATCCTCAGGAGTTAAGCTACGGGCATGGGTTTTGACCCAAAATAATGTGCCATTTTTATGGCGCATAAAACGCTGATCCGAATAGAAGCCGTTTTGTGCAGACATCACCCCTTGCCATGCTTGGCTGCCAATCATGTCGTAGTCTTGGTCACTTGGAAATAAAATCCGCATGTTTTGGCCCATCAGCGCCGATTTTTCATAACCAAATAACGCTAAAAATGCCTGATTGGCATGTTGGATCTGCCGGTGACTTAACAGCACGAGCGCGGCTGGGGCAAGCTCAAAAAGCAGATCATGTTGCATGGCTCCTCCTCTGTCCTGATGAAACACTACTTAAGTATTTAAGTAAATTGACCCAAGCTTGAAAAAGATGCAAGTTTAAAGGCATTGGGTAAAACAATAATAGCTGCCCAACAATACAAAAGAATCACAATGAGGATGTAGATATGGCTGAACAGGCACGTTCAAGCCACCGGCTGGCAGGTGTGTCCAGTATGGTGGGGACCACGATTGAGTGGTATGACTTTTTTATTTATGGTGCAGCGGCGGCGCTGATTTTTAATAAACTGTTTTTTCCGAATTTGGATCCGTTAACCGGGGTGTTGGCTGCTTTTGCGACCTATGCAGTGGGTTTTATTGGGCGGCCTTTGGGCGGAATTGTTTTTGGGCACTTTGGTGACAAAGTGGGGCGTAAGTCGATGTTGATGCTGACATTGGTGTTAATGGGCATTCCTACAATTTTGATTGGCTTATTACCCACTTATGAGTCAATTGGTTATTGGGCGACCGTATGCTTGGTGATTTTGCGTTTTGTCCAAGGAATGGCCATGGGAGGTGAATGGGGCGGCGCCGTGCTTATGGCAGTAGAACATGCACCTGAAGGTAAAAAAGGCTTTTGGGGCAGTTTGCCGCAGGCCAGTGCCGGTGCTGGATTAATGCTGGCTTCGATTGCTTTGGCTTTGGTGTCGTTGTTACCTGAAGCGGCTTTATTTAGTTGGGGCTGGCGCTTGCCCTTTTTAGCCAGCGTGCTTCTCTTGGGTGTGGGGTGGTATATCCGGGTTAAAGTGCCAGAGTCACCTGACTTTGAGAAAGTCAAAGATGAGACAAAAGAGATTAAAGTTCCTGCATTACAGGTGTTTAAGCATCATCCTAAAGAATTAATTACGATTATTGTGGCGCGTGCTGCAGAAAATGCCTGGTTTTATATTGCTTCTACCTTTGCGCTGGCTTATGCCACCACACAACTCAATATTGCCCGTCAGGAGGTGTTATTTGCCATTGTCTGTGGTGCAGCACTCTCTATCTTTGTTACGCCATTGTGCGGGCATCTTTCCGATAAAGTCGGTCAGCGGCGTTTATTTCTATTCGGCTTAGGCATTTTAGCACTGTATTGCTACCCGTTCTTTATGATGCTCAATAGCCAAAATCCATTCTTCATTTGGTTGGCGTTCTTTCTGGCCATTGGTGTGGTGTTTCCAATTATGTACGCTCCGGAATCAATGTTATTTGCACGGCAATTTCCAGCGCAAATCCGTTATAGCGGTATTTCGATTTCGGTACAATTTGCAGGTGTGCTGGGTGGGGGGTTAGCGCCTCTTATTGCCACAAAATTGCTTAGCCTTAATCACGGACAACCCACTTGGGTGATGCTGTACATTGTCGGTATGGCCATGCTTGCGATTATTTGTACTTTATATATGAAGTCTGATCGGCATTATCAAACTCTTGTTGAACCGCTTAGTCCCACCACTTCAACATCAGAGCTTAAGTCATAGCTGACTTCTACATCTGTTAGGCAATCCAAGATCCTCGTGCTGCCATGAGGGTCTTTTTTTATAGCTTGAAAAGCCAGTTGCAACACCCTTATACATCAGCTTGAGTGCTATATGTCTTTAATTATTGTTGAAAATAAAAATTTAATTTTTACATTCAGAATGACAAAGGTTAAATACTTAAATAATTAATTATATTATTTTTTTAATAAATCTTATGTCTATGGTAGTTTGATTTTTAATATTATCAGTTTTAAGCAGATCAAGTGCCCTCTTTACGCTTTGTATTCAGCTGATATCTGAATAACGAATTTGCAACCAATTTTCTGTCTTTTCTGTCTTTACATTAGCGCCACAACTTCTAGACTGAGACAAATCATCACTTATTTTTATACTATTAATAAAAATAAGTTTTAATAAAGATGCGTCTAGTATAAGGAACGGTAGTCGCTTAAACACGACAGAAGGATAAACATATGGGTCATGATAAAAACTATATTTTCAAACGTGAAGCGAACACGGAGCCAGTTTTTTTATCCGGTATTCAAGCTTTAGTTGAATTACCCAAATTACAAATTCAACTTGATCAATCTCAGAACTTAAAAACGGCTGGGTTAATTAGCGGCTATCGTGGTTCGCCTTTAGGTGGCTATGATCAAATGTTATGGAAACATGAAGCCGAATTAAAAAAACTTAACATTGTTTTTCAACCCGGGCTGAATGAAGATTTAGCAGCGACCGCATTATGGGGTACCCAAATGCAAGCTGCTTTCGGTCCTAGCCGCTATCAAGGTGTTTTTGGCATTTGGTATGGTAAGGGTCCAGGTATTGATCGAAGTGGTGATGTGTTTCGTACCGCAAATATGTTTGGTACTGCACCAATGGGCGGGGTCTTAGCCGTAGCAGGAGACGATCACACTGCTCAATCTTCTACCTTTCCACATCAAAGTGACGGCATTTTCCAAGCGGTTGCTATGCCAATTTTACAACCGAGTAACGTGGCTGAAGTGATTCATTTTGGCTTAGCAGGAATTGCCATGTCGCGTTATTCAGGGCTTTGGGTCGCACTCAAAACAGTGGCTGATGTGATTGAAGCTGCTGCAACGCTACGCTTAAATGAATTACCTGTATTCTTGAGCCCCGCAAAAAATGACACATTACTCAATTGGGACCAGAACTTACAATGGCCAGCACAGCGCTTTGAATTAGAGAAACGTTTGATTGAACATAAGTTACCTGCAGCTAAAGCGTGGGCACGTTTAAACCGCATAGATCGCAAAATCCATATGGCTAGTCTACCCCATTATGCCATTGTCACTGTAGGTAAGGCACATCAAGATCTTATGCAAGCCTTAAGTTATTTAGGATTGGATGAAAAATTAGACCACTACGGTATTTCAATTTATAAAGTAGGTATGTCATGGCCACTTGAAGATCAGGGCATGCTTGAATTTATCCATGGCCATAAAAAGGTTCTAGTAATTGAAGAAAAACGTAGTATCGTCGAAAGCCAGCTGAAAGAAATTCTCTACCATAGCCATTACAAACCACAAATTTTTGGTAAACACACCCCAGATGGTGATCTTTTCTTGCCTGAAACCGGTGAATATTCAACCCAGTTAGTGGCTGAAAAAATCTTTCAATTTCTAGAGCAGCCTGTAGGATTGCAACACAAAATTCAAGCTTTAGAGCAAACTACTCTTTTAGCACCTGAAACCCAAAAGCGTACTCCATTTTTTTGTTCTGGTTGTCCGCATAACACCTCCACACAAATACCCGAGGGCGCTATTGCAGGTGCTGGGATCGGCTGTCATATTATGGCACTCATGATGCCAGAGCGTAATACGCATACCTTTAGTCAAATGGGTGGTGAAGGCATGCATTGGGTTGGTGCTGCACCATTTTCCAACACGGCGCATATTTTTCAAAATCTTGGTGATGGCACTTATGAACATTCTGGCATTTTAGCCATTCGTGCAGCTATTGCAGCAAAGACTAATATTACCTTTAAAATTTTATATAACGATGCAGTCGCCATGACGGGTGGTCAACCTGCAGAAGGCAATAATGATCCAGCTCGAATATCTAGGCAACTGGCTGCTGAAGGCGTAGAACATCTGTGTTTAATTTCAGAGCAACCTGAACGTTGGCAAGATCGGGATGATCTGGCAAAAAATTGTCAAGTATTCCATCGCGACGAACTGACTTCAATTCAACAACAATACCAACACTATCAGGGCGTAAGCGCGATTATTTACGACCAAACCTGTGCTGCTGAAAAAAGACGTCGTCGCAAACATCAGACATTGGCCACCTCTCATAAACGTGCATTTATTTATGATCGCGTCTGTGAAGGCTGTGGTGACTGTTCTGTACAATCTAATTGTATTTCTATTGAGCCCATTCATACGGCCCAAGGGATTAAACGCAAAGTCAATCAATCCAGCTGTAACCAAGATTTGTCCTGTTTAAAAGGCTTTTGCCCAAGCTTTATTGAAGTAGAAGGTACAGAATTAAAACATGATGCACCTGAGACATTGGACTATCATCGCTATTTAAATACCCTGCCTAATATCCATCTACCGCATATACCTCGGCAGAACTATAACATTTTGTTTTCTGGCGTAGGGGGTACAGGCGTACTCACTATTGCTGCACTGGTAGGCAAGGCAACTGTGGCAGATCATCATGCGGCAAGCGTCTTAGATTTTACCGGTTTATCACAAAAAAATGGCGCGGTTTTTAGTCAGGTACGTTTAGCCAAACAGCAAGAACAGATTTTATCTTCTCGTGTAGGCAGCAAAGAAGCACATCTATTAATGGCCAATGATCTGGTCGCTGCCTCGACAAGTGATATGTTACAACGTTTACAACTTAATAGTCATGTGGTCATCAATCTTGATTTGGTGCCTACTGCAGCGTTTGTACATAATCGTGATCATGTATTAAATGTTGATGAATTGATCATGCGAGTAAAACATGTGGTTAATGATTCACATATTTATATGCTACATGCCAACCAACTTTGCGAAAAAATTTTTGCTGAAACCACCTTTGCCCATATTTTAATGTTAGGTTTTGCTTGGCAAAAGGCCCTGATTCCAATTTCTTTGCAAGCATTAGAAAGTAGCATGCAACATATGCCAAGTGTTGAAAAAAATTGGGCTGCTTTTTCATGGGGACGTATCATTGCCGAGCACCCTGAACTTGAACAACAACTGTTGTCTGTTAAAGACACGAACGAGCAATATTTATCTGCTAGCGAGCAAGTTCAAAACTATGCTAAGCAGCTTAAAGATTATCAAAATGTCCAATATGCTCAGCGTTATTTAAATTTTATGCATGATGCACAAAAACGTCTGGCTCATTATGATATTGATCAACAACTAATACGCAGTATTGCAAGCAATTTATATCGTCTCATGGCATACAAAGATGAATATGAAGTGGCTCGCCTATATAGTCAGCCAGAGTTCCAAGAAAAGCTAAAAGCACAATTTAGTAGTGTCAAAAATATGAGCTTGTGGCTCGCGCCACCTCTATTGAGTCGCGTAGATCCTAGCACTGGACGACCTAAAAAAATCAAATTTGGCACATGGATATTAAAGCTTATGCCAATTTTGGCGCAATTTAAATGGTTGCGTGGTCAATGGTTTGATCCACTTGGAAAAAATCCTGAACGCATTGCCGAACGTCAGCTTATTCAAGACTATATGCAATTGGTCAACGAGGTAATTGATCACTTGGATCCTGCTGATTTGCAGCAAGCAGTTGAGATTTGTAATCTAGTCAATAACGTGCGTGGTTTCGGTCCCGTTAAAATGCAGGCTTTGCAAGATTATCAAGTGGAAGTAAAAAATATGCTCACGCGTTATCAACAGAGAAAGCGCCTCATTCCTCTCATCACTGAAGCTTAATCGACTTAAACCTATGCTGGTACTCAGCATAGGTTTTTTAATTTAAAATATTAAATATTGAGAGCAAGATCATATAATTTTCACATCGCTCTTATTTCCAAGCCATAAGGAATTGAGTTCGTAAGCATCCGCTGAACCCCATACCTATTTTTTAATTTTGGTCGGGTTGCCACCGGTGTGGCAGTAATTCTTCAATTTGGGTCACTTTGTGTGTCGGCAGCCTTTTCAGCACATCACTTAAATAGGCATACGGATCCAGCCCATTGAGCTTTGCTGACTGGATTAAAGTCATGATATTGGCAGCTCGTTGGCCACTGCGCAGCGAGCCAGCAAACAGCCAGTTCTTGCGTCCTAAGGCCCAAGGTCGCATCTGATTCTCTACCCAAT
>NZ_JCAKMX010000037.1:0-13664 GCF_059515825.1 Acinetobacter sp. CY17
AATGCCCCAACAGAAAGGCTTTTTAGAAGTCTCAAGACTGAGTGGATTCCCAAATTGGGATACAGCTCAATTGAAGAAGCGAAGCTAGATGTTGGTCTGTATCTGATGGAATACTACAATCAGATACGACCTCATCGATTTAACGATGGTATCAGTCCTTGTCAGGCTGAAAATGAACTTAAAACTGTGTCCAATATTTGTTGACCACTACAGTTATTATCTACTTTTTATAAACTACATAACCTTCTTTGATGGTCTCTAACACTTGTATATCTTTAATTTTTTTAGGATCAACTTTTAAAGGGTTCTTATCTAAAATAACCAGATCAGCTAATTTCCCCTTTTCTAGCTTACCCTTAGAGTTTTCCTCAAAATACTGATATGCGGCCCAACTTGTGAGTGAACGTAAAGCGTTATAAGGACTCACCCGTTCATTTGGTCCAATCACATCACCTGAACGACTAATCCGATTCACAGTTGCATGCAAAACCATAAGGCTATTAGGCAAAGCAACAGGAGCATCATGATGCTGCGTAAAAATCATGCCTTTATTTAAAGCGGTCTGTCCGGGAGAGATTCTATATGCTCGTTCTTTACCTAACGTCACATCTCTATGCCAGTCTCCCCAATAATATGTATGCATAGCAAAAAATGAAGGAATAACCTTCAATTCCTTCATTTTATCAAGTTGATCATAACGTGCTGTTTGAGCATGAATTGCGACACTTCTACGATCTTTATGACCATACTTTTGTTCAGCCTGATCTATAGCATGTAAATATTCATCTAGAGCTGCATCTCCATTGGTATGCGCTAGAATTTGCCAGTTGTTTTTATAAGCTGTCTCTATGAGTTGTGCGACATTTTTCTCATCAGGAATAGCTGGATACCCAACATAATTTTTGGGTTGACCCTCTGGTGGATGAGCATATGGCTTGGTTAACCACGCAGTCCGCCCTTGTGGTGAGCCGTCAAGAGAGAGTTTTATACCCGCCACACGAAAGTGATTAGTATAGTTTTTTTGCACACCTACTAATTGCATGTACGGTAACTGAGCCTGAATATCCGGATAACATGCAACATCAACTGTCAGTTTTTTTTGTTCGCCTAAACTTTTCCAAGTTTCACACGCTTCTTTGGTTGCACGTCCTTCCTGTAAGGTTGTAAATCCAAAGCGAAGATATGAGTTAATACCCGCTAGTGCAATTTTCTCATTTGCATCTTGATCAAATTTACCCATTATTGAAAATAATGGCTGGAAAAGTGCCATTTCTTCTAAGACACCATTTGGTTCTTTAGAATCTTTTAAGCGACGAATCACACCACCAGCAGGATCTTTAGTATTTGCATTATATCCTGCCAACATCCATGGCTTTATGATTCATCGCGCCAAGATGCCCAGATTGGTGAATAACCAGCATAGGATCGTCTTTAGAAACTTTATCTAGATCGTCAGCCGTTGGATGACGCTGTTCTTTCAATTGAGCATCATCATATCCGAATCCAATAATCCACTTATATTTTGCAATAATATTCTTGTTTTCAGTTTTCCATTGGTTCAGATTTTGAATTAAAGAATCAATATTTTTCACATTTCCATCAGGAGGTGCCAGTAAATTAGCTGCAAGCGCTTGAAACCCAGCATTATACGCATGACCATGAGCATCAACAAAACCGGGCAGTAATGTTTTTCCATTTAAATCAATTGGTTGACTCTGCGGGGCGATTTCTTTCGCATCAGCTAAATTCCCAACAAAAGCAATTTTTCCGTTTTGTACTAAAACTGACTGAGCATACTGCGGTTGATCTCCAACCATCGTAACAATATCACCATTAAAATAAAGTTGTCCCTGTGACTGCAATGTCTGTGTTGGTTGTAATGAAGAACAAGCCATTATGGAAAAAATTAAAGGTGTGAGTACTAATATTCTTCTCATATTTTTCATCTCTATTATTAATTATATAGATCATTTTATATCAAAATAAGAGCAAAATTTATACAAAAAATCATTTATATCTTTCCCAAACCACCCTGTATTCAACTTCACTTCTCTGCGACTTAAAGGATAGATATTCATACAGCTAAATGCTTATGCACAAGCACAAGCACAAGCACAAGCACAAGCACAAGTATGTTCTTAAAACTGTTTAAGTTACGATCATGGGGACTTAAACAGTTTTTACATTCCAATACTCTGATTCGTAAATCAGCTCTATTTTTCAGACTGCTGGCAGTGATCTCACAAATGTTGGCTTTTCTTGCTTGGGCAAAGCAACCATAAGATACATACCAACGACCTCTTACATCTTCAACAAATGAGCCTGTTTTAACGCAGTAGGTACTCAAATCGTAGCTGTCCCAAAATTTGAATTAATCCTTAGCATAATGAACATATCCATTAGCATACTTCATAGCGACATCTTGAAGAGTATCCAATTAATGAATATCTTGCTGATTTATTATTGCTGACACACCATTTCAGCTTTACTTTTTTGTATTATTTTCTTCTGATAATGAGTTGTGCTGTCACAGCCTGAATCATTTGACCATGCAAATTGCATTCTTTCGATGGGTCTTTCATATATTGAGCAACCTGATGGGCTCAAAGAAATTCATTATTTATTTTGAGGTGTTTAAAATTCACATCATCCCAGACAAACTTTACCTCTGATGCGAGTTAGTTGATGAGTGGATACTCAACACATGTTTGTCTTTTATACGCAATTAAAGGGTTTTCATAGGCTAACTTTAGGATTTTTCCTTGAGCTCAATTATTAGGGAGTATTTAAAGTGACAATTTTTATCGCATGATATGCGCCAATCACTTATCTCCTTGTGCTGAACTGCGAGGTTTTACGCTCCAAAGGATAAAAGAAGATGCCATGTGGCATCTTCTTGGAATATCTTAGCGTGCTGCAACAGTCACCAAACGTGTGTCAAAATAAGCATTGATTGCTTCGCTGCCACCCTCTGTCCCATAACCAGAATCTTTCAAACCACCAAACGGTAATTCAGGTAAGCCTAAACCCACATGATTGATGGTGAGCATACCGCTTTGAATATCACGTCCTAGATCTAAACAGGTTTTATTACTGCGGCTATAGGCATAAGCAGCTAAACCAAACTCTAAACGATTGGCTTCTTTTACTGCCTCTTCATAGGTGTCAAATGGGCAACATAAGATTAATGGGCCAAAAGGTTCCTTATGCATACATTCTGCCTCTAAAGGTACATCTTTAAGTACTGTAGGCTGCATAAAATAACCATCACAGACTAAAGCCTCTCCGCCACAGACCAGTTGGGCACCACTCTCTACCGCATTCTTAATTAATTTTTGGATATTGGCATAACCACGCGAATGGATCATTGGACCCATGTCAACGCCCTCTTCTAAACCATTTCCAACTTTTAAGGCTTGTACTTGGACTTTAATTTTCTCGACCACTTCATCATAAACTTCACGTTCAATTAAAAAACGTGTTGGCGCAATACATACCTGTCCTGCGTTACGGAATTTAGACGCGAGCATTTCTTTGACGGCAACATCTAAATCAGCATCTTTAAAAATCAAGACTGGGGCATGCCCCCCTAATTCCATGGTGGCTTTCTTCATATGTTGCCCTGCAAGTGCTGCCAATTGTTTACCCACAGGTGTAGAGCCTGTAAATGAAATTTTACGCACAACTGGATGTGGAATAAGATATTCTGAAATCTCCGCAGGCTCACCATACACCAAGCTCACTACACCTTTTGGTAGCCCTGCATCATGGAAGGCTTGAATCAACTGAGCAGGTGAAGCAGGCGTCTCTTCAGGCCCCTTGACAATAATCGAGCACCCTGCCGCCAAAGCTGCTGACATTTTACGTACGATTTGGTTAATCGGGAAATTCCACGGCGTAAAGGCAGCCACTACACCCACTGGTGTTTTTACCGTATAAGAATGTACATCATGTTGACGTGCTGGAATCAGTTGACCATAACTGCGTACTGCCTCGCCCGCAAACCAATCAATGACATCTGCGGCACTTAGCGTTTCAATTTTAGCTTGTTTGATTGGCTTACCTTGCTCTAAGGTCATGATTTTGGCAATATCATTGGCACGTTCGCGTAACAAAATCGCCGCTTTTTTCATGATCTTGGCACGATCTGCTGCTGCTGTTTCTTTCCATACTTGAAAACCTTGTTCAGCCGCGTCTAACGCAAGATCTAAATCTGCCGTTTTGGCTTTCGCAACACGGCCAATTTCCTGTTCTGTAGCTGGATTTAAAACCGCTAAAGTCTCACCTGCTTGAGCATCTTGCCACTGACCATTAATATAAAGTTGCGTATTTGGATACATACTTGATTTTTCATCCTATTGTTTGATTCTTTTACTGATTCATCTTAGTGCACTTATGAGTATTTTAATGATCAAAAGTACACTATGCGTTTGTTTTTCATTCTTTTGTTATAACTGAATTCCACAGCTAAAGGTAATATTTATTTACAATCCTTGCACAAACTCTCTTTGGTTCAGCTACGTCGAATAGGTTTAAGTGGTGCGCGTATGGCTGCCATTTTTCGTTTTTGTTGATATTGTAAGTAAATACCAATCGCCATAAGGACTAATGCAGCCATACCGGTTGAGACCACTAACACTTGATATTCAGGAATAAATGCCATAGCTATCAAGCATGCACTAATAAAAATAATAACTGCATAGGTTAAGCCAGGGAAAAGCCACATCTTAATTTCAGGTTTTAGCCCTTGTTGTTGCATTTGATGGCGTAAGCGCAATTGAGATACTGCAATCACCAGATACACCAATAGCGCAATCATTCCTGTGGTATTCATTAAGAGGTCCAAAATATCCTTTGGTCGTAATGATTCAAAGAAGTTTAATACAGCCAACCCTAATGCGATTGCACATGATGCCAGCACTGCAAAGACAGGCGTTCCTTTAGTTTGAGTATGTTTAAATAGTTTAGGTGCATCACCACGCTGTGCAAGTGAGTAAAGCATACGCGATGCAGTGTAATGGCCTGAAACAAAACAACTGCTCACAGAAGTTAAGACCACAAAGTTCATCACCCACTGTACGCCAGGAATGCCCAAAAGCTCGAGCGTACGACGGTAACTGCCATAACCTGCTTGACCCAGCAATGGATCATTCCAAGGGACTAAACAGACAATTAAAAAGATTGAGCCAATATAAAACAGGCAAATCCGCCACACGACAGACTTAATCGCACGGCGTGTTTCTTGTACAGGGTTTTTAGATTCAGAAGCGGCAATTGTAACGATTTCAGCACCTAGAAAGGAAAACATGACCCCAAGTAAAGCAATGAGGACTGGTCCCATACCGTTAGGCATAAAACCGCCATGTGCGGTTAAATTACTTAACCCTGCTGTTGCAGCACCACCTTGCCAAAAGTTCATCACTGCAGCAATGCCTACAATAATAAAAGCAGAAATCGCGACCACTTTAATCAGTGCAAACCAAAACTCAACCTCACCATATTTTTTAACTTGCATGAAGTTAATACTACACAGTAGTACAGTCATAATGAGCGTAAACATATTGACACTGATTGTAGGAAACCATTCGTGCAGAATAAGGCCAGCGATATATGCTTCCCATGCCATGAGTAGCACCCAAAACCACCAGTATAACCAACCAATGGTAAAACCCGCCCAGCGTCCGATGGCACGCTCTGCATAGGTAGAAAATGAACCGGTACTCGGTGCTGCAGCAGCCATCTCCCCTAGCATACGCATGATGAATACAACCAAAGCTCCACCCGCTAAGTACGCTAAGATCGCAGCTGGTCCAGCTTTAGCAATAATACCACCCGAACCTACAAATAGGGCTGCGCCAATGACACCGGCAATTGACATCATGGTCAAATGCCGCGTTTTTAATGCTTGACTAAGCCCGTTATTATTTTCCGTTTGCATCGTCATTTGAATTCCTTATTGTGCATCTCAACGTTATGGATTTAAGTTTGAGATTTTTATTATTGGCGTTTGGGTTTATGCAGATCCCATATCTATATTGCGCGGAATACCCAGTCCTGTTTTGTCGTGTTATTGGCAATTTGTCTTGTTTTTTGCACAGGCACGAGTACCATTCTTAAAGCTTTTATAGGTACCAATTCATTGCTGCATTAAAATAAGGTGGCTTTAACTCGCATTACTACTGCTGTATTGGGCTAAGCATTGTCTTAGAGTGTAAAAAGCTTTGAGCATTTCTGGTTCCGGCACACTGGCAAAACCCAGCAGCAAACCACGTTCAGGTGCAGGGTGCTGCGGACTGTAATACAGTGACAAGGCTTTGACTTTAATCCCAGCTTGATAGGCTTGTTCAGCAATTTTTTGATCATCAAAATATGGTGGCAATTGCAGCACCAGATGTAATCCTGCGTCTAGACTAAAAGGATGGATCATGTGTGCGCCTAGGTAGCGCTCGATCAACTCGATTAAGTATTGTCGACGTTTGCTATATAGCACGCGCATACGTCGAATATGTGCCACATAATGCCCTGCATCTATAAATTTTGCTAAAGCACGTTGGGTTAATTGATGACCAGAACGATGCAGTTCATCCAGCATGAGCTTTAAATGCGGTGCTAAATGCTTAGGTACCACCATATAACTCACCCGTAGACCAGGATAGATGGTTTTACTAAAGGTCCCGAGGTAAATTACAGGAGCATCTTCCTCTAACCCCTGTAACGATGGAAAAGGTTGACCTGTAAAACGGAACTCACTGTCATAATCATCTTCGACAATAAATGCCTGTTGTTGCCTTGCTAAATCCAATAGCTCACGCCTTCTCGTTAAGCTTAAATGCGCTCCTAGAGGATATTGATGTGAGGGCGTCACAAAAATAAGTTTAGGTATGGGTGCATCTGTTTGAGGAGATATACCCTGTTCATCTACAGGTTGAGCATGAACTTCTAGTCCATTCATGGTCAAAATATTACGGATTACCCAATAGCCTGGGTCTTCAATCCATACCGGATCACCTACATCACATAAAGCACGGGAGAGTAAATCAATGGATTGATGAGTACCTTCGGTAATAATGATTTGCTCAGCCTCACAACGTACCGATCGAGCAACACGTAAATACTCACATAAGCTGTGCTTTAACTCTTCATTGCCGCCGTGATGACTATAAATCAAGCTCGCCGTATCTGGCATTTGCCCAATACGTGCTTGTATTTTATTAAATAAGCGATGTGGGAACTCGGTAACATCAGGTACACCTGGGACAAAGGCCCCCCATTGAATTGGACGATGATTAACATTGGCTATAAATTGTTGAGCCCTTTGAGATAGTCCATGATTTACCTGTGCTGGTGCGGGCGACTTTTTTACCCATTTTGCTTTAGCATTCAAGTAGTCATCGGGAATTTGTGCACTTACCCATGTACCGCGTCCTGTAAAACCTTGTATATACCCTTGTGCCTCTAATTGCTGGTAAGCATTTAAAACGGTATTACGTGAGATATTAAGCTCTAAGGCCAAGTCACGTGAAGCAGGTAACTTACTATTAGGTGCCATAATTCCTTCACGGATGGCCTCAGCTAAACACTGAAATAAACGTTGATACAGTGCGCCACTGTACTGCTCCGGCAGTTTTTGCTGAATATAATCCGCCAATAAGGTGTGCTTTACCATCATCTTCCTAATCCTGCTCGATAAGATCCATTTATCGCTGCGACATCATGTCACAGTGGCTCTTATCCTAGACATACATCGACCTACTAAGCAAGATACAGACCACATGTATATGTTGCATGCACCCAATTGGCTCCTTATTTAATATTAAAATTGGTACTCGATCATCTTGAGCAATTCAGTGACATTAAGCACATCAACTCACGCGATACAGGACAATAAAAAATGCAAAATCAACAACAAACTCAAGAAAAACAAGCCCAGACTTTAGCTCGGGGGATTGGTGTGCTGTGTGATTGGTACGTTGATCGTGCTGAAAATGCCACAATTTGGAGCACAACGGGCAAAACTTATACTGATTTTGCAGGGGGTATTGCTGTTCTCAATACAGGCCATCGACATCCCAAAGTGATTGCAGCGGTACAAACACAGCTTGATCGCTTTACCCATACCTCATTTCAGGTCACACCTTATGCCAGCTACATTCAACTGTTAGAACGTTTGATTGAATTGGCACCGATTAAAGCACCTGCAAAAGCAGCTTTATTTACCACTGGTGCAGAAGCAGTGGAAAATGCTGTCAAAATTGCCCGTGCTGCCACAGGTCGCAATGGTATTATTACTTTTTCTGGAGCTTTCCATGGACGTAGTTTTATGACCATGGCTATGACAGGTAAAGTTGCACCTTACAAACGCGATTTTGGGGCGATGCCAGCAGGCGTTTTTCATGCTAAATATCCAAATGCCTTAAACAATATTAGTGTAGATGATGCCATTGCAAGTATTGAAGACATCTTTAGCACTGATATTGCGCCTGAAGGAGTAGCGGCTATTGTCGTTGAACCCGTACAAGGAGAAGGTGGCTTTCATGTTGCACCGCAGGAATTCTTGCGTCGTTTACGCGCACTGTGTGACCAACATGGGATCTTGCTCATTGCAGATGAAGTGCAAACCGGTTTTGCCCGTACTGGGCAGGTGTTTGCCATGAATTATCATCAAGATGTACAAGCTGATTTAATGACGATGGCCAAAAGTTTAGGGGGTGGTTTCCCGATTTCAGCCGTTGTTGGTCGTCAAGAAATTATGGATGCTCCTCAACCTGGCGGCCTAGGTGGAACCTATGCAGGTAATCCTTTGGCTGTTGCAGCAGCCCATGCTGTGATTGATGTGATCATTGAAGAAAAACTGTGTGAACGTGCCAACAAACTTGGTGCCCAATTAATTGAGAACTTAGAAGAACTCAAAGAGCAATTCTCTTTTATTCAAGATATTCGCGGTCTAGGTTCTATGGTGGCTGTTGAACTTGAAAATGCCGCTCAAGTTACACAGATTCAACGCTATGCCATGGACAATGGTTTACTGATTTTGTCTTGTGGTAAACGTGCCAACGTCATTCGTTTCCTTTATCCACTGACCATCCCTGATGAACAGTTTAAAGCTGCGCTCACGACGCTCAACGCAGGCTTTGCCTCAGTCGATATTGCTGCAACAGCTTAAAATATATTTCTATAAGCCCGTATATACGGGCTTATTTTAAATACCAGTTTTTCCAAGAGCTACTACCGCGCACTTCAAGTGGTACTGTTGGAATCAAGACTTGAGTTAACACCTGAGTTTGCTCAACTGCTTTGGCTAAACGTGCTTTCATAGAATGAATACATTCACGATCTCCAAACTCACAGCGATCTCCCTCTGTGCCACCGCAAGGACCATTGGCTAGACCTTTTGGACAGGTTTCAGGGCAAATATATAAGGTTTCTCCTAAGCGGCATTGACCACAACTTTCACAGCCCACAACAGCATGCTTACTGAGATGTTCAGTTTGAATTAAAGCACGATCTGCAAGTTTATTTTTCCAAAGTGGGGCTTTAAATAACAGGCGGCCAACACCTTTCCCCAAACTAGATGTAAATACAGCATCATGCATGAGCTGCAACTGTTGATACTTGATTTTATCTTTTTTAGTGACTTTATTCTCAGCAAACATATAGGACGGGATAAATTCATCTCCGCGCTTTAACTGCCATAGTTGCTGCCAAAGGAGCTCACAGGCCTGTAAATCCAAGCCTTGATATGCTTGAATATATTCAGCCAAGCGTTGTTGAGCCGCCAGATCATGACAACTAGATAAATGCACACCAGCAAAGCCTAAATGTTGACAAATCACAATTTGTAAGGCTGCACGGCGATCTGCGTGTTCGGTTAAACCTTGTTGTTTTTCTTGTTCAAGCACGTGCAGCATATGATCAGTAATCACAATACCTGGCACTTTAGTTCTACGCATAAACTTCGCGCGACCCAATGTCAGCGGCATGATACAAGCAAAAATAGGATGCGTATAATGGTGTTGTTTTAGGAAATTTTTAAGCGCTTTAAGCTGATCCAAGTCATAACCCAGTTGCGTGACAATATAATCAGCACCCGCTTTTAACTTTTTATGCAACTTAAAATATTGAGCATCTTTTTCAGCTGCTCGATATTTAAATGGATTAAACGCAACACCAATACAAAAGTTCGCTTTGGCTTTCGCCGCCATGACTGCATTCACGGACTCTAAATAACGGGTACGCTGCTGTGGCTCAAAACAATGCTGTTTAAGTCGATCCCCTGTTAGTAAGAGTAGATTATGTAATCCCTGCGTATTGGCTTGTGCTAAAAATTGCTCTAAATCTTGAATGTCTCGTCCCTTACCTGAAAAATGTAAAATCTTTTCAACCTGTTTAGGATAGTCCAAGGCACGTTGTAAGGGTTCAGGATCATCATCACTATGCACACGATCTGCTAAGGTCATTACACATGGGTAGCCTGCAAGTGAGCTGAGTATAGGCTGTGGCTGAAGGTGGGTCAGACATTCAATTAATAGTGTAAATTGCTTTTTATTGAGTAATGCTGAAAAAGTATCCATAAGCCACGAATTAAGAATAGGTCTACTAAAAACCTGCTCATTATACTACGCAACCTATAAGTATTATGAATAAATATGATAAATTATTTTTATTCATCAGCATGTATGAGCTGTTGAATGACCGTCATGGGCATTGGAATATGTGCTTTGCCATAGATTCACCCAAACAATTCAAAAATGGGCTCTAACCATTCTAACGTTTAGATATAAGTGTTTAGAGCTCAGAATTACTTCTTTTTAGATAAGGTCAGAATTTTCATTAAACTCCGTGTGGCTAAGCTCAAATACTGGGATATCTAACCATTGTGCTTCAGGAAAATGATTATTCAGAGAAACTTTGAGATAGCGAATAGTATCCTTAGAAATCACCTCATCTTTCGCATTATCTTTGTGATTAAAGGCAAGCGCGTGCAAGGGAATTTCATACTGCGCAAGGATAGATAGACTCAATAAAGTATGGTTAATACTACCTAATCGACCCGAGGTAACTAAAATCACAGGGTAATTCTGCTGTTTGACATAATCAATCATAAGCAGATCTTCAGTAAGCGGTACCATTAAGCCACCAGCGCCTTCAACCAAGACGCGATCATACTCAGTGATTAGGCGCTGGGTCGCATCCTGAATTTTTTTAAAGTTGATTTCTCGCCCATCAAGTTTAGTGGCTAAATGCGGCGATGCGGGGTAACTAAAAATCTCTGGCATCGTGAGTTTTTCATGGTCTTCTTTTAATATCCCACAGCCCATAATATGACGGTGACATAAAATATCTTCTGAGGTTTCTTTATTTCCTGTTTGAATTAATTTTTGGGTAATGGTATTAAACCCTTGTTCATTCCATTGTCTAGCCAAATAGCCTGTTGCAAATGACTTGCCAATATTTGTATCAATGCCACTTACAAAATAAATATCTGCGCTCATCATTTTTTCCTTACAACAAACCACACAGGGTGATAGGTCAATATATATTGACCCGTGTTCTGATCTATAAACATTTGATAATTTTTATAAAATTGATTTAAAGAGCTTTTAGTCCATCGAAAACCTTGAGCTGTTGCGTGAACACCGGTAGCTTTGATGTGCTTTAAAACTGCATGTGGATGCTCAAAATGCAATTCAATTAACTGTTGTTCTTGATATTCTACTTCAAAACCAATCTTTTCTAAGTTATCTAAGATTTGATCATATGTTTGATAACTGAGTCCTTGTCCAGTAAGCGCCTTTATTTCTTTTAGATTCTGTTCACCATAACTGGCAAAACAAAAATACCCACCTGTACATAAAGCAGAATGTATACGTCTACACAATTTTTCAAAGTCCTTGATCCACTGTAAGGCTGAGCAAGAAAAAACGCCATCTAAGGACTGTGGTAAGTCAAGCTGTTCAATATCCCCTATATACCATTGAAAGCGTGGATCTTGTGCAAAATGTTGCTGTACTTCAACATAAAGATCATTCAAATAGATTTGTTGAAGTTGAGCATACTTCAACATTAATTGGCTAAAAAAACCCGAACCACACCCAATCTCCAAGACATTGTGTAATTTTTTAATAGGTGTATGAATTTGGATTAAATCATCTAAATGCTGTGCGACTTGTAATTGAGCAATCGCATGTGGGTTATAGCTCTTTTGTGCCTGCGCAAAGCATTTGGCTACCTGAGATATATCAATCATAACCATCCCTGTAGATGCTTAAACAAATTAACTAATTGCTCATGCTGTAATTTTTGGTTCATACACATACGTAACCGCGCAGTATGTTGAGGAACGGTTGGGGGACGTACGGGTAAGACATGATAGCCCTGTTTATATAACATTTCTGCAGCTGCATTTGCCCTTTGGGCTTCGCCTAAAATAACTGGAATAATATGTGATGTTGAGGAGCAATTAAGACCAAGAGTGCGTACACGCTGCCTTGCATAATCAGATAAATCGTAAGCGTCCGCTGAACACACCTTATGAATTCATCCTATAAGCCTTAATTTAGTCCCCACTTAAAAACAAGTGGGGACTAAAATTTATGACTACAAATCACCAGACATCCATCGCATCTCTTGCGAAAAAACGAAGAACATACAGTGCTGAATTTAAACAGCAGATCGTTCAGGCTTGTAAAGCACCGGACGTTTCAATTGCTTCGGTCGCTTTGCAACATGGATTGAATACAAATCTTGTATCCAAATGGATTCGCTTAATTGATGCTAAGCCAGGGAGTGATCGCTCACCACTACCGAATAAACCTGCATTTATTGCCTTATCTTGCTCTGCACCATTAGATCCTACTCCTACTGACATGTTAAAGGTTCAAATTACTTTACCCCACTCAAAAGCAGAAATTGGCTTGAAATGGCAAGTATCAGAAATATCTGCTTTAGCAGAATTACTCAAGGCACTGGCAACATGATCCGCATTGATGAAATCTGGCTTTCTACCCAACCTCTGGATATGCGAGCAGGGATGGATACTGTCATGGCTCAGGTGGTGAGAGCCTTTGGCTACATTAAACCGCATTGTGCTTACCTGTTCTGTAATAAACGTGGCCATCGTATGAAAGTGCTGGTACATGATGGACTGGGCATCTGGCTGTGTGCCAGGCGGCTGGAACAGGGAAAATTCCACTGGGCTCAAGTTCACCAAGGTGAAACCGTGGCCCTCAACCCGGAACAGTTACAGGCATTAATCCAGGGTTTGCCCTGGCAGCGCATTGGACGACAGCAAGTGGTCACAATGCTCTAAACCAAGCTCGGTTATTCTGCTATTCTCCAAACGTTCTATTTCCTCTGCGTCATGACCTCAGGCATACTGCGATCATGAATACGCTGCCTGACTTAAGCCAACTGACCCATGAACAACTGCTGGAATTTACCCAGCAGTTGGCAATGCAGCATCAGTCTCTGGCACAATCAAATCAAGAATTAGAAAAATCAAACCAGCAATTGGATGCCAAAGTTCAGCATCTTTCTATTCTCAATCAAAAATACGAGCATGAACTGGCGCTGTTTAAAAAGCATAAATTCGGCAGTAAAAACGAACATCTCACCGCAAAACAAATCCATCTATGGGACGAAGCGGTCGAAGAAGATATCGCAGC
>NZ_JCAKMX010000038.1:0-13360 GCF_059515825.1 Acinetobacter sp. CY17
GCTGCGATATCTTCTTCGACCGCTTCGTCCCATAGATGGATTTGTTTTGCGGTGAGATGTTCGTTTTTACTGCCGAATTTATGCTTTTTAAACAGCGCCAGTTCATGCTCGTATTTTTGATTGAGAATAGAAAGATGCTGAACTTTGGCATCCAATTGCTGGTTTGATTTTTCTAATTCTTGATTTGATTGTGCCAGAGACTGATGCTGCATTGCCAACTGCTGGGTAAATTCCAGCAGTTGTTCATGGGTCAGTTGGCTTAAGTCAGGCAGCGTATTCATGATCGCAGTATGCCTGAGGTCATGACGCAGAGGAAATAGAACGTTTGGAGAATAGCAGAATAACCGAGCTTGGTTTAGAGCATTGTGACCACTTGCTGTCGTCCAATGCGCTGCCAGGGCAAACCCTGGATTAATGCCTGTAACTGTTCCGGGTTGAGGGCCACGGTTTCACCTTGGTGAACTTGAGCCCAGTGGAATTTTCCCTGTTCCAGCCGCCTGGCACACAGCCAGATGCCCAGTCCATCATGTACCAGCACTTTCATACGATGGCCACGTTTATTACAGAACAGGTAAGCACAATGCGGTTTAATGTAGCCAAAGGCTCTCACCACCTGAGCCATGACAGTATCCATCCCTGCTCGCATATCCAGAGGTTGGGTAGAAAGCCAGATTTCATCAATGCGGATCATGTTGCCAGTGCCTTGAGTAATTCTGCTAAAGCAGATATTTCTGATACTTGCCATTTCAAGCCAATTTCTGCTTTTGAGTGGGGTAAAGTAATTTGAACCTTTAACATGTCAGTAGGAGTAGGATCTAATGGTGCAGAGCAAGATAAGGCAATAAATGCAGGTTTATTCGGTAGTGGTGAGCGATCACTCCCTGGCTTAGCATCAATTAAGCGAATCCATTTGGATACAAGATTTGTATTCAATCCATGTTGCAAAGCGACCGAAGCAATTGAAACGTCCGGTGCTTTACAAGCCTGAACGATCTGCTGTTTAAATTCAGCACTGTATGTTCTTCGTTTTTTCGCAAGAGATGCGATGGATGTCTGGTGATTTGTAGTCATAAATTTTAGTCCCCACTTGTTTTTAAGTGGGGACTAAATTAAGGCTTATAGGATGAATTCATAAGGTGTGTTCAGCGGACGCTTACTTGAGTTCTTCTAAAGTACTAAAAATAAAGAATTTATTAAAATAAAAAGCCTTAATAACTTATGAAGCCCTTAAATTGATCATTTTTTAATCAAAAAAACCATTTATACATATATATCAAAGCTAAAACTGCCATATTTATCCACAATAGCTGTGGATAAACTTGTTTCTAACTTATTTATACAGTTTTTTCTGCAGCTCGATCTTGGTAAAAATATTAAGCTCACATCTGCCTATTTTAATTTAAAAATCACATAACGCTGTAGCAAGTGTTCATAGAAAGTCTCTATTGGGAATAGATAGCATTTTCTGTCATTGTTTTTAAATAGAGAGAGGTATTTGCAGAAAAACCTCCCTACGACTACACCATTTTATGCGTTATATATGCAATGATTTCATATCAATCACAAAGCGGTATTTCACATCACTTTTTAGCATACGTTCATAAGCCAAATTAATGTCTTGCATGGCAATCACTTCAACATCTGAAACAATATTGTGTTCACCACAAAAATCTAATAACTCTTGCGTTTCTGCAATACCACCAATTAAAGAACCTGCAATGGATTTCCGTCCTAATATCATAGGGACAGAATGTGCGCTAATTTCCCCTAAATAACCCACTAATACTAGGCTACCGTTGAGTGCTAAGGTAGGAATATAAGGTTTTAAATCGTGATCATAAGGCACAGTATCAATAATTAAATCAAACTGATTATTGACCGCTTGCATTTGTAACTCATCTGTCGAAAGCACAACATGATCTGCACCCAGAGCTCTAGCATCCGCTTCTTTATGGGGTGAGCGACTGAATAAAGTAACTTCTGCACCTAATGCATGGGCCAGTTTGATTGCCATATGACCAAGACCACCTAAGCCAACTATAGCTACTTTAGAATGCGCACCTATCTTCCAGTGACGTAATGGTGACCAAGTAGTAATGCCGGCGCATAACAAGGGTGCTACAGCTTGAGCAGATAAATTTTCAGGAACTTTAAGTACAAAATCTTGGCTACAGATAATACTCTGCGCATAGCCACCATAAGTGGGTGTTTGATCGTGCCGGTCTAAGCTACCATAAGTGCCTGTATTGCCCTCTTCACAGTACTGCTCTAATCCTGTATGGCAGGCAGAACAGGTGCGACAAGAATCAACCATACAACCAATACCAACCAAATCTCCGATTTGATATTTAGTCACTGCTGGGCCAATTTTCTTCACACGCCCTACAACCTCATGGCCTGGCACAAGTGGGTAATGGCTAAATCCCCAATCATTACGTGCTTGATGCAAATCAGAGTGACAGACACCACAATATTCAATTGCAATAACCACATCATCCGCACGCATTTTACGTTGTTGAAAATGAAAAGGTTGTAATGGAGTATGTGCATCAAGTGCGGCATAGGCATAAATCATTTCAGTCATTATCACGTCATCCAATGTTTTAAAGTTAGGATTTAACTTAGCGTGTTTTGATCTGTTTTGCCTAGCATTTAATGAGTAGATCAATAGTTTATAATATATTTTTCAAATGGATTATCCATACTGTGATGTCGAAAGATTTTTAAAAATTTCGCTGCGGAATTGATTCATTTCAAGTATGAGCTTTTCTTGTGGAAATTTAGCTAATAGCTTACTGTCATTGCTAAACTTAAATCAAATTGAAACCTCAAGGAGCTAGAACATGTTTGATCAACTGATAATAAATTTATTTTAGTTGTTAATTCATTGCTTAATCGTTAGGAATCAATGAAATTTAAAATTCTCATGAAAAATACACATTTATATAACTAGCTTAGTAAAAGGTAAGAGAATACTCTCTATCTCAACTTGAGAAATGCCTTCTCCTCCTTCGATTGGTTCATATTCAATTCAATCATCGTTTCTTGAATAGTTTTTAAAATCACGGGAGAAAATTCTGCAGATCTTTGTAGTTTTTCAGTCCATGCGTAGGGCGATAAATTCATTTCTTTGCTGATTCTTAAGGAACTTATGTTTAAATTTTCTAAAAATCGGCGCATAAAGATATAGCCGTTGAAATCACAATCTTTAAAAACAGGAGTACCATCTGTATAGCAACGTTCTAAAAGTGATATAGGTAAAGGTAAATTTTCTGCTAGATTTGTATGCTTTGCTAAATAAGCTAATCTGTGCCAAATATGTGTATAAGGTACGTTATATACGTTTTTCTCTAGTTCATCTTTTGTACTAGGTAAGGGTGTTAAATATTTTTCCCCCTTACCTTCACGCATTAAGCGTTCTAAGCAGTTGGTCATACCCTCTAAATACCAACGATTCTTAAATTGTGCATAGCTATATTGATAAAGATGAAAAATTTCGTGACATACTACCGTCCACCTGTCCGGAAAACCCTCAAGTTGAGGGTTTAAATAAATACTGAGTCCACATCCAGACTGATGACCATGATAATTATATAAAGGTTTTTCATAAGCGATCCCATTTTTGGTACCAATATTTCTAACATAAATATCTATGTAGTGGGCTCGGTCTCTATACCGATCGCTCATTAAGGGATGCAAAAACCCTAGATAGCTCAAGGTGTCTATAGTTGTAGTCGCTTGTATAGCAATATTTTCAATGTAATCTGGGATTTGATTTTGGTTTGTACTTTTCCAGTCTAATAAAGCATGTTTACTTGTTATTTTATCAGTATAAAAAATTCGCACCTCATTTTTTATATAAACTTGGTTTATATTTTTAGGTACCCTTATGGTTGCACTACATTTTGTATTCACAAAAGTTGGAAGTCGTCCTAAAGGATTTATACTAGACATATTCATTAAATATAAAGATGATTTTATTTTCACCATCAACCTCTCAGACATTTAATTTTATTAGAAAAATATTTTTTATATACCTCAAATCACACTTGAATATTTCCAAAATTGATAATATATTTTTAACAGCCTTAAATTTTTATATTTAAATTGTAGCTTTATAGAGCTAAAATCAAATTAAACTCTACAGCTATAATTTTTTAAATTAAATCAACTAAAATAAAAAATTAATTATTTCAATAATGTAAAATATAAGTCAAATTCAGCTATATCATCCACATTATTTATTACAGACAATTAATAGTATTCTAATATAAATTTATCTATAAAATTTGCAAGAAAAGTATTTTTAACTTTTCTTGCTTTAAGTTAACTTAATTTTTAGAAAAATAAAAATTATCTTTAACATATTGATTTAAACCGGTACTATTCGACCCTTTAAACAATATGCTTGATCCATCTTCAACTACACTTCCTAATATATGATTAAGGTTTTCAAAATTTTCAGCATTTACTACCTTATCATTAATGATTTCTAATTTTTTAAAGATTTCTCCAAGGAGGACAACTTTATCAAAATCAAGCGTATTAATTAAATCAACAATCTCTCTATGATAGCCTAAACTAAAATCTCCAAGTTCAAGCATTTCAGAGATTACAACAATTTTCTTATTCGTATTTAATCTATTAAAATTTGTGATAGCAAGCTTCATCGAGCTTGGATTTGCATTATAACTTTCATCGATTACTGTAATATTTTTATGATTAAACACTGTATTTAAAACTTTACCTCGACCATGCACTTTTTTGACAGCATTCAATTTAAATAAACTTTCTTTCCATCGATCTGGAAATAAAATTTTCAGTACCGCAATTATACCTAAATAGTTGAGTCTAAGCTCAGGAGCCTGCTCATTTACATTGATTTTTTCTTTAACTTGATCAATTTGTATAATCATACCATCTTCATTGTGCTCAATGATTTTAGCATCAGCATCTGAATTCATAGCATAAGTGTACACCCTAACATGATCAGGTACAAAGGACATCATGTATTCAAAATACTCAACATCTTTATTGATGACCAAGACAGAACCTTCAGGTAAATACTTAAAAGCTGCTGCCTTACGCTCAGCAATTGCTTTCATGCTGCCAATCTTCTCAATATGAGCAGGTGCAAGAGTAGTAAACAAGCATATATGAGGTCGTAAAATTTGGTGTGAAATAGCACCTATAGGTTCGTCATTAATTGTTCCGGCCCCAGCTACCTCAAATACTGCATGATTTTGATTGTTAATCTGCGTCATCCCATTTGCAATATAAAATGGGGTGTTTCCTTTCAAATTAATTAATGTATCAGAGTCAAGTGATTTAATCATTTGTGCCAATAATGTCGAAACAGATGTCTTTCCTACACTACCTGTGACCGTATAAATTTTTCCACTAAATTCTTGTCTAAATGCATGTGCTAATTCAATTAAAAATTTATCTACATCATTGATACGTATAAAATTCGTTTGCTGTAGTAGGTTTTCATCTTGGATAGGATCACCAGCATATAATACAATCTTTATTTTCTCTATATTTTTTCTAATCGAAGATAAACCCATTCCTACTTTGCTATACTTATTCTTTAAAAACACAATATTATGATTTGATTTTAATGGCGTATTGTCAATAACAAGTTTACAATCACCAACTAGTTTCTCTTTGATATAAGATATATTATTACGTGTATTCAATATTGTTTTTAAATAATTTATTCTAGTTAATGCTCTCTCAAATTCAAAGTATTTTGACCCAGGAAAGCTATTAATTTCAAATAGCCAAACGTGACCTGTTTCATCAATACCCAAATCTATACCTAAAGAATCAATTTCCTTAGCATAAAATTTTTGAAAATCTCTTGGCAAATTTAAGCCAATATCTTGGATCTTTTTATAGATATTCAGATATTTTTCTGGAAAATGATGTTTTAAAAATAACTTACCATCTGCCATACTACCACCTGCAGACAAGTTAGCTACTAATGCTTCACCCGCACTAATACGAGCATATATTTTAGTTACTTCCCATTCACGTTTCCCATTTCTTTGTACATGAACACGTAAATCAAAAGCTTGATTGTGTGTTGTTAGAGAAGAAATGTATTTTTGACATATAATATTGCGTCCTTTAATTTTATCCTCATAAAAACTAGAAAAATCTTCTTCTGAAAAGTAGTGTATATTTCCGCCATCATTGATTTTATACCTGCGATCCTCCCACAGTATAAATTGAATGTTTTTTCCTTGATTACCCCCAACTGGTTTAATGACAACATACTTATTATTCAAAATGAATGTTCGTAATTGTGCTTCATTTTTTATCATTTCATAAGGAATGATAATATCTTTGTACTGTGGTAAGGATTCAATCAATTGAGTTGTTTTTAACTTCCCACCTAAAATTTGTGTCGTAAGATAACAATATTGACTTAGTTCATTAATAATCACTTTATTTTTTAGTGAACGAACATCATTATCAATAACGTAGGGATAATCAACTTGTTGTCTAACCCACTGATCATTAATTAACGTATAAGCTTTTACTTTTTTATTACCTATATCTATATCATTTAAAGTAAAGTAATAAAATTTTAGACCTCTTATTTGGGAGATATATGCCATCGCTTTGGCTTTTGGACCTGGTGAGCCAATTGCTCGTAACATACCAATACTATTATTCATGTTATTGTTCTCTTATTTCTCGAAATAGTTTAAGTATGCGACATAACCAGATAAATTATGTTCTTGATCATCAATTCGTGTTCTAAAACGGTCATGACGAACGTAAAAAGCATTAAGAACTTTACTAGGCTTAGCCATATACATAGCCACTTCCGGATAGAAAATCCCAGTGCGTTGATATTCTACGCGATGCTCAATGACATTTTTTAATTCTTCAAAATTTGCTTTTTCAAAAAGCTCATCCTGTCCTTGGGCTTTAAGTTTAGATACCATTTTATACGCAGACATTAACATTTCTAAGAAAGTTGCATAAGCTGTTCTACGATTACGGATAAAGTTAAGGTGCTGTAAATAATTATTTAAGCCAAATTCATAGTATTTTTTTTCTGGATTAATTTTAATTAATTCATTAGTGCAATAACTGAGCCAGTGGTCATGATACTTATGATAAGATTTAGCAATAAAATTATCAAACATCTGTTTCACTGTATTTAAAAGCACAGTATCATTATTAAGTTGATATAAGCGTAATAGGCCTAGCGCTGCTTCACCATCATAATAAATAATACGAAAATCTTCTTTAACCTCTAGACTTGGGTATAAAAGCACATGTGTGGTTTGCCCATTTTTATCAATCATACTACGTATACCATTAGCAATTTTTTCTGCATAGATTTGATATTTATTATTGCCCGTAGTTTCTTGATATTTTGCAAGCATCATTACAGCTGCAGCATTGGATCCAAGCTTAATTTCTAGATCACTACCCATATGATCGATCATATGTGCTGTATTTTTATTCACTTCTTTATAAAAATTTTCTAAAGCGTAATCGATTGCTTTATGGATGTTATCCCAGTAATGAGGCTGATCTTTGACTTCAAACGTCTCAATTAAAGCATAGACTGATGTGCAATGACGTACAGTATTATAGTCTCTTAATTCTCGATTATATGCAGGAAAGTAACCGTATACAAAGCGTCCGTTTTCTTGAATCTCGTTATGTAGAAAATCGGCATTTTTAAGTACAATATCACGAATATGATCTTTCTTATTACCTTCTAAATAACGTACACCGTTTTGAGCACCTGTAGATTGTAATGGTACTAATTTTTGATTTTCGTAGAAACTCGCAATTGTATCGAAAGTCCATACCTTTGTAATTTTATCTAATTCAAAAACTTTAGAAATATTTGGATATTTAGCTTTAACTGCACTATTTAAATTTTTTTGATCAAAGAAATTTGGCTGACTATACGTTAGACCTTTAATAATTGCTCTACCATAAATTTCTTGCTCTAAAAAGCAGATATTAAATTTAGGGTCAAAGCTAATCCCTTTGCGATAATGATTATTGTGTGGCTGCTTATGTACCTCATTCACAACTTGTTGCCATGGTTTTTCTTCTACATTAACTGCGATATCAAATTTCAGAAACTCAGGTAAATATCGATTCTTTTCATAATATTGATCAATAAACTTCATGATTCGTTTAATTAAAACTTGAGGTTCTGGATCTGAACTTGACCAAACTTTGCAGCGCTCGTTTACTGTGCCGTAAGAGAAAAATAAAGTATATAAAGCTTGTTTTTGAATTAAAAAGTTTTCAAGTAACCATACTTTAAGTTTTTCTTTAAGAACTAAAACATGAGAAAAATTTTTGATGCTCAAAACTGTCATGGGGGGACTCACCGAATGTTTTTATATGTATCCATTTTTTATTAATATAACATAGCGAATACATAGCATATAAAGATAAATGTTTCTTTTTATAAATAAAAAAGAGGTCCCGAAGGACCTCTTTTTTTTAAAAAACTATATTAGTACAACGATGGATTAACTTTTAATAGCTCTTCTAACGTTGCTGCATCATCAAATGTAGCTACTGGTTCTACATATGCAGATGTTGGTGATGTTATAGAGGTTGGAATACTTAAATCAATCTCTTCATCTGGTGTAGAGATAGAGGTGATATTTCCAGTTTGCTCATTATCACTAATTACTGCACTAAGATCATTTGGATTATAACCCGTAGTGAAAGTATCCCATACATTCTCTTCATTTGGTTCCACATCTAATAATAATGATGTGTCATCATTGTTCAAGAAGAAGGCTGCACGGGCACCTACAGCAGGCATAGCTGCCAGATTATCACTAATCAATTCGATACTGATTGAAGCTGTATCTGTTTGGCCAGTAATATCCGTTAGTGTGTAAATGAACTCCTCCGTATTACCCCACACATTTGTTGCAGTTGATGCGGTATATGTGTAAGTACCATTGTTATTCAACACTAACGTACCGTAGTCACCAACGATACTTACGCTGGTCGTACTTTGTACCTCACCATTAACATAGAGATGACCATTTTCAATAAGGTAAGTATTCGCTCCTTGTACAATCTCAAGCTTCGCGAAATCTGAAGCTGTGTCATTGCCTAAGATGTCACCTGTTACTGAATACGCTCCTGGTACAACTGGCTCATACTCATTAAGCATGGTTTCATCTACTGTGACAACAGCAGGATCTACCGTGAATGCACCATTATTAGATGGTGTTGTGATAGCTGTTCCAGCTCCTGTGGTTACATTGGTCACATTATAGCTAATTGTATACGTACCAGCAGGTAAGTTCGTAAAATCAGCGAGTGCTATATAGTCATTATAGCTATCACTTAATACACTAGTATCCCGTATCAACGTACCTGCACTAAGCACGCCATCTGGCCCACTAATCGTGTAGGTCGCTGTCACGGTGCCCCATGTATTACTAGTTTCAAGCACACCAGTAGGAACGAGTCCAACATTGATTAATGCTGTACCTGTTACTGTTGTATCAGGGTTAACAGTAAATGACTGTGAACCAGTAAAGGTATTAGTGAATGTGCGCGTATAGTTGCCTAAGAAATTAGGCGTACTGTCAGTAAAGTTCGGTGTAACTGTTCCAGTGGTCGTCACCGGTACAATAACGTCTTCATTTACTACATTAACTACAGCAATAGTAAGGTTTTCTACATCATCTACCGCATCAAAACTTGGTAATGTGCCATCTTGTCCAAGACTTTCATTGTCCCAAACAACACCTAAACCATCAGCATCAATACGAATATTGAGTACCGCAGTGTCAGTATGGTAGTCATCTTTAATGGTATAAGTGAAACTATCCACCTTACCGTAAGATGCCGGATCACCATTGCCAATATATTCAAATGAACCATCAGCTTTGATAATCAACTTACCATGCTGGCCATTGATTGTAGTTCCTGCTGCAGTTACAGGTAGTGAACTTACAGTTTCTGATGCAATCAATGATATAACCGCTGTATCACCATGAGACTCTGCTGCCCAATCATCATTTAATGAAACATTGCCATTCACACGACCAAAATCATGAAGCGTTGAATCAGTAATTGTGATTGTGCTGCTTGCTAATACACCACTACTTGCAACTAAGCCAATCAATTGACTTGCTATACCACTTGTTTCAGTTGTAGAGAAAGCTACAGTGTAGGTACCTGGAGGTAAGTCATTAAACTGTACATTGGTTGCTGAAATAACGTTAGTAATCAGACCGAATTCCGGATCCAATGGATTTAGGCTACCCACTAATGATGGGGTAATTGTTACCGCATTTGAAGCAGTTTGAACAATTTCACCAGTCAGAAGATCAATTACAAGTAAATCAGCATATGCACTGTATCCACCACCAGTAATTAAACTCAAGATACCATCAATGGCACCACCAATCGCTGTAAGACTTAGCGAACCTGTAGTACCAGTCGCATTGACAGTAATATCCTGTGCACTATTGTCAGCAACATTAAATACTAAAGCATTACCACTTGGGAACAAGTCGACTGAGATAATATCTCCTATCACTCCTGCATTTGCTAGAGCAAATGAGTTACCTGATTCTCCATTCAAGTTATCTTCAACATTCTGAGCCAATGCCGTATACAAATCATTAGTTGCAGAAATATCTTGTGGAATAACTCCATCTTGCGTTGGGTTATTATCATTCCATTCTACAGTCACACCATCTTTCGTAATACGAATATTAAGATTAGCAGTATCTGTATGTGTTCCATCACTAATGGTGTAAGTAAAGGTATCTACTTTACCAACCGCATCTACTGTTGGGTCTACTTGATAAGAGTACGAGCCATCAGAACTAATCGACAATGTACCATGCTGTCCGTTAATAATTACTGGTGCACCTGGAGCAACATTCTGAGGAGTAGTAATCGTTTCTGAAGCAATCGCCACTACCGTTGCTGTCGCTATCGGTGTATGTAATTCTCCCTCAATATCATCATTTGTTAATACATTACCCGAGAGTTCAGTCATATTATGTTGCACTGAATCTACAATAGTAATGTCTACATTTGATAACAAACCTGTGCCAGCAATGAGACCAACAATTGTTGCAATAAAACCATCAGTTTCAGTGGTTGATAAAGCAACTGTATAATCTCCTGGAGGTAATCCTTCAAAATTAACACCTGTTGCAGAGATAGAGGTTGTAATCACTCCTAAATTGGTAAAATCAACTAACTGAGGTGTTAAAGTCACTGAATCCTGAGCAACAGCAACAATTTCACCAGTAGTTCGATCAATGACTAAGAGATCTGCAGTACCACTAAATGATTGACCAAGCAATAAAGCTGAAATTAGACCATCTAAAGCACCGGCAACAGCACCTATACTCAGAGAACCTGTATTACCAGAAACGTCAACCGTAATATCCTGAGTTGTATTAGGATTTACAGTGAAATTAAGCTCAGAACTAGACGGTAATAAGGTTACATCAATAATACCTGCTATTGCATCCGCACTTAATAATGCAAAAGAGTCACCTGTTTCACCATTTAAGTTATCTAATACATCTGTATTGGTCTGATTCACTGTCTCCAAATCATCAACTGCTTCAATATCAGCATCGCCATCTGCGTCGCCATCCGCGTCACCATCAGCATCGCCATCTGCATCGCCATCAGCATCGCCGTCTGCGTCGCCATCAGCATCGCCGTCTGCGTCGCCATCAGCATCGCCGTCTGCATCGCCATCAGCATCGCCGTCCGCGTCGCCATCAGCATCGCCGTCTGCGTCGCCATCTGCGTCGCCGTCCGCGTCGCCATCAGCATCGCCGTCTGCGTCGCCATCTGCGTCGCCATCCGCGTCACCATCAGCATCGCCATCCGCGTCGCCATCTGCGTCGCCGTCCGCGTCGCCATCCGCATCGCCATCCGCGTCGCCATCAGCATCGCCGTCTGCGTCACCATCAGCATCGCCATCTGCGTCGCCATCCGCGTCACCATCAGCATCGCCGTCTGCGTCACCATCAGCATCGCCGTCCGCGTCGCCATCAGCATCGCCGTCTGCGTCACCATCAGCATCGCCATCCGCATCGCCATCCGCGTCGCCATCCGCGTCGCCATCCGCATCGCCGTCTGCGTCACCATCAGCATCGCCATCTGCGTCGCCATCCGCGTCACCATCAGCATCGCCGTCTGCGTCACCATCAGCATCGCCGTCCGCGTCGCCATCAGCATCGCCATCCGCGTCGCCATCTGCGTCGGCGTCCGCGTCGCCATCTGCGTCGCCATCAGCATCGCCATCTGCGTCGCCATCAGCATCGCCGTCCGCGTCGCCATCAGCATCGCCGTCCGCGTCGCCATCAGCATCGCCGTCTGCGTCGCCATCAGCATCGCCATCAGCATCGCCGTCCGCGTCGCCATCAGCATCGCCATCTGCGTCGCCATCAGCATCGCCGTCCGCATCACCATCAGCATCGCCGTCTGCGTCGCCATCTGCATCGCCATCAGCATCGCCGTCTGCGTCGCCATCAGCATCGCCGTCTGCATCGCCGTCCGCGTCGCCATCAGCATCGCCGTCCGCGTCACCATCAGCATCGCCATCCGCGTCGCCATCTGCGTCGCCATCCGCGTCGCCATCAGCATCGCCATCAGCATCGCCGTCCGCGTCACCATCAGCATCGCCGTCTGCGTCGCCATCAGCATCGCCGTCTGCGTCGCCATCCGCATCGCCATCCGCATCGCCGTCTGCGTCACCATCAGCATCGCCGTCCGCGTCGCCATCAGCATCGCCGTCCGCATCACCATCAGCATCGCCGTCTGCGTCGGCGTCCGCGTCGCCATCCGCATCGCCATCTGCGTCGCCATCAGCATCGCCATCTGCGTCGCCATCAGCATCGCCGTCCGCGTCGCCATCAGCATCGCCGTCCGCGTCACCATCAGCATCGCCATCCGCGTCGCCATCTGCGTCGCCGTCCGCGTCGCCATCCGCATCGCCATCCGCGTCGCCATCAGCATCGCCATCAGCATCGCCGTCCGCGTCACCATCAGCATCGCCGTCTGCGTCGCCATCAGCATCGCCGTCTGCGTCGCCATCCGCATCGCCATCCGCATCGCCGTCTGCGTCACCATCAGCATCGCCGTCCGCGTCGCCATCAGCATCGCCGTCCGCATCACCATCAGCATCGCCGTCTGCGTCGGCGTCCGCGTCGCCATCCGCATCGCCATCTGCGTCGCCATCAGCATCGCCATCTGCGTCGCCATCAGCATCGCCGTCCGCGTCGCCATCAGCATCGCCGTCCGCGTCACCATCAGCATCGCCATCCGCGTCGCCATCTGCGTCGCCGTCCGCGTCGCCATC
>NZ_JCAKMX010000039.1:0-11017 GCF_059515825.1 Acinetobacter sp. CY17
TTTAGAACTTATCATTATTGTTTTTTGTTCTGGAACTTCCTGTTCCTGATGTACTCAGAATAGTTGAGTCCTTAGCCCTAAGATAGGGGCGATCTACTCCAATACATGTACGCTCAGGCTTACAGAGCCAATTTCGTATATGAGATTTTATGTTAAATAGCCCTCAACAGAGGGCTATTTTTAATACTAAAAATTACATGCTTTTAAGACATAAGGATTCATATGCTGCACCTTTAGCTAAAACAGTCTTCAGCTTACCATTCGTGGTTATTTGCAATAGTGCCAAATAGATTCATTTTCGATACTCTTACTTCAAAGCCAAAATTTTTCGGGCACCATTAAGTACGAATAAAGAAACCAGTATGCCAATGATTAAGTCTGGATAAGCTGATCCCGTCCACGCCACGAGTACACCGGCAAATATAACGCCCATATTTACGACAACGTCATTCGCCGAGAAAATCCAACTGGCTTTCATATGTGCGCCATCTTCTCGATGACCAGAAATAAGATATAAGCATGTCACGTTAGCTATAAGTGCGAGCAGGCCAATAACAATCATGAGCGTTGATTCTGGCTCGCTTCCAAACATGAATCGTCTAATGACATCAACAATCACGATAACAGCAAGTAATAACTGAATCCAACCTGCGAAATGGGCTGCTTTTATTTGATATTTCGCAGCTTTTCCGACGGCATATAGCGCAATACCATAAACGGCTGCATCGGCAAACATATCTAGAGAATCAGCAATCAATCCTGTAGACGCAGCAATAATACCGCTGATGAATTCTATAAAGAAAAGTAGAGCATTAATACCTAATAACAGTTTAAGTACTTTAGCTTGTTTCACAGGATCAGGTTCATTAGGTATATCGCCTGAAGAAAGCTGTGTTTCATCAAGTTTCGCCCCAAAACCCAGTCCTTCGAGTTTAGCCGTAATTTGCTGAATCCCTTCATTATGGAAGACTTTCAGTTTTCGATTGGGAAGATCAAAAGTAAGACCTTTAACTGTTTCAATATCTGCAAGAGCCATACGGACCATTTGCTCTTCAGCAGAGCAATCCATTTTAGGAATGGTGTAGGTACTTGTTTGCTTAGCCTGTTGATTGCTTATATAAGTTTCAGTCTTCACAAGCTTTGCACCAAAACCCAAAGCTTCAAGTTTGGTGGTTATATTTTCATCTTTTTGATTATGTAGAACCTTTAAAGAACGGTTAGGTAAATCAAAGATGAGTTTTTGAACACCATCAATTGAAGATAGCGCCATACGAACCATCTGTTCTTCCGCAGAACAATCCATTTTGGGAACTAAGTATTCACTCATGTAGTGCGAATCTTTTAAAACATCTTCAGTGCTTAAATTTTCTTTGGGATCAGAACCATAACAGGATTGAGTGGTATCTTTACAACTGTTTGAAGTGTTACAGCAAGGAGATGAAGATTTTTTTTCTTCCTCTTCACCACAACAGCTAAGCGTATTATCACAATTCTTTGAATTGTTTGCTTCTGCAATTGATGGATGATTTTCTTGTTGAGATTTCTTATCTTCGCATGGTGTTTCTTTACTACATCCACAACCACTCATAATTATACCCATTAAAAAAATTATAAACTTTGAATATTAGAATCCCTATAGTTACTATAGAGTCAAGAATCTTTGGAAATACTAACTCAATGCATTTAAAAATTGGTGAACTCTCTAAAAAAACCTCATGTTCAGTATTAACAATTAGGTTTTATGAAAAGGAAGGTTTAATTCCGGAACCGGAAAGAACGGAAGGAAATTACCGCCTTTACGATGTAGGCTATGTTGAGCGAATTAAATTTATTTTGAATTGCCGAACTTTAAATATGAGTTTGAATGAAATTCGTCAATTACTTACCTATAAAGACAAACCTGAGAAAAATTGTTCAGATGTGAATGAATTAATTGACTTACATGTCAGTGCTATCAGAGAAAATATAATCAAGCAACAAAAGCTTATTGAACAACTATCTGATTTAAGAGGTACTTGTGATGGTTTATGTACAATTGACCAATGTGGAGTTTTAAAAAATCTAGCTTGATTATCTAGACCTATGCTTTTTTCAAAAAATCGGCACTGTTGCAAATAACCACGAATGGTAAGCTGAAGACTGTTTTAGCTAAAGGTGCAGCATATGAATCCTTTCCATGGTCGGCATTTTCAGGGCGAAATCATTCTTTGGGCTGTGCGCTGGTATTGTAAATATGGCATTAGCTATCGTGAACTGCAGGAAATGCTGGCCGAACGGGGTGTGAATGTTGATCACACGAATATTTACCGTTGGGTTCAACGTTATACGAATCTAAAAATGGGAGCCTATAGCTCCCATTTTTATTGTTAAACGTTGAATCCTATATGTTTTCCTGTTGGAAGCTCTACATCAATACGGAGCTTCCCACCCATTGCCTCAACATACTTTTTCATGGTTGAAATCTTAAGATCATTGCCACGATTTTCTATTGCTGAAAGCGATGGCTGTTTTATTCCCAAAGTTTCAGCAAGCTCTTTTTGAGAAATTTCGAGTTCTTCACGAATAAGATGAAGCTGATTTTCTAGCAGTAATTCATCAGCCATTTTTTGAATACGGGCTTGGCTCTCTGGAGAGCGGCTAGCTAACAATTCTTGCAGAGTCTTAGCCATTAGATTTATCTCCTAGGGTAGTGAGATGAAGTTGGTATTGTTCATCTGCAATATCCAGCATGTCTTTATAAAAACGCTTTTTACCGCCTTTATCAGCAATACATAGAACAATAGCCTGTCGTAAGGGATCAAATGCGAAGAAAGCTCTTAAGGGTCTACCGCGATGTTGAACACGCAGTTCTTTCATATTGGTAAATTTAGACTCATACACAGTATCTACTAAAGGACGGCCTAAACTCGGTCCCTGCTGCTGTAGAACAACCAGGGCAGCTAGGACCTTCTCTTGTGTAGGTTCATCTTGCTGTTCAAGCCACTGATTAAATAGATCTGTCGTAATGACTGTCCACATACCACAACCAGAATATAGATTATAGTCTATATTTTAGGGGCATTATGTTTGTTTTGCAAATGAGAAAGGATAGGCAATAAAAAACCCCGGTATCCTGCCGGGGTTTTTTATTGTGCGATCTTTGGTAGGTGCTGCTCTACCTCACAATCCTAGTGTTAGAACTTATCATTGTTGTTTTTTGCTCCGGAACATCCTGTTCCTGTATGAATCTATCGTAGGGATATTCTAGCTATCCTGATAGCCGCAAAGAACTGGAATTTGAGTAAGCTAAAGCGTACAAAGTGCCTGAAATTTATCCACAAGAAATGGGGATAATTTTGAACATTCACGCATTGATAAAATTTAAAAAATCGCAAAATCGACTACTTTTTAAACAAAATTATTGGCAAGAACTATCAAAACCGCCTAAAAAAAAGCCGACTTGTTTCCAAGTCGGCTTTTTGCGGTTTTTGTGATGAGGGTGAATTTTTTAAGTTATTGATTTTTAACTTAATATACAAATGCATTTCGTATAACCACCATTATGTTAAATGGAGTCGTACAATAGGTTTAATAGCATTAAATTTTTTGTATTTTGATCATTTCTTTGAGTTTCTTAGAATAAATTTATGCTGTACTAATATCCCTATAAAAATTAGTGATATAAAAGAACTAGTGCTCCATAACGTATCATCTAAATTATTAGGAGCAAGTAAGTACCTAAATATCACTCCGTAAATACAAAGTATGATTAAAGTTAAAGTAATTGATTTTAAGAATATAAAAACAGAAAAATTTATATTTTCTCTTTGGGGATCTGATTTATACATAAAGTATCCCCATGCAATACCGCCGATAATAGAGATTATAAGTAAGATTAAATAAGAACCGAAAGCTGGAGGTTCATTTTCAATCCATCTGAGTGCGGATATAAATAAAAAGAAAGGAACTCCCCAGCCTAGGCCTCCATGTATAAATATTAACTGAAATTTTTTGTTCATTTTTAAAAGATGTAATCAATAATTATTCTCAATTATATCAAATCTTGTAAGTAATTAAAATTTAAGATTTTCTAAAATTAACATAATACACCTTATACGAAATTGGTTTTTATTCCTTTTTTAATTCAATAGGTTAACCAAATCACGAAAGCCCAAATCTAAGTATTTGGGCTTTTTACGTGAATGAGACCGTTCCACGCTTAATATTTAATCAATATTCCACGCTTTTATTCATCAAAATTAAATAATCTTGCTCGAATATACTAGTTAAAAAAACGACTCAAAAAGCTCCTCTTCACAGGTTGCTCTGGAGCGACGACTATCTCCTTTGGCAATTTTTCCTGAGTAGTCAATCCGTCATATTTTACTTTTACATAGTCCTCATCCCTTGGATTTGCCTCAGTCCTTTCCAAAGGATTAGCTTGATCCTTAGTAACTTTTGGAGCTTCTAAAAGACGTTGCATAGCTTCAATTTGATTTTGATAAAAAGCTTCTCTCTCTTTGGCATCATCAAGCTGATTTTTCAGGATATCTATCTGCTGTCTAAGTAGTAAAACTTCTGCCGAAATTTGATTGTCTAGTTTTACAGATTCTTTTACAGCTTGTCTTTTTACAGGTTCACCAAAAACGCGTATAGCTTCTGCTAGATCAATCTTATTTTCAGAATTTTTACTTAAAATTCCTTTATTTATATTATTGTAAATGGTCTGTCTATTTATTTTATATAGCTTGGATAGCTCAAGAACTGTGAGGCTTTTCATCTTGTCAAAATATGCCTAAACTTGTAAAAATCAATTGTCTATTAGACAGCCTAATAGACAATCAATCAATATAGAAACTTATACGTTCTCAAAGCCAACTTGATTTAGATGTGGCAAAAATTCTTCAATCTTTTTACTGTCTTTTAGCATTTCAGCTATACGTATAGCAAATTGTTGATAGCTTTCTGTACCTTCTGAATAATGTCCTAATTCAGGTAATTCAGATAGCTTGCTAGCGAAATAATGTCGTTGCTTATCAGTCATAGTCTTAATGGTAGTTAATTTCTTAGTACTACTAGATTTTTTGGTTTTATAAGAGAAAGAAAAACCTGAAATTGAACGACCTTCTTTATGCTGTTCCACTTTAACAATGATATCCGTATGTTCATTAATTTGTTTAATGGCGGATTCTAGTACTCGTCTTTTAAACGTATCTATTCGAGGGTAATCATCTGACCCTAAACCTAACTTAGATCGAAAGTCAGATATCTCGAATATGGGAGTTTTTCCAACCTCTCGCCAAGAAATGAGTAGCTCATACAACCTAATCGCATACTTTCCACTGAGCTGAGAAACTTGTTTAAGTTGATAACTAGTGAACTGCTTTTCTAATCTAGTAATCAACGGAATAACATCAACTGTAAAAGTAACCTCTAAAATCGCAGCTTCGTCGATATATGCAATGTTCTGTACCCATCTTGATATCACTTTTTTCTGCTTTCCTGTTTTGGCATCAATCGTGTAATAAGTAAATTGTCTGCCAAACAGATTAGTTACAGCTGTTTTTAGTGCTTTATAAGCTGCATGCTTGTTTACATTAAAACGTTCCATATATTCACTAGCATGAATACGCAATCTAGTATTCGCATCGATCTCAGATTGAGTTTTACGTGCCTGTACTATGGCTAAAAGCATGAGTCTTTGCTCAATTGTATCTAAGTTATAGCTAGCATTAATTAAGGCATTATCTTTTACTATTAAGTCATTAGAATACATTTATTACACCAAAATTTTATTTGGTGTAATTACACCATTATTCCTAGATGGTGTAAATAGGTGACTTTTTGGTGTGGTATAGGTGACTTTTTGGTGTGGTATAGGTGACTTTTTGGTGTGGTATAGGTGACTTTTTGGTGTGGTATTAGGTCTAAAACCCTTGCTACATAAGGCTTTCAGCGGACGTAAAAGTATTAAAATATATTAAAAATAATTAAAAAGAGCTTCGCTCGATTTTTTGTTAAAAAAAGAGAAGATTTTTTTGTTTTCACAGTAGATAAATTTCAGGCCTAAAATCTGTTTGTTTACGACATTCTTTCAAATTCAACTTTCTGAATACATGCTGAATCCCTATCTTGAATAGCCCTTAAAATGCATTCTAAGCCCGTTTAAGGCATGTTTATCCTAAAACCCATCCATACCTATGTCTTCATGAAAAAACGTGCTCTAGGCGCTTTATATGGCCTTTTTTGCTCATGTGGCTTTGAATGAATATACAGCCCATTTAATTTGCATGCTGTTTTGGGTAACTAAACGTGTGCTTATCAAGTTCAAATGCTGAAATACAGCTCGTCAATCAGCAGGATTTGCTTATTTTTGAATATATGGATTTCTTGGATCTTCAAGTATTTCTTTTAAAGCGATCGCTAATTGTTTTTCATCACTATTAACACTACGGCCAAGGCTATTGAGATAACGTGTTACATCGAAATTATGTCCTCTTAGAGAAATTGCTAAACCTATAACATGAGTTAACTTCTCTAGATCATTCTTTCTAGGGTGCAGACTTGTGACTTCCATCAGCTTACGGAATGAAGCACCTAAGAAGTAATTTTCACGATCACGCTGTTTTCTGGCTTGGCTCTGTGGATTCAATAATTTCTGATCCATGCGTTGCTTGTCATTGCGCAGCTTATTCTCAGCTTTCTTCTGGTCTACGTTTTTTAAGTAGGCTTTCAAGCCATCTAACATCAAGAAGTAAGCATCAATATCCTGACGTGCCGCCAAATCTAAAATCTCACGTTCAAAACGGCTATGTGATGATTGTGCTTTGATCAATGCTAAAGCGGCCATTTGCTTTTGATGTGCGTTCATTTCATAACGACATTTCTTCACCAAGGTCAGATCATCTTCCGACAAATCTGCCATGGTTTTTTTGTTGGCGATCATGTCCAAATAACGTTGTTGAACTTTACGTTTAAAGGGCAATTGACGAGTATATTGTGTTAATGAGTTGATATCTTCGGCAACCAATACCAATGCTTTACGACCGGCCATAGACCCTCTTTTTTTCGAATTTTGAAGAATTGCTACTTATGTTAGTACAGTAAACCATTTTGCGTTATTACAGTAGATTAAACAATTTATTCTGTATCGCAGAATAAATTGTTTATCTCGTTTCCCTGTCTTTTTTTGAAAACGTATCACGGTTGTGATAGTTTTGCAAAAAAGACAGTTCTCCTCGCCCTGCGGGGCAAAAGCGCCCACAATTTGGAAAAAAATGGCCATGTACTATTTGAACGTTCGGCACAATACCAAAAAAGACAACAGCTCAAAAAACACCTTCCATTATCTGACCCGAACTGCACATTTCACTGCACACAAAGATCAAGAAGAATTGGAATTGTGTCTGTCAGGCAACTTGCCCGATTGGGCCGACAATGCACCGGAAAAATTTTGGGCGGCAGCTGACCGTTTTGAGATTGAACGGGGCCGAACCTCAGCGGTGATCACTGTGGCTCTACCGAAAGAATTATCTCGCTCTCAGCGAGCTGAATTGGTACACAGCTTGATCCAGGGCTTTACGGCTGAACATCAATTCCCCTATACCGCAGCCGTGCATCAGCATCCAAGCGCCTTAACTGGAGAAGAACAGCCGCATTTACATCTGATGTACTCAGAACGCAGCCTGAGTGACGGCATTACCCGACCCAAAGAACAATTCTTTAAACAATACCGTCCTAAGCATCCAGCGGCTGGCGGTGCGCCTAAAATGACCGCGAATGCGCTTGGCCAAGGTAAACATCAGATCCGTGTGTTCAGACAACAGGCCGAAGACCTGATTAATGCGGCACTAAAACGTTATGCACCGACCAAAGCCATCTGTATTGACGATATTAGCTTTGAGGTTGAAAACAGGGTGAGCTGCCTGTCTTATGCAGACTACAACGCCAAATATGGCACTCAGCTCAAAGAGGTGCCGCAAATCCCACGTTGGAAGTTACATAACCCTGTGGATGGGGAAATGATCTTAGCGGTACAGCAGCAAATTGCAGAGATCAAACGCATCCGTGAAGACAACAAAAGAGAGCTATATAAACAGGCCTATGAACTGGCAAAACAGCAACAACTGGCCTGCTCAGCATTGGAGGCGGTGCAAGCACTCAGCGTGTATGAAGTGGTCAATGAGCGAGAAACGCTGTATGAGCGGCATATTTTAGAATTGGATCGTAAAGCAAGAGAGGTCAAACGCTTGGCTGCGCATCAGGATCATGTCGAGGCCAAACATTACTTGTATATCATGGAGCGGAAACAAGAACTGCTCATGGAGATGCTGCAGTTAGATCCTAGAAAAAACCTCCTGACGCTGGCCAAGGCCATGATCCAAAATGATATCAAGTTGATCGCAGACCTTGAACACCATTGGGAGGTGAATGCATTTGAGCTCAAATGCGTTAAAAAATCGCAGCAATTGAAGCTGAATCGTATTCAAGAAAAATTAGACGTCATTGCATACCGAGAAGCGCAACAAGCTGCGCCTCAGCGAGAGCCCGAAGTGTCTAGCGAGCGACGCCAGGATTGGGAGCCACCGGGCTTATTTTAAGCATGAAAAAAGGCCCAACATCCTGTTGGGCCTTTTTTCGTATGGGTTGTGCAAGGTATAACTCCTGTCGTACCTATCTTCCATGTTTTAGAACTTATCATTATTGTTTTTTGTTCTGGAACTTCCTGTTCCTGATGTACTCAGAATAGTTGAGTCCTTAGCCCTAAGATAGGGGCGATCTACTCCAATACATGTACGCTCAGGCTTACAGAGCCAATTTCGTATATGAGATTTTATGTTAAATAGCCCTCAACAGAGGGCTATTTTTAATACTAAAAATTACATGCTTTTAAGACATAAGGATTCATATGCTGCACCTTTAGCTAAAACAGTCTTCAGCTTACCATTCGTGGTTATTTGCAATAGTGCCAAATAGATTCATTTTCGATACTCTTACTTCAAAGCCAAAATTTTTCGGGCACCATTAAGTACGAATAAAGAAACCAGTATGCCAATGATTAAGTCTGGATAAGCTGATCCCGTCCACGCCACGAGTACACCGGCAAATATAACGCCCATATTTACGACAACGTCATTCGCCGAGAAAATCCAACTGGCTTTCATATGTGCGCCATCTTCTCGATGACCAGAAATAAGATATAAGCATGTCACGTTAGCTATAAGTGCGAGCAGGCCAATAACAATCATGAGCGTTGATTCTGGCTCGCTTCCAAACATGAATCGTCTAATGACATCAACAATCACGATAACAGCAAGTAATAACTGAATCCAACCTGCGAAATGGGCTGCTTTTATTTGATATTTCGCAGCTTTTCCGACGGCATATAGCGCAATACCATAAACGGCTGCATCGGCAAACATATCTAGAGAATCAGCAATCAATCCTGTAGACGCAGCAATAATACCGCTGATGAATTCTATAAAGAAAAGTAGAGCATTAATACCTAATAACAGTTTAAGTACTTTAGCTTGTTTCACAGGATCAGGTTCATTAGGTATATCGCCTGAAGAAAGCTGTGTTTCATCAAGTTTCGCCCCAAAACCCAGTCCTTCGAGTTTAGCCGTAATTTGCTGAATCCCTTCATTATGGAAGACTTTCAGTTTTCGATTGGGAAGATCAAAAGTAAGACCTTTAACTGTTTCAATATCTGCAAGAGCCATACGGACCATTTGCTCTTCAGCAGAGCAATCCATTTTAGGAATGGTGTAGGTACTTGTTTGCTTAGCCTGTTGATTGCTTATATAAGTTTCAGTCTTCACAAGCTTTGCACCAAAACCCAAAGCTTCAAGTTTGGTGGTTATATTTTCATCTTTTTGATTATGTAGAACCTTTAAAGAACGGTTAGGTAAATCAAAGATGAGTTTTTGAACACCATCAATTGAAGATAGCGCCATACGAACCATCTGTTCTTCCGCAGAACAATCCATTTTGGGAACTAAGTATTCACTCATGTAGTGCGAATCTTTTAAAACATCTTCAGTGCTTAAATTTTCTTTGGGATCAGAACCATAACAGGATTGAGTGGTATCTTTACAACTGTTTGAAGTGTTACAGCAAGGAGATGAAGATTTTTTTTCTTCCTCTTCACCACAACAGCTAAGCGTATTATCACAATTCTTTGAATTGTTTGCTTCTGCAATTGATGGATGATTTTCTTGTTGAGATTTCTTATCTTCGCATGGTGTTTCTTTACTACATCCACAACCACTCATAATTATACCCATTAAAAAAATTATAAACTTTGAATATTAGAATCCCTATAGTTACTATAGAGTCAAGAATCTTTGGAAATACTAACTCAATGCATTTAAAAATTGGTGAACTCTCTAAAAAAACCTCATGTTCAGTATTAACAATTAGGTTTTATGAAAAGGAAGGTTTAATTCCGGAACCGGAAAGAACGGAAGGAAATTACCGCCTTTACGATGTAGGCTATGTTGAGCGAATTAAATTTATTTTGAATTGCCGAACTTTAAATATGAGTTTGAATGAAATTCGTCAATTACTTACCTATAAAGACAAACCTGAGAAAAATTGTTCAGATGTGAATGAATTAATTGACTTACATGTCAGTGCTATCAGAGAAAATATAATCAAGCAACAAAAGCTTATTGAACAACTATCTGATTTAAGAGGTACTTGTGATGGTTTATGTACAATTGACCAATGTGGAGTTTTAAAAAATCTAGCTTGATTATCTAGACCTATGCTTTTTTCAAAAAATCGGCACTGTTGCAAATAACCACGAATGGTAAGCTGAAGACTGTTTTAGCTAAAGGTGCAGCATATGAATCCTTTCCATGGTCGGCATTTTCAGGGCGAAATCATTCTTTGGGCTGTGCGCTGGTATTGTAAATATGGCATTAGCTATCGTGAACTGCAGGAAATGCTGGCCGAACGGGGTGTGAATGTTGATCACACGAATATTTACCGTTGGGTTCAACGTTATACGAATCTAAAAATGGGAGCCTATAGC
>NZ_JCAKMX010000040.1:0-10618 GCF_059515825.1 Acinetobacter sp. CY17
ACCGCCAAGGCCATCAATTACACGCTGAAGCGTTGGCCAGCTTTAAGCCGCTATCTGGATGATGGCAATCTACCGATTTGCAATAATTGGGTAGAGAATCAGATGCGACCTTGGGCCTTAGGACGCAAGAACTGGCTGTTTGCTGGCTCGCTGCGCAGTGGCCAACGAGCTGCCAATATCATGACTTTAATCCAGTCAGCAAAGCTCAATGGCTTGGATCCGTATGCCTATTTAAGTGATGTGCTGAAAAGGCTACCGACACACAAAGTGACCCAAATTGAAGAATTACTGCCACACCGGTGGCAACCCGACCAAAATTAAAAAATAGGTATGGGGTTCAGCGGATGCTTACAAAGTTATGTACAAAAGGAAAAACAGCAGCTGGCAGAAGCAAAATTGAAAAATGAGAAAAAGAGACGTGAAACACAGCCGAGTACACGTAAGCAGAATGATCGAGAAAAGTATTATCTAGGTGCAGCAGTTCAAACCTTTTTCAAGCATAACCCTCATATCAAACGAGGACAGGATGAGAACGATTTGGATCTGCTGTTCAAACTTTTTCGCTTATGGGCGATCGCAGAAGGTTATTACAAAATCAGTGCAACAGATGTGACTGAAAGACATATTGAGATTCTGGAATCTCATAAACCCGTTTTAGAAAGAATTCAACGTTTAGAACACATCTTAAAAGATTCTCCAAGGAATCCATTTACCCAAAATCATGATGATTAAATCGAGCTTCAATATTTTTCGATACAGTGATAACAGAAAATGGCCATAAAACGCGTTTAGAGCGATTTTAAACATTACCCCCTACATAGACTCGTTTTTAAGTAAAAGAGCGCTTAGATCGCATTACAGTGCATTTTAGAGGGGGTTCAAGATGTGGGTTTAGCCTCAATCTGAAATTATGGTATGAAATAAAGGTAATGAAAAAATAGAATTCAGTTCAGAAATTAAGTCCGTGTGAAAACAAAAAATCTTCTCTTTCTTAACAAAAAATTGAGCGAAGCGGGCTTTTAATATTTTTAAATATTTTTAAATACTTTTAAGACCGCTGTAACCCTTTGTAGACAAGGCTTTCAGAGTCTATATCTATACGTTTGTCGACCTATATCTATACGTTTGTCGACCTATATCTATACGTTTGTCGACCATATCTATACTAATTTTTTTATGTATATTTACTTTCAAAAATATTTATGTATATTTTATTTTTGAAAGGTGTTAAAAGTGAAGAGTGAAAATGCGTCAAAAAAAAAAATCGGAAATAGATAACATGTTAGTTGTAAAAGACAACGCTCTGATAAACGCAAGCTATAACCTAGATCTAGTAGAACAACGATTAGTTTTATTAGCGATTGTCGAAGCCCGTGAAAACATTGAAAATATTGACTCGAATACAGAATTAACAGTTCATGCTTCTAGTTATATCAAGCATTTTAATGTTGAAAAGCACACAGCCTATAAAAACCTAAAAGATGCTGCTAAGACATTGTTTTCTAGACAGTTTAGTTATGAAGAGTCTGCTGAAAATGGACAGGTAACTCACTATACAAGTCGTTGGGTTTCTAAGATAGGTTATACAGCAGCATCTGGTTCAATTAAGATTATATTTGCTCCAGATGTCGTTCCATTAATAACACGTATTGAAAAACATTTTACGAGCTACGAGCTATTTCAAGTAGGACATTTATCAAGCAAATATTCTACTCGTCTCTATGAGTTGTTAATTAGTTGGAGATCCGTTGGGAAAACTCCTATTTATGAAATAAATGACTTCAAGAAGAAACTAGGCATTGAAGATCATGAATATAAGATAATCTCTAACTTTAAATTAAGAGTATTAGATCCTGCTATTAAGCAAATTAATGAATCTACAGATATCAAAGCCAATTACGAGCAACACAAACAAGGACGTACAATTACAGGTTTTTCATTTTCTTTTAAGCAGAAGAAGCAGAAAATTAAAAATGAAACACAGAAAGATCTAAAAACAATAGATATGTTCCATAAGCTCACTGAGAAGCAGCTAGACCTGTTTAGCAATAAATTAGGAGAATTAGCCGCTGTACAAGCAATGGCGCACGTAGGCGAGGATATGAAGCCCTTTGTGGCACGTTTACGCTCGATGTTGATGGATGCAGAGCAGCAGAAAGTATTGCTTCCTTATCTCAAAGAGGTAGGTTATACCGCAGCTTAATTTTTATCTGAGCTAACAAGTCACAGTAAAAAATGGATGAAAAATAGGCGTGGAACGATCTAATTCACGTAAAAAGCCCAATTTGTTCAAGCTGGGCTTTTTATTTTTTATTAAGTTATTGAATTTTATAGCTTAATAAAGGCGATTTCGTATAAGCGGTATTATGTTAATTTTAGAAAATCTTAAACCTAATCCTATTTTCGAAACTTCCCCATCGTGATTTGTTTTAACTTTGATGACTCATCAAATTCAAAATGTAAGTAGTTATCAAATATTTTGTATTTAAGCCAACAATCATTTTCTTTTTCTGGATTCCCAAATAGATCAATTACAGATTGCTTCGTACTTTTATGATTAATACCTATGATTAAATCTTCTAAAAATGGATATGGATAATATTCTGCATTTTCTCTGACATATAAGAAAACGGTATCTAGTATCTGATTTTCATTAAATCTGAACGTAACGCCTCTTTTGAAAAACTCCCAATAAGATAGCTTTTCTCCGCAAAAATTAGTCTCTGATGTATCAAATTCACTCGCAATAATAGTAACTGCTTTCAGAATATTAGCATTTGGTATACTAGTTCCAAGACAAGATAAAAAGACTTCTACATCACCCAAAAAATTCACTTATTAGCTACCTAAATCTAGTTTTTCTTTATCCTTGGTTTTTATCATATTTGAGATAAAATTTCTGATTTAAAGTTATGATTATCAAATAAAACCATATCCATTTAACATAATGGCTGTTATACGAAACTAACAAATCATAGGGTCAATATACTTGTATATTGTATTCGATCGAATACAATATGATAAGAAGAAAAGGAATCCTCATGATTGAAATTAAACGTCTACCTGAATTCGATGAATGGCTAGATGGCATTAAAGACAATATGACCCGAATTCGCTTGAATCGTAGATTAGATAAGGTTCAACGTGGTAATTGGGGTGACATCAAACCTATCCAAGATGGTGTTTGGGAAATGAGAGAATTCTTTGGTGCTGGCTGGCGAATGTATTACATCCAACATGGTGACATCGTGATTGTGATGCTTGGTGGCGGAGATAAATCCACTCAACAACAAGACATAGAGCGAGCAGTCAAACTCTCGAAAACATTGGAGGATTAAAATGGTTAAAGTCGCTGATTTACCAAATTTTGATATGGCAGAGTCACTCAAAACTGAAGAAGACATTGTAATGTATCTCAACATGGTTCTTGAAGAGAATGATCCAGCTGAATTAGCTCATGCTCTTGGCGTAATTGCTAAAGCTCGTGGCATGACTCAAATAGCTAAAGAAGCAGGGATTGGGCGTGAAGCACTCTATAAAGCCCTACGTCAAGATTCAGCACCACGTTTTGATACGATTAATCGTGTAGTGAATGCTTTAGGCTTAAAACTAACAGTGCAACACGCATAAAATTTTAAAAATATAGTAAAAATGGGAGCTTAAGGCTCCCATTTTTGATTTCGCATAAGGTGTATTATGTTAATTTTAGGGAATTTTAAAAATGATCCTCTTTCAATAACGCCATAAAAGAAGTGAAATTATCTGCTAATTTTATAGTTCTCAACTTATTTTCAGTTGGTGATAGTTGGATAAGGTCATCATGATAAATCAGAGTAATAGCTGGTTCATCAGTATCAAGATCATCTCTATAATCAAAAGCTAGTAAGTCACCTCCTGCACATTCTCCAAAAATCACTATGTGTTTATCCATAAATTCATACATGTGTTCATCAGGCTGATTTAATTCAATTGCTTCATATTTTTTGATGGAATCCTCATACTTTTTACGATCTTCTTCATCCCAAATTTCTATTTCTTCATATCCGTAGCTATAAAAATATACGTCTCTATCTGTGAACTTGTTGTTATGATCTAAGAACTCAAAATAGTTCTTTTGAGGAGTTAATCCATTGTGTTTACTGAGTAATTCAACATAAGACTTAGGAAATTTATAACCAATAGACTCAGCATAATCTTCAATAATTTTTCTATCAATTTGGCCACGATCTCTGCTTACATCAATATTCATTTAATCCGCTCAATTAATTTTTTTATAGTATAAATTAGGAATTTAAATTTCCATTTAACATAATGGCGATTATACGAAATTTTCAAAAAATACAGTAAAAATAGGAGCTTAAGGCTCCCATTTTTGACTTCGCGTAAGGTGTATTATGTTAATTTTAAGAATTCTTAAAAATATAATGAAATTGATTCTCTTATCATGCGTTCTATTAGTTGGTTGTAGCTTTATTAATATAGATAAATGTCTGGATTCAGGGGGAAGGTGGGACAAAGATAAAAAACAGTGCTTCTATGAAACCAAGTAATAAAATTTGGTTTTGTTACATTAATAAATTTAATTATAATTCAATAGTTTATAATAATTGTGGTTATATTAACTAGTCATGTAATGCAATATGCATTACAATATTTCCATACATTAAATAAATGGGAAAAATGATGGCTACTGTTAATTTCAGGGTTGATGAAGCCCTTAAAGAAAAGTCTTATTCCATCCTAAAAGAACAAGGAATTGCACCTACTGAGTTCTTTACTAATATTCTTGAATATATTGCTACGACTGGAAAGCTTCCAGTACAGAAAGCTTTACTCTCAGAGGAGGATGCTGATTTATTAGATCTTGTTCGCAAACGTGTTAATGATCCTAAAGAGATGTTCGAGGAAGTCACATTAGATGACTTATAAACTTTTACGTCATAAGGACTTCACTGCAGAATGGGAAAAGCTTCCTAGTGCTATACGAGATCAATTCAAGAAAAAATTAGCTAAGGTAATAGAGCAACCACATATTCCAAAGAATATGCTTAAAGGTGATCTTGCAGGCTGCTATAAAATCAAATTATTAAAAGCTGGTGTCCGACTTGTTTACCAGGTCAAAGATGATCAGGTAGTTATTTTGCTAATTACCGTTGGAAAACGAGCTGATAGCATCGTTTATGATGAAGCTAAAAAGCGAATTAAAGACTGAAAATGGGAGCATACCGCTCCCATTTTTGGCTTCGCATAACGTGTATTATGTTAATTTTAGAAAAACTTTAAAGCTTTCAAACAAAATTTATGAACTTAATTTCAGCAATTTTATTAAAAGAACATCCTATTTCTGGATGTATCCAAGATGGAAATGGAAATCCTAAACCATTTCCCATTCTTGCTATTGATGGGATCCCATTAAATATATGGATAAATAAAAACACCAATATCATTGAAGAAACAAATACTCTAGTCCCGGCACAAGGGTGGCTATATGACTTTGAAAATAATCTGGCTTTGAGTAATGCATGGAAGCTTCTAAAACCAGAAACTTCTGAATATGGTGCTGTCTCTACAATCGTACCAATTTTAATTTGTCCTGATGATTTAGATCTTGTATGCAGTGTAATTATGGTTGAACAAGTTGTTACTGAATCCGAAGTCATCTGGATACGATTTGGAAGAGCATGGGCTAATATACATGATTTAGTAACATCAGTAATTTGGGAAAAGCCTTTTTCATCTCCTGTTTTAACATTCAAATTTTGTAATTTTGAAAAAGCATACAATGACTTAAAGAGCTTAGATACGATTTGGAATGAGTCCATTTAACATAATGGTCGTTATGCGAAATTTTAGTGTTGTATGTATAGAAAAAGCTCAGTACCTGTTACTGAGCTTTGACATAGAAACATCAAACTTATTAAACAGAGAATGATTTACATGCTCTAAATTTCTGATATCAGTATTTCAAAAGTTGCTCAAGAGAAATAGATGCACCACCACATACGATCACCAAAACATTATCTAAATCTGAAAAATCTATTTTTTGATTATATAAAGTTGCTAAAGTAGCACCACAAGCGGGCTCAACCAAAGTTCTATGATCATCTAAAAATTTAAAACAAGCGGTAATTGCTTCTTCATCTGTAACAGTGATTCCCTTAATTTCTTTTGATTGAGTAAGCTCAAAAGCTTGCTTACAGACTTGCTGTGCAGCAAGTGTTGTAGCTACACCAGTTACTTTATCTAATTTAATATGTTGTCCCATTTTAATTGCAGTATTTAATGAAGCAGTACCTTCTGTTTCTACAGCATAAATTGGAATATTTAGGTTATGTTGAGATAAACCTTGGCTAATACCAGAGAGTAAACTACCACCACCAACAGATAAAACAACAGCACTTGGTACTATGCCATCTTCAAGAGTTTCATCGATAATTTTTGCTACTCCATCCCATAAATATTGATCATCAAAAGGATGGATATAAATTGCCTCAGAGTTAACAAACTGTTGAGCCAATTCATTTGCTTCTGTCCAAATTTCACCATGAACAATAACTTCAGCACCTTGTTGACGCATGATGTCTACTGCTTTTTGAGAAGTTGTTTTAGGCACAACAATAGTCGCAGGAATACTTAATGAATTGCCCATATAAGCTACAGAAATTCCTGCATTACCACCTGAAGAACTAATAAACTTTTTGGCACCTTGTGCTGCGTAATATGTACAAGCATTCCCTATACTGCGTTGTTTAAAGGAACCTGATGGTTGAGTTGATTCCATCTTTAACCATATATTACAATTATTTAGGTCACTTAATGTCTTGGATCTTAGAATAGGAGTTTTAATAATCATGGTATTGAGTAAACTTGAAAAGTAAACCAATTCTACAGCATGACCAGATATTTTTTTATGAATAAATTACTGTCCTATCATATAGTGAATTAGAAAATCTATGCTATTTACTTAAATAAATATTCATATGCTGTTATTTATTTAACATAAAATCTCATATACGAAATTCGCTCTGTAAGCCTGAGCGTACACGTATCGGAGGAGATGGCCTATATCTCAGAGCTAAGGATTCACCTATTCTGAGTACATCAGGAACAGGAAGTTCCAGAACAAAAAACAATAATGATAAGTTCTAAAACATGGAAGATAGGTACGACAGGAGTTATACCTTGCACTACCCCATACGAAAAAAGCCCAACAGGACGTTGGGCTTTTTTTTATCTATATTTCAGGCAAAAAAAGACCGGCCGAGAGGGGGAGTGGCCGGTCATAAAATTTGACTCTAAATCAGGTGGCTAAATGGGTAGAGATTAAGATCTCATGCCTGTCTGGCTTAGGTTTAGAATATGAAACTCATAAGAATATGTAAAACAGATTAATTTTATTAAAATGATCGCTTTTTAGAATAGAATGTTCATTTGAAATCGGCTTAAAAATCAAGAGAAGGATCTTGATCAACAGGACGCTCAGTCTTTTGCTGCGGATTTTTTTCTAACCCATACAACAATCTTGCTTGGCCTTTTACACAATCGTCGATGACTTCTTCTAGGATCTGATCAAGTACATGATAATGCCCTGTCGTAACATCAAATTGTGACTGTAAGTGCTGCTGTACTTGATGGAGCTGCGTAAACTTTTCAGCACGATCAAATAGTCCATTCTGCATCAATAATGCAATTAGCTCTAAGACCAGCTGTTTTAGTATTTGATAATCGTCTAAGGTTTTCTGCTCAACTATACTGTGTGCAATACGCGTTCTATATCGCAGGACATCACGAAATGCTTCATCACGCGCCAATGTGCGTTCAGTGACCACTTCTCGCTCGATTTTATAATCTTGAACAGCTTGGTTGTTGGCTAACAACTCGTCTCGAAGAGTGAAATGACTGGCTTCATCGTAAATCCTCTTCGACCAATTCAACCATTGTGCAGTAAACAACGACACCTTCTCATAGCTCTGATGATCAACCCCTCCACGTGGGTTCTGTTCGGGGATATCTTTAAGCTCAACATGTGCAAGCTTAGGCTTTTTACTGCGCATATGTGCTTGATAATACGTTGAATACAGTTCTTCTAAATTAAAAGCGCGATTGGCTTGAATAGTGGCTTTGAGTTCCTCAAGCATTTTGATTTTTTCAGGATCCTTACTGTAGCGTAGATGAGCAGGAATCATCGGTACTTCTCTTAACGCTGTACCATTTTGTTTGTTGTATTCTGCAGTAGAGAGACGAGAGACTAAACTTGGGACTTCAATCTTTTCACCTTTGATCTCGATGATCTTGGTGGGTGCATACGTATTGAGGATTTGATTGATCTGTCGTTCCACAATCTCTCGGAACACGTTGACATGATCACGGCCATAGCCCAATACATCTGCAGTCAATTTACGTGTTCCGCCACGCTCAGGTGCTTTACGATTCCACTGCTTAAAAAACTGTTCTGCTGAACGTTGAATACCATCTAAGCCACGTTCGGAATACATGATATGTAAATGCGGTTGATCGATATCACTCAAGGCACCTGGATGACGATGAATGGCAGCAGCGTAAGGAAACTGATACTGATGACACAGTTCCTGAATCAAGGCCTGTGCCAACTCCACACGTTGTTCCGTTGAAATATGATTGGGTAACGCAATCGCTAAAGTCGTGGCCACACGTCCTTTTTCTCGCTCGTAGGTATCTGCTGCTTTCCAAAATTTTGCGGGCTCTGTTTGAGCCCAAGCAGGCAGATTGCCATGCTCAACAAACTCAATAATTTCACCTGATTTCTGGCGAGAGAATTGACCCGTTCGAGTCAGATAATGATAGGCAGCTTTGGCCGAAGCGGACTTGAGCGTTTTGCCTTTTTCGGTCACATAAGCCGATTTTGTCAGATGTTTCAGACCTGCAAAAAACATATATCGCTCCTGCTGCTTTTTACCCCGTAGGGCGAGTGAGAGTGTGTTAAATTAAATCTTCGATTTAATTTAACACACGGAAACGAGATAAAAGATAATTCTTACATAAAGAATTATCTTTTAAGTCCAGTTCACTGTAATAAACACGAAAGTTTACTGTACTAACAGGGAATCTAAACGGAAAATCAATCACTTACAATATTGAAGAATTGCGACACATGACCACGAAAAAAGCACTTATTTTGACCAATGACGACCTGAAAAATCTTTATGAAGACGTGCAAAAATTGCCATTTAAACGTAGAAATGACCAAGCTTTTTTAGAGTTGTTTGAACATAAACAATGTCTGTCTTTATTCTCTGAAAAAGAGCTACAGATCTTTAAAAAATGCCGTTATGAGCGCAATGCCCATCAGCGGAAAATGCAGGCCCTAGAAAAGATTCAACATAAGACTAGGTGGTCGGCTTTCGAACGAGATATTTTGGACCTCTCTCAAAAGTCAGACATCGATTCTTATTTTTTAATGTTGGACGCCTTGCAAAGTTATGTAAGCGTCCGCTGAACACACCTTATGAATTCATCCTATAAGCCTTAATTTAGTCCCCCACTTAAAAACAAGTGGGGACTAAAATTTATGACTACAAATCACCAGACATCCATCGCATCTCTTGCGAAAAAACGAAGAACATACAGTGCTGAATTTAAACAGCAGATCGTTCAGGCTTGTAAAGCACCGGACGTTTCAATTGCTTCGGTCGCTTTGCAACATGGATTGAATACAAATCTTGTATCCAAATGGATTCGCTTAATTGATGCTAAGCCAGGGAGTGATCGCTCACCACTACCGAATAAACCTGCATTTATTGCCTTATCTTGCTCTGCACCATTAGATCCTACTCCTACTGACATGTTAAAGGTTCAAATTACTTTACCCCACTCAAAAGCAGAAATTGGCTTGAAATGGCAAGTATCAGAAATATCTGCTTTAGCAGAATTACTCAAGGCACTGGCAACATGATCCGCATTGATGAAATCTGGCTTTCTACCCAACCTCTGGATATGCGAGCAGGGATGGATACTGTCATGGCTCAGGTGGTGAGAGCCTTTGGCTACATTAAACCGCATTGTGCTTACCTGTTCTGTAATAAACGTGGCCATCGTATGAAAGTGCTGGTACATGATGGACTGGGCATCTGGCTGTGTGCCAGGCGGCTGGAACAGGGAAAATTCCACTGGGCTCAAGTTCACCAAGGTGAAACCGTGGCCCTCAACCCGGAACAGTTACAGGCATTAATCCAGGGTTTGCCCTGGCAGCGCATTGGACGACAGCAAGTGGTCACAATGCTCTAAACCAAGCTCGGTTATTCTGCTATTCTCCAAACGTTCTATTTCCTCTGCGTCATGACCTCAGGCATACTGCGATCATGAATACGCTGCCTGACTTAAGCCAACTGACCCATGAACAACTGCTGGAATTTACCCAGCAGTTGGCAATGCAGCATCAGTCTCTGGCACAATCAAATCAAGAATTAGAAAAATCAAACCAGCAATTGGATGCCAAAGTTCAGCATCTTTCTATTCTCAATCAAAAATACGAGCATGAACTGGCGCTGTTTAAAAAGCATAAATTCGGCAGTAAAAACGAACATCTCACCGCAAAACAAATCCATCTATGGGACGAAGCGGTCGAAGAAGATATCGCAGC
>NZ_JCAKMX010000041.1:0-10365 GCF_059515825.1 Acinetobacter sp. CY17
GCTGCGATATCTTCTTCGACCGCTTCGTCCCATAGATGGATTTGTTTTGCGGTGAGATGTTCGTTTTTACTGCCGAATTTATGCTTTTTAAACAGCGCCAGTTCATGCTCGTATTTTTGATTGAGAATAGAAAGATGCTGAACTTTGGCATCCAATTGCTGGTTTGATTTTTCTAATTCTTGATTTGATTGTGCCAGAGACTGATGCTGCATTGCCAACTGCTGGGTAAATTCCAGCAGTTGTTCATGGGTCAGTTGGCTTAAGTCAGGCAGCGTATTCATGATCGCAGTATGCCTGAGGTCATGACGCAGAGGAAATAGAACGTTTGGAGAATAGCAGAATAACCGAGCTTGGTTTAGAGCATTGTGACCACTTGCTGTCGTCCAATGCGCTGCCAGGGCAAACCCTGGATTAATGCCTGTAACTGTTCCGGGTTGAGGGCCACGGTTTCACCTTGGTGAACTTGAGCCCAGTGGAATTTTCCCTGTTCCAGCCGCCTGGCACACAGCCAGATGCCCAGTCCATCATGTACCAGCACTTTCATACGATGGCCACGTTTATTACAGAACAGGTAAGCACAATGCGGTTTAATGTAGCCAAAGGCTCTCACCACCTGAGCCATGACAGTATCCATCCCTGCTCGCATATCCAGAGGTTGGGTAGAAAGCCAGATTTCATCAATGCGGATCATGTTGCCAGTGCCTTGAGTAATTCTGCTAAAGCAGATATTTCTGATACTTGCCATTTCAAGCCAATTTCTGCTTTTGAGTGGGGTAAAGTAATTTGAACCTTTAACATGTCAGTAGGAGTAGGATCTAATGGTGCAGAGCAAGATAAGGCAATAAATGCAGGTTTATTCGGTAGTGGTGAGCGATCACTCCCTGGCTTAGCATCAATTAAGCGAATCCATTTGGATACAAGATTTGTATTCAATCCATGTTGCAAAGCGACCGAAGCAATTGAAACGTCCGGTGCTTTACAAGCCTGAACGATCTGCTGTTTAAATTCAGCACTGTATGTTCTTCGTTTTTTCGCAAGAGATGCGATGGATGTCTGGTGATTTGTAGTCATAAATTTTAGTCCCCACTTGTTTTTAAGTGGGGACTCAATTGAGGCTTATGGTTGGAATTTAGAACATGTGTTGAGCGGATGCTTACGACGGCATGAAGATATAAGCACATTCATAGATGTAGAATGCATGTGGACACCATCTACCTACAATTATTCAAAACAAGATAAATGCCTCGCGATATTCTGTCGCCAGATTTTTATCTCATCTAAGGTATATTCGACGGATGAATTTGACTTCTTAGGGTGATTGATCATTTTTACCATCCCCCATTTTGAAAGTTTTTCTTTCTTTGGCCAACGCAATGAATGTTTTATGATTAATGTGGTCAGCTCTTTGATAATCTTTTCATCATACTCTGTTTGCAAATTCCATTGCATTAAAAGAGTAGAAATGTTTTTTGCCTGGTCATCAAGATCGATTTCAAAGATACTAAAAGGCCTCTTTTTGTAATTAAATCTGAACTCTAGTAAAGAACGAGGCTGATCTCGATGAATGAGATAATTTAATCGTGATTTACCGACTTTAGGTAGTCGATGATAATATGGTTCTTCTGATGTCAATTTGATAATCTCTGCGTCATTTAAACCTATCATCACCTGTTTAAATGCATCAAAGCCTTTACTGAAATATTCTGCGTATTCAGCATCTTCTGCAAGCCCCATGAATTCACCTTGGCCAACGGTCCCTAAGATAGAGGGTTCATCTGTTGCAACCACTTCAGGATCATCGAGGATGCCTTGTTCTTCTCCATATGGTTGATTTGCTCCTTTGCGTTTGATATATCGTTTTGCTGTACAGATGGGTTGCTGAAAACTAAGCAAGACGGGTTCAGATTTGATAATCACCGTCCCTTTATCAGAGTTTGCTTCTTGAACATCATCGATCTTAGGCTCATCCGGCATTTTTTCAATGCCATAACCACCTTTTACTTTATCGCTGGTAACTTCATTTTGTTTTTGGATGAAGCGGGTGCTAGAAAATTCAATTAAATCAGGCAGCTTGGAGGGTATATGCTTAATTTCGAGAATTTCATTAATATAAATCTGATTCGATTTTTTTGAATAGTAAGCTTTTACAGTGATTTCGGTGTTTTTTAAAGATGGACAACTAAAGTCAAAGTTCCATAGTTCTGTTGATTGGTCTGTATATTTTTGTGCCATAAAATGAGCATGGATACTTTTATAGCAGGCTTTAATTTCACGATTAATTAAAATCCAAGCCAATACACTGCGCATTTCAACAGACTCATATAGCGCAGCCGGAAAACTTTTTGGCACCAATTCATTAATGATGTAATGCGCTTTCGAGATTTTCTGTACAGCAAATTCTAGATCTAAAAATTCTGGATGAAGTGCATTGCGAGCAAGGTAGGCATTATGAAAAAATAAGGCACGTGCCAGTTCAATTTTGGGTAAATGTACCCAAGTATTTTCATAGCGCTGCTCTACATCTGTCATAACCTGAGATACTTGGTTTTGCCGGTTGTAGACGTTGCAACTGTTATGCCAACGTCTAAGATGCTCAATTTTATAGGTCAAAATGAGGGGTTCTAGTAATTTAGAATTGGGTGTTGGATTTAGACATTTTTGGCGTGCAAAAAGATGCATATTTGAGAATCTATACCCTAGAGTATATTGTTTTTTCGATTCCAGCTCTTGCAGATGGAGTTTAATCTTCCACGCTTTGTTTCTCTGCTCTTTATAAATAGGGCCGATGGAACGAATAATCGTATTTTCAGGAAAGTCTTTTAGCATTATTACACCTTAATCAGCTGATCGTGTTGTATAACATGGTTAAGGAAGGTCTGTGTTTCCTGAGTCATTCTGTCTGTTGTTAAACCGGTTTTTCTCAGTAGTACCCACAAGGATATGGATTCATTATTGCGTTTGGTGAGAAGCAATTCACGTGATAAACGTCGAATTTGATAGCAGCTGGTGTCTTCTTGGTAAGTGTTTAGAAACTTGGTGATCAATGGCAAGCTCGCGAGATTTTTTTCAATGGTTGACGGGCTTGACAACTGTTTGATCCACCAGGTTCTTGTTCTTCGAGGAGAGTCAAGGTTTTCCAGCAATTGTTGGTGTAAGCGAAGTAATGTTTTGACGCCTTCCCAATCACGTTGTTTCCAATTGACTTTTTTTCCAGATGGAATAAATGGCATCTGTTTCTGAGCATTGGTTTCTACTAGCCATTTTTTATCATTACGGTATAACCAAGCATACAGGGCTGTATTTTGTCGTCTTGCATTCACAATAGAAGTTTGTGCTAAAGCAGTTAACCATAAATGACGTTGGGTATGGATAACTGTGGGTTGTAACTTTTCGCCTACGGTGTTGTCACAGAAGCTTGTTGGCGTAGGTGAATATGCTTTCACCGCTTTGAGAATCTCTTGAAAAGTCCAAGACTTCCCAGCGTAAAATGCTTCAATCACGATTAAATGTTCTAAGTAAGAAAAACTACGTCGATGTTTTCTAAACATATGATGAAGCCAGCTATTTTCCGTACACAGATCACTTAGTCCATGCTGTATTAGAAATGACATCGGCCAACGTTGCATAATCTTTTGGTAAATGAGTTCATGTACTATGTGATGTTTGCCTTTGACCATATGATGTTTTAAGGCAAGGTCTTTATAAAAAAGTGTCCATTGCGCTAAGTTAGCAGACGGGGTGTTTGTAAGTGAACAAAGTTCAATGGCTTTTTGTGCAATCAAAATTTCATCTAGGGAGGCGGGTTCTTGGGCATGTGTTGGACAGTTCTCTAAACAAGCGGCTTTGAATTCATGCTTATGGACGGATCTATATTGCACGCTGCTATTGAGGAGTTTCCCATGTTGAGGACAGCAACTAACACCTGGAATTTGCCACAGTCTAGACCAATACCATTCGCCATAGCTTTGTAATTGTTCTTCGAAACATTGAGGACAGTAGCGTAAGTATTCCGGAATATGAACTTTTGATGCATTGAGTCCTACAGCTAAGTGCAAAGCACCATGCGATGCTCCTTGCATGAAATGTAAGCAGTTTTGGCGTCTTTCTTCGGGAATAAAGCAAGCATATATTGGGAATAGTGTGTGTTTATCAATAAGATGATTTAAATCATAAATTCTTTGGGGTAGCCAGTGCAAAATTTTTTCAAGATGACATGGAAGATCTACCGTTGCAGAAACTTTACGATTTTGAAACACTTCATCAAGGAGTTGTTTCGGGCTAGTGAGGGCCAGACGTACTCCAGCACGTGCTACAGTACTGTAAATCAACTCATCAGGATAAGGCGTGGGAAAATTAAACATGTTGATGACTCTCCCTGAGCCATTGCTCAATATCAATTACATACCCTGTGTGATCTTTCAGGTGTCGATAAAATGAAAGAAGAGGGTCTTTTTGACTGTACTGAAAACGTAAGTCAGCATTATCTAATTGATGCCATGCTGCAGCTTTGATGGTAGGTTTTCGAGGGGATTGGAGCGCTTTTTTCTGATCATTTTCCATGACTTTTTCGAGGTCATTTTCATCTTTGAGCCATTCCATAATCACAGGCAACAAAGTTTGTATGTCTGTATTTGGATGAGACTGAAATGCTCTTTTAATCATGTTTGGGAGTAGATCTGATTGATACCCCAATTCAACCAATAGTCGATGCAGACGAATCGCCTGTGAGTTTCCATCATAGATATCGACATCATCTTTCTCGCCATGTTCTTGTCTAATCTTTTCCTGCAAGTACAGTAATTTTTTGTCGACTTCAGGGATACTTAAGTCTGAGTACTGTGCAATTCTTTGAGGATCCCCACTGCGTAATGCCTCAATCATGGCATGGATTGGGATCATGTCCTGCATGTAGGTGGTTTCTAGCAGTCTGATCGTAATACGTTCTACCCCAGTCTCGATCGCTCTGATCTGAGCCAATACAAACAGTTTCACCACCACATCTGGTATACCTTGAGATAGTTTATACCAACATTCCCGTATATCTTCAGATAGAGAAAGATCTGCTTTAGTCAGCCATTGGTATTTCCAAAGTGTATCTGTAAACCCCACCCATTCAGACTTGATCACTTGCTGAGTGTGAGGAGAAACACTATTTTTTTCATTTCTGATCGGCTCCCATAATACTGCCCCAAATCCAATTGCTCTTCGAGCTGATCTGAAATCAGCATCAAATATAGGGCGTGCTTTTGGTGTACCGACCATTACAACAGGTAAGCTGATGATATTGACGAGGGTGACGAAAAAATTAAGCATCTTTTTCTCTCCCCCAGATTTATTAACGCTCAAATGTTGAATTTCATCGATGATTAATAAGCCAATCGCGTGAAGATTGGCAATTTGGCTCATTAGATGCATCAGCGTTTCAACACCATGCCTTTTTAAAGCATATTTTCTTTCATAATCTGAGCCAATTGCAGAATCCACAGCTCTGAAAAAGTGTAAGCATAAGCTTTTTAATGATCCATCGTGTGGACAGTCAATTTTAAGATAGACAATTTGGGTGAAGTTATATTTTTCGTGAAAAATGACCTGAGGATATGTTGCTAGAATTCGATTTAATGTGGTGGTTTTTCCACTCCCTGAACAGCCAATAAAAGACATACTCTTGGCAGTCGATTGTGCTGTTTTAAATCGAAACGCATGGATATCCCCTGTCATCATTCGTTCGTAACCATTTTGCAGGTGAGTAGCTAATTCACCTTTTTCAAGATTACGTGCGACATATCCATCACGAATCATAATGCCAAGCTTTTGCTCAAGTGAATAGTGTCTTGAAATAGGCAGAAAAAAACTATTCATGAGCTGAGAAATCAGATGACTTCTAACCACTCCGGGTTCATGTTTCTCAAACGGACTAATATCTACTGTACATTTCAAAGCTGTTTTAATATCGTTGAAATTACGTATTGGCGGCAATGCTTCTATAAGTGGATTGCCTCTATATTGACCAAAGCTCGGTTGATAAATGGCGTTGACTTTCATTTTTTTTCCTCACTTTAATCATCATCGAATAATTGATCAAAAAATGCAGGTCGATCGTATTGATCCTGGTCATCTGTGTGTGCTTTACCTTTTGAAAAAGAAACGATATTGCTTGGTCGTTCTTGATTTGATTTACGGGTAGGTACTGATTCTTTGAGCACTTCTCTTTCTTGGTCGCGTGCCTTTATACGATTCTCTTTAATGGTTGAAAGGCGATCAGCATTGCTTCGGGTTGATTGTCGTGTCGATTCAAGGGCTTTTTGAATGATTTCTTCATTTGAACGTTCTAATTCAGCACGGGCAATTTGTAATGAGGTATGGTAATTTGCCTGGCTAGACTTTTGCTCCTTCTTAACTTTCCAAACTTCCCAAAAACTACAGCCTATAAATTCTCTTGAGCGTTGTGCTAGTTGTGCTTCCCAATACTCAGAGTTAGACTGCGAAAAAAACACATATATTTTTTCAGCATTAGCCGGATCATAGGCTATGGTTAATTTTTGTGGGCGCTGTATTGATGTAGAGCGATGCATCCAACCATTTTCTAAGATTTCTTTACAAATATAGTAAACACCAAAAACTTTAAGGCCTAAATGCGACAGTGTAGCTTCAGTCCGGGGGAGGAGAGCAATGTAGATCGCACGTTCAGAAGCTGTTCTTAATTTACCAGTCCTATTTTGGATCCCCCAATTCCACAGATGTAATGGAATATTTGGAAGATCTGTCGGCATATCGATATCACGATCATAAGATCTGATTTCATGTGTCTGATTATGCATTAACACAGAATTAAGTATAATCTTGGTAAACTCATGTATGGTCAGAGTAGCATCTAGCCGATAATCTTTACCCCCACGTTTCTTTTCTTTAATAGGTTGTACAACACCTGGTGCATAGGGTTTAAAGTCAGCCTGTATGGTACGAAAATATCGCTCGATAATACCTTTAAGATCACCTCGATATGCAGGGGCATTTTCAATTCGGATAGCAAAACTTTTTTCTAGGTGTTCAATTTGATGACCGAGTAGTTCACCACGATCTGCTAAAATTGCTTCAGGTAAACCGATGCAGGGCCAATCCTCAGAACGTATTTCACGGCCAAAACTTTGACAATATTTGACTTTGTCACACATGGCAACACGTAGAACTTGCATGCTCGTAACATATGATGGATTTTCGAGACCAACATACATACCGGTCACCATACGACTAAATTCATCTATCATAAAATAGACAGTTGGCCGACCAATAATGCATGAGCGATCAGAGTCAGAAATGAGATATATATCTGCAATTGTTGCGTCAATTTGATATCGAGAACCTGGCCCTGAAACTTGTGAATTTGTTGTAGACAATAAAGGTCTGTTATCTTTCAAATATTGAATTTGAGGAGAACGCTTTTTAAGCCTAAAAGTGCGGCTAAAATCTCTTTCATAAAAATATTTAAATTGCCAAAAAGAAGGATACTCAGTCTTTGGTATATCAGGGTATTCCTCCTGATACAGTATCAGAAATTTACGGTAAGCGTATTTAATGGAAATTTTTTTGTCATTGAGTAAGTATTGATTGATAACTTTCTTAAATAATATTTCCACGCTTTTATCAATTAATGCACCTGTACCAACAGAAATAACACGTGGTCGACCTAATTTTTTTTCAGTGACGGTTTTTTTTATCCCTTTTCCACCAGAATTATAATATTGAGGAATAAGCGCATTAGGTGTCATACCACGTTGCCAATAGCATCGTAATAGACGATAAATCGTTTGTTTAGTTGCGATTTTTTGTTGTACAACTTGTTCAATTAGATAAGCACGTTCTTTAGGATCATAAAAGCGTTCATGCTCAATAATTCTTTTAATTATGGCAAAGTTATGATCACGTTTTATCTGGTAAATAGATCCTGTATCTACAGAGAGCAAACAGAGATCTGAAAAGGGGTCATGTGCTAGTTGGGCTTGACCAGAGATAACGTGTTGTTCAAGTTCAGAAATTGGGATAAGTTCAGGCAAGGCTTTATTAGACTGTATATCCATCCACACTAAATACTGAGGGTATATTTTTAGAATCCGAAATAAAACATGATCTAATTGATAAACATTATTCACCTGAAACATTGCGAAGTTTCTCCAAATGTTGAATGTTTCCGATCTCAATGTCACGACCACAAATCTTTCTATAGCCTTTAGTGATATCGAAAAGAAAATAGCGCTGAGCAAGCAATTCCCTAATTTCTAGAAGAGAGGCACCTGCTTCCATTGAGTAGTGAGTATCAAGATATTTTGATAGCTCTATCAGTGTAAGTTCAGGTTTTTGAAGAAAATAATTTTGGTAGAAATCCATTTTTGAGAAGGTGTAGATATCATTATTTACTTTATTCAATGGGTATAGCCATTTAATATTATCTATAGCTGTAGATGAAATATCTTTTTCTGTAAAGAGAAACCAAGGTATGTTTTTTTGCTCCCAATAACGTCTCTCGAGTTCTAATTGAGCAATGGTCCTTTTTTGATCTAGGTGTATCGACTTAAGCGCTTTTACAACAAAGCAAGGGGGCTTTAGAGGAGAGTGATTGACGATAAAAAATGTTGAGGTAAGGATTTGATGGACATTTTTTTCAATGGGGTGTGGAATTTTTAGATCTTCAGCAATTTGAACAGTAGTTTCAAGATCGAGTGGGATTTGCTCCCGTATATCTTCAATATCCTGAATTCTGTCTAGGGCTAAAAATAGTGCTAATTCTAAGTCAGAAAATAAATGGTGAGTCCTTTGGGTCTTATAACCATATACACGACTCGATCTTTCAGTCAGCGACTTATTATCTCTGACATTCAGAAAAGGCTTGTATGTGTCTAATTGCCCTTGACCACGTCCTTCCTGCAGCCACCGTAATTGTTGTTGTCTTGAAACCATCCTAGAACTCATCTCTTTTTTTTAGAAATTATCATTTGATTTAATTTTGATCAATATGGTTTCCTACTTTTTTTCTAAAATATTAATTTTTTTTACTCTGTATGAATGATTATTTCTTCTTATGTATTGAGTGTTATTGATCTTAAATTTATTTAATTTTTTAAAATCAATAATATATATTATTTTTTTAGATAGATATTTACTTACAAATAATCTATTCATATTTTTGACATAGAAGTTAGTTGTGTATGGCTTGTAAGCGTCCGCTGAACACACCTTATGAATTCATCCTATAAGCCTTAATTTAGTCCCCCACTTAAAAACAAGTGGGGACTAAAATTTATGACTACAAATCACCAGACATCCATCGCATCTCTTGCGAAAAAACGAAGAACATACAGTGCTGAATTTAAACAGCAGATCGTTCAGGCTTGTAAAGCACCGGACGTTTCAATTGCTTCGGTCGCTTTGCAACATGGATTGAATACAAATCTTGTATCCAAATGGATTCGCTTAATTGATGCTAAGCCAGGGAGTGATCGCTCACCACTACCGAATAAACCTGCATTTATTGCCTTATCTTGCTCTGCACCATTAGATCCTACTCCTACTGACATGTTAAAGGTTCAAATTACTTTACCCCACTCAAAAGCAGAAATTGGCTTGAAATGGCAAGTATCAGAAATATCTGCTTTAGCAGAATTACTCAAGGCACTGGCAACATGATCCGCATTGATGAAATCTGGCTTTCTACCCAACCTCTGGATATGCGAGCAGGGATGGATACTGTCATGGCTCAGGTGGTGAGAGCCTTTGGCTACATTAAACCGCATTGTGCTTACCTGTTCTGTAATAAACGTGGCCATCGTATGAAAGTGCTGGTACATGATGGACTGGGCATCTGGCTGTGTGCCAGGCGGCTGGAACAGGGAAAATTCCACTGGGCTCAAGTTCACCAAGGTGAAACCGTGGCCCTCAACCCGGAACAGTTACAGGCATTAATCCAGGGTTTGCCCTGGCAGCGCATTGGACGACAGCAAGTGGTCACAATGCTCTAAACCAAGCTCGGTTATTCTGCTATTCTCCAAACGTTCTATTTCCTCTGCGTCATGACCTCAGGCATACTGCGATCATGAATACGCTGCCTGACTTAAGCCAACTGACCCATGAACAACTGCTGGAATTTACCCAGCAGTTGGCAATGCAGCATCAGTCTCTGGCACAATCAAATCAAGAATTAGAAAAATCAAACCAGCAATTGGATGCCAAAGTTCAGCATCTTTCTATTCTCAATCAAAAATACGAGCATGAACTGGCGCTGTTTAAAAAGCATAAATTCGGCAGTAAAAACGAACATCTCACCGCAAAACAAATCCATCTATGGGACGAAGCGGTCGAAGAAGATATCGCAGC
>NZ_JCAKMX010000042.1:0-8420 GCF_059515825.1 Acinetobacter sp. CY17
GATATGGTAATTTGCCGCTAATTCCAGTTGAGTGCTGTAGTTGCGTAAGTAATTGAGAGTTAATAACAACTGATCCTCTATATCTAAAGTATGAGGTCGACCTGATTTCTTTTTGAGTGATTCTGCTTTTTCTAGAACCTCTACCATTTCAGTAAAAACTCGTCGAGGTACGCCAACTAAGCGTTTGAATTCAGAATCTGAAAAACGGTTTAATTTCTGATATCTCATGAAATTTATATGGAGGTGATTTTTACTTTCGCAAGAGGTCTACAGAATGGATTAAACCAAGAATTCGCATCTACATATATCAGCTCATCTTGATTTAAAAATATGAGCTAATAGACGCTAGAAAATGATTCAATAGTTCCAACTTATTTACATGTTTTAACACATCCTTAAATCTTTATATAGCGTACATATTTTTTGGTTTGTTTTTTACTTTTACAAGAACTATTGTAAACTAAGCCCATTTAATCATTTGACCAATCATGGGTACGCTTTAATGACTCAAGTACAATTGCATCAATTACAAAAACAACTGTGGAATATTGCCAATACTTTACGTGGCAAAATGGGTGCTGATACATCAATTGCTAGTCATATTTTGAAAAACCTGCTATAGCTTCATAAAATACTCTTATTAAAAATCCTTAAGATACACTTGAATTACTTAAATCTCGCCAGAATCCCACTACTTTTGCCATAATTTTAAATGATGCCGTTAATGGTATTGTTTGTTGTGGCCATTTTTCATTTAAAACCTGCAAAAACATACCATCAGTTTCTATGACTAAGCGTTTAAATAAGGCCTCTTGATGATCTTGAGTTTGTACAATCACAAAATCTCCTGTCTTAAGGGATACTGATTCTAGATCAGTAGTGACGTACAGATAATCATGTGGACGGAATTCTGGCAGCATAGATTCGCCTAAAACTTCTAAGGCATAACAATCCTTGGTCATATGAGGATGTGCTGCTAGCCAATTTTTATGATTTGCGTTGATATTTTTTAATGAGTCTTTTTGATTGGCCTGTTGCCAAGATAATAAAGGTATTAAAGATGAGATAGGTTCTATTTGTGGAGAAGAAACAGTATCAGCGTTTAGCATAGGGGAGCGCTCACCTGCTAACCATTTATGATTTACGCCCAAAAAATCTGCTGCACGAGTTAAGTTCGAACCCTCTAATTCCTTTGTAGGTCCATTTAACCATTGGCCAATACTAACTTTACTTACCTTGCAATATTCAGCTAATTCAACATTTCTAAATTTTTTTCCCTTAATCTTTTCATAATGTTGCTTTGCCAAAGCCATACGTTCTTGCAACGTGGACATATCTTTTACCCATAAAGTAGTAAAGTAAGCTTAACTTTTTATCTGTAAAGTTTGCTTTATAATATTAAGTAAAGTAAACTTTACTTTAACTTGAGACTGATCTTCAAAAGGTGTCTGCATGAAGTTAATAGAAATGAAAACAATTGATGCATTGAGCTATTTAAATGCACCGAAAATTGCTAAGCATTTAAATATTACTCGGCAAGCAATATATCAATGGGGCTACATGGTGCCAGAGAAATCTGCATTATTGTTAGCTAAAAAATTCCCAGAAATTCCACATATAAATTTTATGGAAATAGGAGAGAAAGATATTAAGAAATAGATTTTTCGATATTGAATATAAGGCTTTAGGAATTTTAAAAGTAAAAAAGCCTGATGGATCAGATCAGGCTTTTTAAGAACTCAAACATCTGAGGTTTGAATATGCAAAGAAAATTATCACAGTTGCCTGTAAATGGCAATATGCTTTGTGCTGCTCAAAATAATGGGCAGTATTTAAATACCCAACGCATGGCTTTTTACCTCATTGTTAAAGCAAGTGAGGTGGCGTTATGAGCTTAGATGCAACCAATTGGGCATGGAAACTCGAACTCAACGAAAAACCAGGGGGCAGCCGTAAACCCTTAAAACGTTTATTGCTGTTGTCGTTGGCTGACCGTGCTGGGGAAGACCATTGCTGTTACCCAAGCATGGCACGTCTAGAACGAGATACAGGTCTTGAACGTAAAACCGTGCTTAAAATTATTGCTGAACTGCTAGAAGAAGGATTAATCGAGGATACGGGTGAACGTAAAGGCATAACTAAACGGGTTAAAGTCTACCGTTTGATGGGTATTCATGGACGAGAAATGATACCAAATCAGGCACCATTATTTGCAATGAATAGTACCAACAACGGCACGACTAATCATGCCAACAACGGGACTTTGAATAGTGCCGTCAACGGTACACAGAATCTCCCAAAGAATCTTTCAGAAGAATCTAAATATAAAAATACCTGGCTCGATGTTGAAAAACTTGAGACAGAAGTATTTTTAGCCAATGATCAAATTTCATTCCAAGCCCTCATCACGGCGCCATGGTTTGAAAGAGAACGCCGTGCTTTTGAAATCTACAATCAAGATCGACTCAGCAATGCCAATTTGATGCTGTATCACTTTGCTGATTGGCTTATCCATGCCTATAGCCACAAATACAACAAAGGATCCATGCGTCAGGCGATATCTGAGCAAGCGCAGTCATCTAAACCACAGGGCATGAGTGCCAAGCAGATTCATTATTTTGCGCAAAAACTAGCACAGCATACGGGTTTTGCCTCTTGCTATGCTGATGTCGGAGAAACTTTGGCAGGCTTTAGCTCCCGAGTCGCCAAGTTATTACAAGACCCAAAACAACGACATGCTTGGCAAAGCTACCTAAGCGATGTGGGTTTTGAAACGAAACCTAACACGTTGTCTGTATCCAAGCCTTAAGCCTTGAACCTATAGCAACACATTTTATTCATCCTGGTGTCCTCAATATACCCATAATCCGGTGGGTAAGGGGACACGACACAAAAAATAAGGAATCTTCCCATGGCACAAACCATGTTATTAAAAAACGTATTAAACCGTCGCCCTATGATGGCCTATCCAGAGCAGTACAGTATTCAACGAGACGATTTTGAAATTACGCTCGCGGATTTTGCCCAGAGTGAAATTATCGACAAGCTCTATAAAGCCGATAATCAACGCTCTACAGAATATTGGAGTCTACGCGATATTATTCGTTTCATTAATGCATGTACGACTGATCCGAATGCGTGGCTGACCTTTTTGTATTGGAAAGATCAACAAGGGAATATGTATTTAATTGATGGTGGCCATCGATTATCGAGTGTCTATGCTTGGATCAAACGTTACTTTGTTGATGAGCAAGTCAAGGATGCCCCCAAATTTACGTCTTCACAAAAAGAAGAATTACGTACATTGCGGAAATCTTTAAGTCAATATGCGGATTTTCAAAAGATTATGACTTCCGAGTTGGAGGAATTTAAGGAAGCTAAAAACAATATTAAACATTTAAAAATGCGTTTTGTGCAGGTGATGGGATCACCCGAAGATGCGCGCCGTGTGTTTGAAAGTATGAACTCAGATACCAAGAGTTTGGATAAAAACGAAGCGTATCATTTAAGTCATCGAGGGACGGTTCGCTACTATGTTACGTCAGCATGTTGCTATTTAGATGATAATAAAAGTACCCTGATGCAGCTAGGCAGTGATCTTGAAAATCAGATGATCGAACTAGGTGAAAAGATTCATCATCTGGTTTTCCAAAATATGCTACTCAATACCTACATGACGCATGGCAAACGGATTGGGATCGTGCATGAGTTATTTGATATTTTGACCAGAGGTGATACGCAGGAGTATTTTTCTGGGGCAAGTTTAGCGACGTCGGTACTCCATCATTTGCAACGCTTGTATGCAGTACTGACCCGTATGGTGACATCGCCTTATGATCCGCATTTAGTCAGTCTGGGGTTACATCCGCAGCTATATTTCTTTAAAGATACGCGTGTGCAGATCACCAGTTTACTGGCATGGTTTAGCATTATGTCTGATATTCACGATCAGCGTAAATTACGCCAATTTACGGCAGTACGAAGTAATGTTGAAATGCTAATTGCCAACTTCCCCATTATGATTACTGAAACCATTGGTAAATATGGGAGTGGGGTGAAGGGGCATGAGCGTTTAGAGCTGGTCTATTTGGCATTCATTGAAGTGGCCAAAAGAGTGGACATTGATGTGGATGATCCGAACACTATGAATACCATCATGATGGTATTTTCAAAAAGTTTTCCATACATCAACTTTACTGAATTTTTCCAGCAAAATTTTGAAGCAGATTATGATTATCAACTGGTAGATGATGTATCGGGTTATATCCTCGGTTTAATGCCATCGAATCGGAAAAATTCAACACAGTTCTCAAGCTTTACAAAGGCTTTAATTAAGCAAAGAATTGAGGCGGCACGACATAATTTCTGTGAAGTGTGTGATGGCTTATTACATTTAGATAGTATTGAACACGACCATATTATCGCACGCTCTGTTGGTGGTCGCGGTGATGTAGAGAATGGCACATTGTTACATCCGTATTGTAATCGCTTTAAAGCAGATCGTGAGTTAGAGGAAGCACGGGCTGATTTGTTTGGATAAGAACTGAAGGGATCGCTTGATCACTGTTAAAAGTGGTCAAGCTCTGTCCTGGATTGGGTTTTTTAATGATGAAGCTTAAAATTATTTTGTATTTATCTTTATATAACGTAAAATACATTTATAAATCATGGATTAAACAAAAATTGCATCACGATCCATCAAGAAAATTTACTTAATTCATGATTTTGTCTCAGGGTGAGTGAGAGGGGTGCAGTGAAGAGATAAATAAAATGTTAGATTGGGTACAGTGGAAAGATGCAAATCGTCATAAAATTCAACATATCGTTGGATATGAAGAAAAATTTGTTGACGAAATTTTAAGTCAAATCCCAGAAATTAAACCTGATGATGTTGTTGCTCAGTTTCCATTCAAAGACAGTAAAACAGGGAATCGTTATATCGACTTTATGATCGTGAATGAGAAAAAAGGGTATAAACTTCCGATTGAATTAGACGGCTATGCCAAAATTAATAATAAAGGCTATGAAGTATTTAATGACTTTTTAGAACGTCAAAATGATTTGATCAAACAGTTTGGTATTGTGTTGCGTTATACAAATAAAAAAGCATTTAACCAACAGAACCAAGTGATAAACGAGATACGTCAAGCTTTAAAAACACAAGCAAATCGACAAATTACTGATGCATCAAAGCAACAACAGATCCAAAGTCTCATTCATGAATATGAGACAAAAATCGCAGAATACGAAAGACTCCGAGTTAAAGAGCATCAAGATCCATCCGTGGATATGACGAATGAGCTGAGCCAAGTTCGTAGTGGTCTCAATGTATTTAAGCAAAATCATATGGAAGAGCTTAATAATGTTCGGAAAGAACTCTCAGATATGAAAGGTCGGCAAGCTGAACATTTGGGGTCAATCAAGAAAGAAATTCGTAAGTATTTAATGGTTGGTGCTGGCGTAGTAGCTTCAATTGCACTTGGTGCAGTCGTTTATATCCAATCCAAAACATCAGCACCGAATACAGAGGTTCAGGCACTTCAAACACAGACTCATTTCTCAGATCAACCAATCTCTCTCAGTAATGGTTATAGTGAGTCTTATATAGAAGCATCACAGGCTATATATTATGTTGGTGAAAATAAAGTAATTTGTGGGCAGGTTGCACAATACAAAAAATTCTCTAAAGGAGTCTATTTGAATTTTGATCGACCTTATCCTTATCCGACCTTTACTATTGTTATTTGGAACAATAATTCGGATGTCAGCCAACAACTTCAAAACGTAGAAAATAATACACTCTGCGTGAAAGGGATGATCGAAGAGTACAAGGGCAAACCGCAGATGGTTTTGAATTCTTTACAGCAGATTATGTAGAGGTATGTGATGGGTGTAATAGGTACTATAGTCGTTATCCTTGTGGCTCTCTTGCTGATATCTGCGTTTGCACAAGTTGAGAGTGATAATGAGCTCGAGAACAAAAAGAAAAAGGATGATTTAGAACTGCAAAAAAAACAAAAAGAATATGATCTGGAGTTACAAAAGAAAAAAGAAGAGTATGAGCTAGAGCTTAAGAGAAGAGCTGGTCTTGATCCTATATATCAAGAGCAAATGCGTAAGAATAAGCAATACAAGACTATGATTGCTTGCTTAATTGTTTTCATGGTTTTGATAGTAGGGTACTTGATAGTTTCGAAAAGTGATTCGAGGTCTGAAGCAGATTATGGTACTTCTTCAATAGGAGATGAAATTACTGTTCCGTCACAAGAAGAATCATTAATTGTTCAGGAAACTCAAAATTTACCTGAGAGATTTACTCCAGTAGTAGGCAATAAACGGCAGGTAGAAAGTACACCATCTGAAATTCAACAAGTTGCTCAATCAAGAGAGATTGTTAAACCGACTGTCGCAAATCCATTTGAAGAAAATATAGGCGATACAAATTTATCGTCATCCCGTCAGATTTCAGTCTATGAAGTCGATAAATTTATTGGGGAAAATACGACTGTCTGTGGTGAAGTCAGTCAAATTTCACAAACATCAAAAGCAACATATATAAATTTTGGTGGACAGTATCCAAAACATCAATTCAGCGCGGTGATGTGGTCAAACAATACCATGCCAATATCAGAGGGTAGCAATATTTGTATCTCTGGCTTAATAGAAAGCTATAAAGGTATGCCTCAGATTGTTATTCGTTCTCCAGAAAATCAGGTTTATAATCATTAAATAAGTAAGGTATATCTCATGCTAAAAAAAATTTTAGTCACGTCTCTACTGTCTTTAGCAAGTGTTAGCTCTATCGCTCAGGAAGCTAAAATTGAGGCAATTAAAGCGCCATTTCATGTTGGCAAGAGTGTTATGGCCTGTGGTCAGTTGGCAGAGGTCAAACATTTTGACAATCGCCACTATTTAAATCTTGATAAAAAATATCCTAATCAATCACTGACGCTTTTAGTATGGGATAATAATTACAAGTGGTTTGAAGAGCGTTTTGGGCGTATTGATCACATGGTTGGTCAGCGTTTTTGTGCTCGTGGAACCATTGAGGAGTATAAAAACAATTTACAAATCAAGGTCAATAATCCTCAATTTTTAAGATTGATGAAATAAAAATCCCATTTGCCTGGGGTCAAAAGCTTTAACAAGTATAAACAAGTTGATAAATTCTCAGGATTGATCTGATCCTAGACAGTATCGTGGACAACAAATCCCTCTAAATTCTTAAAATATTTCTGTTCAAAGGCTTCTGGGCTTAACCAGCCGTTTGCGGAATGCCTTCTGACCCGATTGTAATAAATCTCAATATAGTCAAACAAGACTGTATTCGCTTCTTTTCGAGTGGCAAACACACTGCCATGGACCACATGACCTTTCAATGTATGAAAGAAGCTTTCGGTCACTGCATTATCCCAACAGTTTCCCCTGCGTGACATACTTTGAACGCAGTTATTCGTCAATAATAGCGCCCTAAAATCACGACTACAGTACTGTGAGCCTTGGTCCGAATGCACCATGACACCCATTGGATACCCCTGACGAGCCATTGCATAATGAAACGCATCACACACCAATTGACGGTCTATTCGATGGCTGGTTTGCCAGCCGACAATACGACGGCTGAATAGATCCAGCATCACACATAAATACAGCCAACCTTGCTTAGTACGGATATAGGTAATATCCGTTGTCCAGATCTTATTGGGTTCATTGACCGTAAATTGACGATCCAACAAGTTAGGCGCTGTAGGCAAACGATGGTTTGAATCAGTCGTATGCTTGTATTTACGTGCAATCCTGCTACGTAAACCAAGCTTTTTAAGCATTCTTCCAACGGTTCGTTCGCTCATGCTGTAACCTAAATCATGCATGTCATGTACCAATGAAGGTGCACCCAATCGTGCATGATGCTGCCAATATACGGCTTTTAAATCATTATATTTCTGCGCTGGATTGGTCTGGCGTTTTCGCCAGGCATAATAGCCTGAAGTGCTGACACCCAGGCATTGACAGGCAGAAGATACAGTGACTTCATTCACATCCAGATCTTGAATTACCGTGTACTTTTCTTGGCATGATCTGTCAGAAAGTACACATGCGCTTTTTTAAAGATGTCATTGGCTTCCCTGAGCTGTTTGACTTCTTTCTCTAATTCTAAGATCCGCTGTTGTTCTGGTGAAAGTTGACGTTTGCTTGAACCCACTGGATTGGCTTCACGAATCCATTTGTCTAAAGTTGAATAACCCACACCTAATTTCTGGGCGATTGCAGCTATAGGTTCGTGGGAGTTTGAAAGTGCATAATCAATCGCTTGCTGTTTAAATTCAGGACTAAAACGTTTAGCCATTTCTTGAATCTCCAAAGATTAAAGTTACGTTATCTTTAGAGGGACGTGCTGTCCATTATTTTGGCTAGGATCA
>NZ_JCAKMX010000043.1:0-8361 GCF_059515825.1 Acinetobacter sp. CY17
ACCGCCAAGGCCATCAATTACACGCTGAAGCGTTGGCCAGCTTTAAGCCGCTATCTGGATGATGGCAATCTACCGATTTGCAATAATTGGGTAGAGAATCAGATGCGACCTTGGGCCTTAGGACGCAAGAACTGGCTGTTTGCTGGCTCGCTGCGCAGTGGCCAACGAGCTGCCAATATCATGACTTTAATCCAGTCAGCAAAGCTCAATGGCTTGGATCCGTATGCCTATTTAAGTGATGTGCTGAAAAGGCTACCGACACACAAAGTGACCCAAATAGAAGAATTACTGCCACACCGGTGGCAACCCGACCAAAATTAAAAAATAGGTATGGGGTTCAGCGGATGCTTACATTAATTTTTAAGCAACATAGCATAAAAAAAGCCCGTTTAAAAACGGGCTTCTTCGCTTTAAGCGATTAAACGCTGAGCATACTGTTTAAAGTTTCAGTCACGTTCTTAGATTTTACCAAAGGTTTGAGTGCTTCAAGTTCCGCTTGCACTTGGCTGCGCTGTGGTTCGGCTAAGGTATACCAACGTGATAATACTTGTAATAAGCGTGAACCCACAATCGGGTTTTTCTCATCTAAGTATTTAGCCAAATTGACAAAATGCGCTACACCAAAACTCCAAGTATTCACAGGATTACTGTTTAAGCCACCCGATACCGCGCGAATACGATTGGGTACCGCCAAATCATAATCAGGATGTTCGGTTAAATAAGCAATGGTGTCTGCTGTGGCTTTCGGATGTGCAGCTTGAATCATAAACCATTGATCCATCGACAAGGCTTCATCTTTAAAGCGTGTATAGAAATCTTCTAAGGCAGCCTTGGCTTGTGGTGCATCATTCCATACCAAGACTTTTAACGCGCCTAAACGCTCAGACATGTTATGAGTATTTTGATATTGCTGTTCGGCAAGGCTAAAGACCGCCTCGTCACCTTGGCGTGCCATGAAGCTCAGCATAATATTTTTGAGCGCACGCGTACCCATGGCTTGCGAAAAATCATGTTGCTGCGCTGGATCTAAGCTTAAATAGGTGTCTTTACAGAATGCACCCAACTCACGCGCTAAAGTATTCAATAACGCTTCACGTTGTTCTTGTACTATAGCTGGGTTGTAATCATGATCAATGCGACTACCTAAATAGCCTTCACTTGGTACATCAAATAAACGGGATGCCAACAGTGGGTCTTTAGCAATCACCTGTGGAATGCTGTTTTGCATGGCTTGAATGTAGATGCTGGCGTCATGACCATTTAATAAAATACGTTCAAGCAAGGTTTGGGTCGCTTGCCATTGGTTAAAACCGTTGGTTTCATACTGTAATAAGAACGCTAGGTCTTGATCTGAATAGTTAAATTCGAGATTGACCGGCGCAGAGAAATTACGTAGTAAAGACACCACAGGTTCTGCTGTCACCGCTTTAAATTCGATGGTTGCTTCATCTCTATCAAATAAATACACGCCATCTTTGACGCCATTTTCAAATAATGCGTCAGAATTTAAGGTCAGTTGTTCACCTGTTGCGGCATCAAAGAGTGCCAATGCCACAGGAATTGGCACTGCTTTTAAATTTGGATATTTAGCATGTGCTTTTAAGCTTTGTTTAAAACGTAAGGTATAGGTTTGTGCGTCTGCATTATACTCACCTTTGGCTTCAAGCTTTGGTGTACCCGGTTGGTTATACCAGGTCAAGAATGCAGATAAATCAACGCCTGAACCCGCAGTCAATGCTGCTACCCAATCTTCAACCGTCACCGCTTGACCGTCATGACGTTTAAAGTATTCATCTGTGCCGGCACGAAATTTTTCTTTGCCCAAAAGCGTTGCCATCATGCGGTTAATCTCCGCACCTTTTTCATACACAGTTGCGGTATAGAAGTTATTAATTTCTACAAAATGATCTGGACGTGGTGGGTGTGACAATGGCCCTGAATCTTCAGGGAATTGGTGCGCTTTTAATACGGCCACATCATCAATACGTTGTACCGCAGCTGATTGTAAATCTTCTGAGAAAGACTGATCACGGAATACCGTTAAACCCTCTTTTAAACACAACTGGAACCAATCGCGGCAGGTAATCCGGTTACCGGTCCAGTTATGGAAATATTCATGCGCAATCACCGATTGCACACGCATAATCGCAGCATCGGTGGTAAATTCTTCATCTGCCAAAACACATGAGGTATTAAAGATATTCAGACCTTTATTTTCCATGGCCCCCATATTAAACGCAGAGGTTGCCACAATCATATAATTGTCTAAATCATAAGGACGACCATAATGCTCTTCATCCCAACGCATCGAATGCTTAAGCGCTTGCATAGCAATATGACATTTTGGAATGTCTTTTTCTTCGGCATAAATTTCTAAAGCCACATCACGGCCTTCAGAAGTCACATAACGATCTTTTAAAACCGCCAAATCACCAATCACACAAGCAAATAAATAAGCCGGTTTTTTGGTTGGATCTTGCCATGTGGCAAAGTGACGATTCTCACCAACTTCACCCTTTTCAATTAAGTTACCATTGGCAAGCAATACAGGGAATTTTTTATCTGCTTCCACACGCGTGGTAAAGACTGACAATACATCAGGACGGTCTGGATAAAACGTGATTTTACGAAAACCTTCAGGTTCATTTTGTGTGACAAATAAATCTGCTGCTGCTTGGTATAAACCTTCAAGCTGGGTATTACTTTCAGGATGAATCAACACCACCGTTTCAATCAAAGCTTGATCGGGTGCATTGCTAATCACCAGTTGTTCTGCATCGAGTTGATAGGCATCAGAAGTCAATGCTGTACCGTTTACACAAACCGATTCTAAAGTTAAATCACGTCCAAGCAGTACTAAATCGCCCGCCGTTTGACGTTGCATCATCAGCTTAGCAGTGACTCTAGTATGTTCGGCAAACACCTGAATATTTAGATCGACTGAATCGACTAAAAAGCTTGGTTTTTGGTAGTCTTTTAAATAGATCGTTTGGTCTGCTTCGACCACTGGATTTGCCGCAATATTCATATAATCTTCATCCTATCTACAGATTTTTATGTGCTTTTACTCGATGATACGTCAAGTGCTACGCGCTGTGTGGGTTTTATGTCTAAGTTTTTATATGGGTTGCTTTACAGGGTTTTCAATTGCTTGTGTAAAAATTGCGGCACAATCGTGTAGTGGATAAACAATCCTGCATTAGATCAAAGTCATGTTTAAATTATACTCAGGCAATTGAGTGGAGTGTGCCGCTTGGCAGCGCAGTACACGTTAAAATCTGTGTATAATTGGCTTAAGTTCTTATGCGTTTGCGACTGATGAGTTTAAATATTTTACGTAAAAGTTTGGACGACAGCGCCTTTTGCCCGTTGTGTCAGGCAGCCATGTATTGGATTGATGCCGAACAATTTGACCAAGATCTTAATTTTCATGAATGTAGCCATTGTCAACATCGCCTGTTTCAAGAGCCACAGCATAGCTGCCATTGTGACAGTTGCTTAGGCGAACGTAAAAAAGCCATGCGCGCCACCCGTTTGCAAGAAACCCGTAAAAGCCAAGGTCGGCGTAAAGATGTGGTTGAACTCGAATTACATCAACTTAAATTTATAGAAAAACTATTTTTGCTGGCCGTGCTCGATCCACAGGTACAAGAACATACCAAACATGATGAATATATTCATTGGGATGAAATTAAATTTCAAAATATTAGCCCCAATTTCTTATTTCAAAATGCCATTGTTAAACATTTGGTCAAACAGCATATTTTAGTAGATCCCGATGCCAATACTGACAGCGAGCGCTATTATTTAAATCTGCGTTTAGATGGGTATTCTGAACCAAGCTTATTTAGTGTGACTCAGCAACTCCGTCATTGGTTTTATCAGAATTTATCCTTAGGGATTCCATTTAAAAATAGCGAAGAAGTAAAAGACGCGATTTACTTATTGCTCTATCAAGATATTATTCAATTTACCCAAATGTATTGTCGCACTTGGGGCATTCAATTTGCTGGCAATCATAGTTTTCAAATGTTTTGCTACCGATTAATGGATAGTCTTGCCGTGGGGCAAATTTACTATTTGGTGCAAACCGCGCTGGAATATTTATATAAACAGCAGATTTTACAAACGCGTAACGACAATTTTATTAATACCAATATGCTGAAAAAAACCTTACAGCAATATCGTGAACGTGCTATTCGTGAATGCTGGGAAACCTCAACCTTACCCCGTCCGCCCAATTTGCCGTTAAGCCGTATGAGCAATATTCTATTTTTCCGCTTTTTAGGCTATGACGAGAGCATTTTTGTCCAACCGATGTGGCGCTCATGGAAAAAAATTGAACCGCGATTAAAATTCTATGCTGAAAAACGCTGTATGCACTGCGGCTCGAATGAACTGAGCGTCGATTATGATGCCGAAGATTATGTCACGCTCACTTGCCGTAAATGCAAGCATCAAGACCATTACTTTACCCAATAATTGAGCTTTGAATGACTGATCTAGAAAAAACAAAAATCGATAAACAGCAATTACTGCAAGAGGTGGTGGCTGCTTGGCAAAGTGTGCAACAACAGCAACCGCTAGTGCACTATATAAGCAATAGCGTGGCTGCCAATTATGCCGCTAACGTGGTTTTGGCTTGCGGTGCATCACCTGCTTTAATTGACAACCCCTATGAAGCCGAAAGTTTTATGACTATTGCAGGGGCTTTAAATATTAATTTAGGCACCCCGACCGAGCAACAAGTAGCAGCGATGCGCTTTGCAGCTAAAACTGCGCATGATTTAAATAAACCGTGGGTACTTGACCCAGTGGGTTATGGCGCAGTATTGGCTTGGCGCTCTAAAATTGTTGATGAATTACTTGCGTATCAACCCACGATTATTCGCGGCAATGGTTCAGAAATCAGTGCTTTAGCAGGTCAACAAACGGCCAGTAAAGGCGTGGATAGCACTTTAAGCAGTGTCGAAGTCTATCAGCAAGCCACAGTCTTGTTGGCACATAGTCAATGTATTGCCATTTCTGGCGAATCTGATTTTATTTTGTCTAAAGCCTTAAACTGCGTGATTCAAGTCAATGGTGGCTCTTATTTACAACCCAAAGTTACCGCTACAGGCTGTGCTTTAGGTGCACTCATTGCGGCTTATGCAGCTGTCACTACACCGACTATTGCTGCGCTGGCCGCACATGTGCATTTTGCCATTGCTGGCAAGCTAGCTTTTGCCAAATCACAAAGTGTCGGTTCATTTAATGTGGCTTTTTTAGATGAACTGTACAATTTAACTGCAGATAGCATTGTGCAGCATGCAGATATTGAGCTATTGGCAATTTAAGCTCGCCTTTTAGCAAAGCTTATGTTTTAATGCGCGCAGTATGAGATGAGCCTCTTACAGTATGCAGCTTAGATCTGTATACGACTAGCCCCTAACCATGGGGCTTTTTCATGTCTAAAATTAACACTACAGCAGGCAAAAGCGCTTTCGTTTCAGCTTAACCCAATATACTTAGAGTAAACTGAATGACAATCGCATTCACAATATCAATAAAAAATGCCCCAGTAAGCGGAATAATAAGAAAGGCTTTATGCGAAGGGCCATAGCTATTGGTGACTGCTTGAATATTGGCAATGGCAGTTGGGGTTGCCCCTAAGTTTACGCCACACTGTCCTGCACACAACACTGCTGCATCATAACTTTTACCCATCACTCTAAAAGTCACTAAATACATATATAGAGCTAAAACCAGTGTCTGTACCACCAAAATAAGCACTAAAGGTCCGGCCAAATCTGCCAATAACCAAAGCTGTAGAGACATAAGTGCCATGGCAAGAAACAGCGCCAATGAAGCATTGCCAAATACATCAATACAACGGTCAAACATTTCCACTTTAAGGCCATGTTCAAGTACGTTACGAAGAATCACCCCGCACATCAAGGCCCACACAAAACTAGGCAATTCAAACCATTGTCCTTTGGCAATCGTCGTCATGAAATAGGCAAAGCTAATGCATAATGCAAACATGCCTAAAGTTTTCACCGCATCATTAGCTGTAATTAAACGGGTTTTTTGTGGATACTCAAATGGTGCGGTTTGTGCAGCCGGTGGAATATCGGTTTGTGGGTGACTGGGTGAGATTTCTTCAGCCAATTGGTAACGACGGATTAAAAATTTAGCCACTGGCCCACCCATCATGCCGCCAATCACCAATCCAAAGGTAGCACTGGCCATGCCTAACACTACTGCGCCTTGTATGCCGTACTCTTGTTCAAAAATGCTTCCCCAAGCACCTGCTGTGCCATGCCCACCGGTTAGCGTCACTGAACCTGTAATCAGACCAATCAATGGATCTAAACCTAACAAGGTTGCTAAGCTAATACCAACCACGTTTTGTACCAGCACATATGCAATTACGCAGCCTAAAAATAAAATCAGGGCTTTACCGCCCTCTTTAAGTTTGACTAAACTGGCACTTAAACCTACAGAGGTAAAAAACATCAGCATAAAAACTTGCTGAATATTGGCATCAAAACTGACCGTCAGATTAAAAAATTTAAACAGAATATAGGTGATGACTGCAGCCACTAAACCACCTGCCACTGGTTCTGGAATATTGTAGCGCTTTAAAATGCTTATTTTATTGACCACCGTAAAGCCCACCAGCAACACCAATACAGCTGCTACAATGGTCAAGAATGCATCTAACTCATAATTCATATATGAACCACTTCTATAGTTATTTATATTGATTTTTATATAGATTTAATGCGGAAGTCAGCTAGAGAAATGTTACCTTGTCTGTGTGGTAGCATTTTTATACGTTAAAAAAATACTCAAATTTTTTAAGATTTGAGTATTGGATAAGGCGTTTATTTAGGTTTGATGTCATAGACCCAATTACGGGCTTGTTGGTCTGTTGTAGTTTCACAAACGTAGTAATCGTGATCCCATGAATCAGGATGGAAGATTTCTTTTTTGCTGTAGGTGACGTTTTTACCTTTTTCGACGCAGATAAAGCTGTCACCTTGGTCTTTAATTTGGGTTCCGTTTAGGAAACCACCAATACAGAGGAAACGGGATTGTTTAGGCATCGAAATATATATAATGATTGCTGAACAATTAATTTACCACGTCACATGTAGTATTCGCTATCAATTAATATTTCTGGCTCATCAACTTCCAATATCAATTCATTATTATCCTCATGTATGCGAATAGTTATCTCACTACGTTCAATATTAAAGTCTTCAAAATCTTTAGAATATTTTAATTCTAAATATAAAAAGCAATGACCACCCGATTTTTTAATATTAATATTTTCAGCCAAATGATCATCAATAAAAAAACGTCCTTCTCGTTCATAAGCAGTTATACAAAAATATTCATATCCTCTAAAATTCTGAGATCTAAAAATAATTTCAAATCCGTTATCAAAATTATTATTAACATATATTCGATCATAATTTTTTTTATTCTTTATATTCTTACCCATTAAATAATTGATAAAAGGCAAGATAATATCAGAACTATCATAACTATAAATTCTATTTAAAAAAGGATTATTATTTAACCATATGTTACCTAGAAATGCATTTTTATTATAATAAGAATATGCACATATTAATGAAAAAAAAAACTGTTTATCATTAGTTAATACAGATACTTTTTCAAAAATCTCAAATTTTTCTAATAACTTCTTAAAATTACTTTCATCATTATTTTCATCTTTTAATTGATAACAATAGACAACTAATATCAATAAAAAATCATTAGATATCTTTGATTTTATAACTCCGATATAAAACAAAAGATCATCATTTTTAAAAACTTCAGACTTACTATTAACTAAAATAAGAATTAAATATAAATCCCGAATTGATTCATCAGAAAATAGTGAATGATTCATTAATTCATATTTTGCATTTATAAGATTTAAATTTTTAATATCTTTCACAATACTATAGTTATTAGTATTTCTCTCAGAATTTATGAAACTCTCTAGCAAAATAAAAAATTTTCTATCAAAGTCATCTATATGCTCCTTTCTTTTATCTTTTTTATATGTCCTCCTAATATAATATAGTGCAACAATAGACCTCTTGCGAAAGTAAAAATCACCTCCATATAAATTTCATGAGATATCAGAAATTAAACCGTTTTTCAGATTCTGAATTCAAACGCTTAGTTGGCGTACCTCGACGAGTTTTTACTGAAATGGTAGAGGTTCTAGAAAAAGCAGAATCACTCAAAAAGAAATCAGGTCGACCTCATACTTTAGATATAGAGGATCAGTTGTTATTAACTCTCAATTACTTACGCAACTATAGTACTCAACTGGAATTAGCGGCAAATTACCATATC
>NZ_JCAKMX010000044.1:0-8048 GCF_059515825.1 Acinetobacter sp. CY17
GACCAATACTAATTGCTCGTGAGGCTTGACTATACAACACCCAAACAGTTGGTGTGGTAGTCAAAATCACTACAAACAACTTGATTTAGTTAACGCTAACGAACAAAATAGACGACTCAGATATACCTGTTAATAACTCATTTGACGAAAGTTAGGCATCTGTAAGACCTGATAAGTAAGCATCCAAGTTGTGCTGGCGACAATAGCAAGCGTGAACCACCTGATCCCTTCCCGAACTCAGAAGTGAAACCTCTTAGCGCTGATGGTAGTGTGGGGTTACCCATGTGAGAGTAAGTCATCGCCAGCTCATTATTCTAAAAATCCCCCGATCAACGATCGGGGGATTTTTTTAGTTTTGAATTTTGCTCAAAATTTCCGACGAAATACACTGAATTTAGAAATTTTTAGGTCCTTTGGTCTTATATCCATATTTGATTCCCATAAATTAATGTTTTATATAAATTAATAAAATTAATTGATTACTAATTTATTCAGTATTTAGTTTACAACAGACCTTTTTTTAGTTTTTTTGACCATATAAATGCCTATTTATACCTAAAATGCATAATTAAATACCCTAAGGGTTGTGGACAAAGCATCATATCCTGTCATTCTTATCCAATGAAAAAATGAATGATTGTTCATTTTATTCGAATAAAAAATAAAAAAATCTCACAATTGGAGGTGAGGATAAATGACAGCGCAAACAATGAATGTCAATGCTGTAGTTGATAAGGCAAAATTTAAACCCTTTCATATGACAGTGGTACTTTGGTGCTTATTTGTTGTACTTTTTGATGGTTATGATTTAGCAATTAATGGTGTGGTCTTACCTTTGCTGATGCAAGAGTGGGGTATGACTGCAGTTCAAGCAGGTATGTTGGCAAGTACAGCACTTGCGGGCATGATGTTTGGTGCCATGTTGTTTGGCATGTTGGCAGACAAAATTGGTCGTAAAAAAGTTATTTTAATTTGTGTGACTTTATTTAGTGGTTTTACTTTCTTAGGTGGTTTCGCAGAAAATCCAACCCAATTTGGTGTATTACGTTTTATTGCTGGTCTTGGAATTGGTGGTGTATTACCTAATTTAGTGGCATTAACCTCTGAATATGCGCCGCAAAAATTACGTAGCACTCTAGTGACTGCTATGTTTAGTGGTTATGCAATGGGCGGTATTATGGCTGCTTTGCTTGGCGCTTGGTTAACTCCAACGGTAGGCTGGCAAATCATGTTTTGGATTGCAGGTATTCCTTTATTAGTTTTACCTTTATTAATTAAGTTTTTACCAGAATCTTTAACTTTTTTAGTTAAGCAGCAAAAGATTGAAAAAGCCCAAAGTATTGTTCAGAAATTAGCACCAGAAGAAAAAGTAACTCCAGATACGGTATTGGTTCTGAATGAAGTGAAAGTGCCAGATGCATCTATTTCGGCTTTATTTAAGCAAGGCCGTGCAGGTGGTACGGTTCTGTTTTGGACCGCATTTTTTATGTGTTTATTGATGGTATATGCTTTAGGCAGTTGGCTACCAAAATTGATGATGGCAGCGGGTTACTCGCTCGGTAGCAGTTTAACATTCCTGTTGGCATTAAATATTGGCGCAGTGATCGGTACTGCAGGTGGTGGTGTGCTAGCCGATCGTTTCCACCTTAAACCTGTGATTATTAGTATGTTGTTGGTTGGTGCTTTGGCTCTAGTGGGTTTAGGTTTTAATTCACCACAGCCGGTCATTTATTTACTGGTCGCGCTCGCAGGTGCAGCCTCAATTGGTTGTAGTATTTTACTGTACAGTTATGTTGCACAGTATTATCCGCTTGCAGTACGTTCAACTGGTTTAGGTTGGGCATCAGGGATTGGGCGATTAGGTGCCATTGTAGGTCCAATTTTTATTGGTTTCTTATTAGGTTTAGCCTTACCACATAAAATCAATTTCTTAGCGGTTGCGATTCCTGCCATTATCGCAGTCATTGCGGTGGCATTAATTCGTCCAGTGAAAGTTGTAGATGAATCTGTGCTTGAAGCAAATCCAGTTCAGCCAATTAAACAAACGACTTAATTTAAAATAAAAAAAGCCTCCTTTGGGAGGCTTTTTTTTATGGCTGTTTTGGCTCGAGTTTAGCTATAATTAATAATTATATGGAATGCTAAAAACGCATACAAAAACTATTTTTAATGTTTAGCTTATTTTGTATTAGATAAAAATAGTTATATTTTGAACAATTAAGCCATAGATGAACATAAATCTCGCAACTTTGCTGCAGAAATCTAAGTAAAGCGTATTAAAAATCGGTATTGTGGTTCTATCAAAGGAAAAAAATTATGGCGAGTTTTATAAAAACCAATCTGATTTTTTTCTGTTTGCAAATTAGAGCCTAGCGCCCAAAAGGTGTCAATCTAGCTTCAAACACAACAAGATTAATATTGAAATGGAGTTTTTTTAGCTGCGATTAATCCAATAACAACTGCTAAAAAAATGACGAAGGTTTAGGTGTTATATGACAGATAATCGCGAGAATTGGTCAGCCCGCTCTGGCTTTATTATTGCTGCAATTGGCTCCGCAGTGGGTTTGGGAAATATTTGGCGTTTTCCTTATGTAGCTTATGAAAATGGCGGTGGTGCTTTTTTAATCCCTTATTTAGTTGCAATTTTTGCAGCAGGTCTTCCATTACTATTTCTAGACTATGCAGTTGGACATAAGTTTCGTAAAGCACCACCTACTGCTTATAAAAAGCTTATGAAAGCTGAATCACTTGGATGGTGGCAAGTGATGGTGACTTTGGTGATTGGTATTTACTACGCCAGTGTATTGTCTTGGGCGGGCAGTTATATGTTCTACTCGTTTGGACAAAAATGGGGCACAGATACGCAAGCATTCTTCTTTAATACGTATCTACAAAATGGTGAAGGTTTAGCCCTTGGCTTTGTACCCACATTATTTTGGGGCTTAGTCATTGTCTGGTTGGCTGTAATGCTGATTTTGTACGGCGGGGTACGTCGTGGTGTCGAGTTGGCCAATAAAATCTTTATGCCACTTTTGGTAATTTTATTTTCTATCTTAGTGATTCAAGCGGTACGTTTGCCTGGTGCAATGGATGGTCTAAATGCCTTCTTTACCCCAAATTGGGAAGCAATGGCCAACTATAAAGTATGGCTCGCAGCATTTGGCCATATTTTCTTCTCGTTATCGGTTGGTTTCGGGATCATGTTGACTTATGCATCATATTTAAAGAAAAAGACCAATTTAACAGGCTCTGGTGTTGTAGTGGCTTTGGCTAACTCATCCTTTGAAATTTTGGCAGGTATTGGTGTATTTGCCGCACTTGGCTTTATGGCATTTAGCTCAGGTGCTCAAGTAGAAGATGTGGTCTCAGGTGGTATTGGTTTAGCCTTTATTGCTTTCCCTAAAATTATTTCAAGCTTAGGTGCTGGCGGCGACTTATTTGGTTTCTTATTCTTTGCTTCGCTGACTGTGGCAGGGATTACTTCTATGGTGAGTATTTTACAAGTACCAATTGCTGCTTTCCAAGATAAGCTGGGTTGGTCACATAAAAAGTCAGTAACGATTATTGCTGGTAGTTCAGCCATTGTATCTACTCTAATGTTCTCAACGCATAGTGCGATTACCTTCGTTGATATCATTGACTACTTTGCCAATAACATTGGTATTGTGGGTGGTGGTTTACTTTCTATTATTTTGGTGTCTTGGTTGCATCGTCCATTAATGAAACAACTTGAAGTGCATATTAATCAATATTCAAGTATTAAGTTGGGTGCGAGTTGGAACTTTATGTTGACCATCGTAACGCCAATTTCATTATTAGTTGCATTAGGCTTAACTGTAAAATCTATTATGCAAGAAGGTTATGGCGGTTATGCATCTGAAATTTTATGGATTGTTGGTGGTGGTACATTGGCCTTCTTTATTTTAGGTGCAATTTTATTTAGCTTAATGAAAGATCGTCATAGTGAGGAGAAATAATATGAATACATCGGCACTGATGATGATGATAATCTCAATGAGCTTACTATGGGGCGGCTTAATTTTAGCTACGATTCATTTGATTAAAAATCCTGATGAAGCTGAAGATTAGACATCCACAATAAAAGCATTGTTTTTGTAAATAATAGTCATTATCATTTGTTTGATAATGACTATTTTTTTGGGTGGCTTCTTCGCATGTCCACAGTTTTAGATATAGAGGTACTGAGCGCATTTTTAGTCACGCTAATGGCGGGGTTAGCCACCGTTGTTGGTGGGATTTTAGTGATTTTTTTTAATCGACCTAGCTATCGGTTTTTATCTTTTGGTTTAGCTTTCTCAGCAGGTGCAATGGTCTATGTTGCACTGACTGAAATTTTAAACAAATCTATAGACTCCTTTAGTCAGCAATATGATGAAAATTTAGGTTTTGCCTTTGGCACACTCGCTTTTTTATTGGGTGTGATTTTAGTATTGTTGCTGGATCATCTGATTCCAAATCCACATCAAGTGGTGGAAAAAAGTCATCTAGATGCAGGCTTACAACAGCAATTGCTGCGCACAGGTTTAATGACTTTATTTGCGATTAGCGCGCATAACTTACCTGAGGGTTTAGCCACTTTTTTTGCAACATTAGAAAGTCCAACTTTGGGTGCACCACTTGCAGTCGCAATTGCGATTCATAATATTCCTGAAGGTGTCGCCATTGCGTTGCCTGTCTATATGGCAACAGGACGTAAAGACTACGCGATTTTAGCCAGTCTTATTTCAGGTTTGGCTGAGCCTCTAGGTGCTGCATTGGGTTACTTTATTTTGGCGCCATTGATGGGACCTGTAGTGTATGGCATTATTTTTGGAGTGATTGGGGGAGTCATGGTGTATTTGGCTTTAGATGAGTTATTGCCCACCGCCAAACGTTATGCACAAGGTCATGAAACGGTGTATGGCTTAGTCACAGGTATGGCATCTCTTGCTATTAGTTTAGTCATTTTTCGCTTTGTCTAAAATAAAAAAAGGTGGCAAAAGCCACCTTTTTGCTTATGCAGTTTTTTGGATTAGGCAATAGAAGAAACCATCGCCATGCCCCACTTGTGGGAACAGTTGACGACCGTGAATTTGTTCTACGCCCCAATTGGCATCAATTTTAACTTCTTGAGCATCAGCATGCGTACTAAAGAAGTTTACCATCTGCTGTTCGTTTTCAGCTTTTAGAATAGAGCAGGTAATATAAAGTAGCGTACCGCCGACTTTAAGCTGCTGCCACATGTTTTCTAAAATCTGTTTTTGCAGTTCTACAGTTTGTTGAATATCGTTCGATTGACGCAGTAAACGAATATCAGGATGACGACGAAGTACACCCACTGCAGTACATGGCGCATCAAGTACAATACAGTCAGCTAATTCAGGCGCTTGCCATTGAATAGCGTCAGCTGTAACCACTTCAACATGCTCACCAGCTAAGACCAAACGCTCTAAATTTTCTGAAAGACGTTTTAAACGTTTTTCGTCTTGGTCTAAAGCAATGAGTTTTTTCACATCAAAAGTTTCTAGGATGTGTGCTGTTTTACCACCTGGAGCTGCACAAGCATCAATAACAAACTGACCATCTAAGTTTGGCAATAATGTGGCACACAGCTGCGCATGTTCATCTTGTACCGAAAAGCCCCCTGCTTCAAAACCAGGTAAGCTTGGAATATGTAGGCTTTCGTCCATGACAATGCCCACCTCAGAAATTTCACAGCGATGTGCTGCAATCCCTTCATCTTCTAAGATATCAAGATATTCATCACGGCTGACCTGACGGGTGTTTACACGTAAAGTCAGGGGGGCAAGTTGTTTAAGCTGGTAACTGATTTCAGGGAGTTGCTCACCCCAATCTTTTTTCAAGCGCTTAGATAACCAACTTGGTAAACCTGGAGCTTGTTCGAGTACATCATAGAACTGTTCTGATTCACGGGTCGCACGACGTAAAATCGCATTTACCACGCCACTTAAACTTTCCATACCCAATTGTTTACATGCTTCTACGGTTTCTGAAATCGCAGCGTGGGCAGCAACACGGGTACATAAAAGTTGGTATAAACCAAGATAAAGACACGTCTCTACCACTTGATTTTCTAAAGGTTTAGAAAGGAGTGGTAGCGTCAGTTGCTTTAATGAGTGCCATTGACGTAAACAGCCCAATACCAATTCATGGTACAAGGCACGGTCTTTATCCGACACAATATTCATGTGTTGGGCAAGAACCGATTGTAATGATTGACCATTTTGGACAGCCAATAACGTTTTTACAACCTGAGCACGTAAGTTGAGGTTTTTACCTGAGGCGTGGGGAGATTGCTTCATTATAAAATTTGTCCAATATTCAATTTTTGGGTTTGCAGAACTTGTACTGCATTTAAGGCTTTAGCGCCCGGCCACTGTAATGAGGTTAGGATCACGACCTGACCATCACCACATGCCACGCTTACGCCGTGTTTGCTAATAGCAATGATTTCACCTGCTTGGGCTGTTACTTTCTGCTCAGAAAGTCTTGAGCTCCAAACACGTAAATTGTTTTGTTCATCTAAACGGATAAACGCCACTGGCCAAGGATTGAAGGCGCGAATGTTACGATCAATTTGTACAGCAGATTGTGACCAATCAATTTGTGCTTCAGTTTTACTCAATTTATGTGCATAGACAGTGAGCGTTTCATCCTGTATTTCGCGCTGTGCTAAATACTGTTGCAAAGTCGCTTCTGAGGCCAAAACAGCCACAATCGCTTCAGCACCTTGAACAGCCAGTTTATCATGAAGGGTAGCTGAGGTGTCATCTGCGAGAATAGGACAGAGGGTTTTAAACATCATATCGCCAGTATCTAAACCTGCGGCCATTTTCATGATGGTCACGCCAGTTTCTTGATCCCCTCTAGCAATGGCACGTTGAATGGGTGCAGCACCGCGCCAACGTGGTAAGAGTGAACCATGAATATTCAGGCAACCATATTTAGGTGTGTCTAAGACCACTTGTGGCAAAATCAAGCCATATGCTGCCACTACCATTACATCAGCACCCAAGGCTTTGAGTTCAGCTTGTGCTGCTAAACCTTCTTCAGTTGAAGACTTAAAGTGCAATGGTTGATAGACAGGTAAGTCATGTTCTAAAGCCAACTGTTTGACTGCCGAAGCTGTTAATTTTTGTCCACGACCTGCTTTGCGGTCAGGTTGCGTATAGACCGCGACAATTTCATGTTCAGTTTTAAGTAATGCAGCTAATGCAGTTGCTGCAAATTCTGGTGTGCCCGCAAAGATAATTTTCAATTTAACAGCCCATACAGTGGTTTTGTAAATTATAGCAAACTGCCAAAATCCGAGTGGATTTTTATAGTGAATAAAACTACATGAGCTCGTTTCGCTGTTACATTCAAATACTGAGATCTTATGTATGTACTGTAAAAAATAGACTTTAAAAGATCTTTTGATTCTTTACGCCATGATCCTGATAAAAATCATTGGTTTGATTGCTTTATAAGTGACCTAAGTTCTTAACGTCATATAGGAAATGACAAAAATTTTGAGCTCTTATTTAAATATTTTGAGTTTTATGATTCAGGACAATATCGTGCACAAAAAAATCAATAGATTAATCAATTAAATGCTAAGCATAAAACCTCAAAAAAAAGATGAATTGGAAGTATTTAGAAGTTTTAGTTTTCTAAATATTAATGGATTAAGCTTAGACCTCTTGCGAAAGTAAAAATCACCTCCATATAAATTTCATGAGATATCAGAAATTAAACCGTTTTTCAGATTCTGAATTCAAACGCTTAGTTGGCGTACCTCGACAAGTTTTTACTGAAATGGTAGAGGTTTTAGAAAAAGCAGAATCACTTAAAAAGAAATCAGGCCGTCCTCATACTTTAGCTATAGAGGATCAATTGTTACTAACACTCAATTACTTACGCAACTATAGTACTCAACTGGAATTAGCGGCAAATTACCATATCGCTGAAAGTAATGTGAATCGAACCATTAAAAAGGTTGAAGATGCATTGATGAAATCAAGACGTTTTACCCTGCCAAAACGAAG
>NZ_JCAKMX010000045.1:0-6633 GCF_059515825.1 Acinetobacter sp. CY17
TGATCCTAGACAGTATCGTGGACAACAAATCCCTCTAAATTCTTAAAATATTTCTGTTCAAAGGCTTCTGGGCTTAACCAGCCGTTTGCGGAATGCCTTCTGACCCGATTGTAATAAATCTCAATATAGTCAAACAAGACTGTATTCGCTTCTTTTCGAGTGGCAAACACACTGCCATGGACCACATGACCTTTCAATGTATGAAAGAAGCTTTCGGTCACTGCATTATCCCAACAGTTTCCCCTGCGTGACATACTTTGAACGCAGTTATTCGTCAATAATAGCGCCCTAAAATCACGACTACAGTACTGTGAGCCTTGGTCCGAATGCACCATGACACCCATTGGATACCCCTGACGAGCCATTGCATAATGAAACGCATCACACACCAATTGACGGTCTATTCGATGGCTGGTTTGCCAGCCGACAATACGACGGCTGAATAGATCCAGCATCACACATAAATACAGCCAACCTTGCTTAGTACGGATATAGGTAATATCCGTTGTCCAGATCTTATTGGGTTCATTGACCGTAAATTGACGATCCAACAAGTTAGGCGCTGTAGGCAAACGATGGTTTGAATCAGTCGTATGCTTGTATTTACGTGCAATCCTGCTACGTAAACCAAGCTTTTTAAGCATTCTTCCAACGGTTCGTTCGCTCATGCTGTAACCTAAATCATGCATGTCATGTACCAATGAAGGTGCACCCAATCGTGCATGATGCTGCCAATATACGGCTTTTAAATCATTATATTTCTGCGCTGGATTGGTCTGGCGTTTTCGCCAGGCATAATAGCCTGAAGTGCTGACACCCAGGCATTGACAGGCAGAAGATACAGTGACTTCATTCACATCCAGATCTTGAATTACCGTGTACTTTTCTTGGCATGATCTGTCAGAAAGTACACATGCGCTTTTTTAAAGATGTCATTGGCTTCCCTGAGCTGTTTGACTTCTTTCTCTAATTCTAAGATCCGCTGTTGTTCTGGTGAAAGTTGACGTTTGCTTGAACCCACTGGATTGGCTTCACGAATCCATTTGTCTAAAGTTGAATAACCCACACCTAATTTCTGGGCGATTGCAGCTATAGGTTCGTGGGAGTTTGAAAGTGCATAATCAATCGCTTGCTGTTTAAATTCAGGACTAAAACGTTTAGCCATTTCTTGAATCTCCAAAGATTAAAGTTACGTTATCTTTAGAGGGACGTGCTGTCCATTATTTTGGCTAGGATCATGTAGGCAGCTTAGAAAATTCTCAAATAAGCTCGCAGGGTCAAACGGCGGTTCACTGCCATGTAGGCAGCTTAGAAATGCCACGATAGCCGCGCTAGAAATTAACTCTAGTTCACTGCCATGTAGGCAGCTTAGAAAATACAAGTAACGCCATTAATGTTTTGGTATTCTTCTTAGAAATAATCGATTTACCCTAAACGCCGTGCCACAAAGTTAATTACGATATAGCTATAGGTACTTTAGCGATATTGAATACACAAGCGTTATTATTTGCAGGCTATCTACTTGGCTTATCTATATCAAATATTGTAATTATTTTCAAAGTAAGATAAAAAGAAAATATCTCTTCAGAAAGCTAATTAAGTAAATTACCTTTCTTCTTATGACGAGCAATACATAAGCCGGCAACTATATCAAATGTCTGAATTAATAAATTTTTTAAAACTTTTTAGTCCTAAAACGATCGAGCGTAGTGCTAGTTATGTGAGTCGAATTGATCGTCAGACCATTGATATTGTGATAGAGGATGAAGAGCTTTTTATGTATGCCCAGATTGAGGGTACTGACTATTATGACACGAATATTATTTATGATTTAAAAACTGGTATATTGATTGATGATGATTGTAGTTGTCCCGTGGGTTATCACTGTAAACATGCAGCAGCGTTAGCAAGGCTCTTCTTTAAAGAATATAGAGAAAAGGTACATACCCAGTTAAATAGCGAATACTTGCTTCAGTCAGGATTACAACCTCAGTCATCTCAAATGACTCAAGCGAAGAAGTGGTTAAATGAATTTAAGCGTTGTTTATTAGATGTTCATAATCAAGAGATTATTACACCAACAACTAATTGTTTAATCTATTATTTGGACCAATCTTTTTCTAAGCTAACAATTGAGGTTAAAAAAGGACGACTTAATCAAAATGGTACAGTAGGCAGTCTTAAGCCTTATAGGGAATATAAGAATATTCTTACAAAGAAATTAACATTGCCTGATGATCAAAGAAAATTATTTAGCCAACTGTATGCTTATTCTCAATCTAATAAAATGGATTACTTCTACCAATCGTACTTAGATATCACAGGTATTTCATTTACGTCTTTTGAGCATTTAATTCACAGTAAACGGGTATATTGGAAAAAAACAATTGATCGTCCTCTTCAGTGGTCAGATAAAGTTTATCAAATAGACCTAAGTTGGCAAAAAAATATTGTCACTAAAACAGAAAAACTAAAAGTTGCTTTTTGTCACACGGATCAATTCTATCATTTAGACATATATACGAATTTATCGATATTGGCTACAATGCCTTTATGTTATATCGATATTTCTACTAACGAAGTTGGCTATCTAGAAACAACGTTATCATTTGAGCTTTTAACTGCTTTTCAAAAAATGCCAGAAATGTCAGTAGAATTAATGCATGATTTTGAAAAAATCGTAGCACAATCTGATCTTTTGAAAAATCTACCTAAGCCAAATTTTATTCAAGAAATACAAACAGTAGGTGGCTCACCTCAGCCAATCTTAAGGTTTGGGACTACAAATCAGTTGAATCATAGATTAAATAATCATAGCCAAACATTTGCAGAGATTGAGTTCCGATATTCAAGTGGAGCTGCAAATCTTACTAGCACTGATCATTATTTTATTGGAGAAATACAAGGACATCCTGTAAGACAAGAGCGCAATTTATTACAAGAACAACAAGCACTTCAAAGATTGGAGAAAGCACTTCCATCTTTAACATGGATTAAGGATCTATCTTCTCAGCAACGACAGCCTGTACATGTGGAGACAGATTCTCTTGTTGCTGCTGAATTTAAGGAATGGTCTAGTCAATTATTTCCAGTGAATCAATTCGAAAAGATAGGATGGAAAGTTGAACATACGCAAAATAGCCCATTAAATCTGGAATATGTAGACCATATTGAACTCTATATGCGTGATTCAGAAAACCACAATGGATGGTTTGAGATTGGAACCAAAATTCAGGATAAACAAGGTAGAGAATATGACCTACTGGATATCATTTCAATGATAATGAAGCGATATCCAGACTTATTGGATCCTGAGAAGTTTAGATATTTAGATGATGATCGAATCTTTATGATCCCTGCTCTGTTGGGTAAACATCCAGATTTTGCTATGCAAGTTAAAGATATCAAGCCAATTATATTAAATTTATATAGTTTATTAGATCAAGGTGAACGCAAAATAGATCATTATGATGCACAACATTTTTTAGATATACAGGATGATTTAGGGGGTAGATTCGAATGGAAAATGCCAGATCATCTACATAAAATGATTGAGGAAATGAAGAAAGGACCCCAGCAGATCTTAGGTACACCAGATGGCTTCAGGGGGCAACTTCGACCCTATCAACAAGAAGGTGTAGCTTGGTTACAGTTTCTTAGAGCTATTGGTCATGGTGGTATTCTAGCTGACGACATGGGACTTGGCAAAACAGCACAAACATTAGCACATTTACTTTTAGAAAAGCAGGCTGGTTATCTAAAGCAAAAACCTACTTTAATTGTTGCACCTAGCTCTTTAGTCCATAATTGGTTTAAAGAAGTTCATAAATTTACACCAGACCTCAAAGTATTGATTTTACAAGGGGCAGAAAGGCATGATTTTTTCCAAGAAATTCAAAGCCATGACGTGGTAATTACCAGTTATTCACTGGTTGTGAGAGATCAGGAAAAACTCAGTCAGTATGAGTTTCATCAACTTATTCTTGATGAAGCTCAATATATTAAAAATCCCCGAGCTAAAGCTGCACAAGTTGTACGCGCATTAAGCGCTGATCATCGGTTGTGTTTGACTGGTACACCTATTGAAAACCATTTGGGTGAATTGTGGGCCTTATTCCATTTCCTAATGCCTGGTTTTCTTTATTCGCAGGAAGCGTTTAATCGGCAATATCGATATCCTATTGAAAAGCACGGAAAGTCTTATCTTAAGGAAAAACTAGTAGCAAGAGTAAAACCATTTATTCTGAGAAGATTAAAAACTCAAGTGGAACAAGAGCTTCCTGCAAAAACAGTAATTGATGTAAACATCAATATGAGTTTACAGCAATCGAAATTATATGAAGCTGTGCGTGCAACAATGCAAAAAAATATTATACAAATTGTTGAAAAGAAGGGTTTAAAAAAGAGTCAAATCCATATTCTTGATGCACTGTTAAAATTAAGACAAGTATGCTGTCATCCAAGTTTATTAAACGGTGAAAATTTCAAAAAGGAAGAAGCTGGCTCAGCTAAATTAGATTATTTAATTGAGATGGTGCATACCATGGTAGGAGAAGGTAGAAAAATTTTAATTTTTTCTCAATTTACGACGATGTTATGTCTGATTGAGCAGCAGTTAAAAAAGATCGCCATCGATTATGTAAAATTGACTGGACAAACTAAAAAAAGACAAGAAGTCGTTGAAAAATTTCAACATGGACAAGTTCCAATTTTTTTAATTAGCCTAAAAGCAGGTGGGGTCGGCTTGAATTTAACTGCAGCAGATACAGTAATTCACTATGATCCATGGTGGAATCCAGCAACTGAGAATCAGGCATCTGATAGGGCATGGAGAATTGGTCAGAATAAGCCTGTATTTGTTTATAAACTGATTACAAATCAAAGTATTGAACAAAAGATCATAGATTTACAGAAAGATAAATCTGCTTTAATCGAATCTATTTTAACTAGCGGTTTGGAAGGTGAAGCGAAAATTAGTCAAGATGATATTATGAAGCTATTTGAAAAATTATAAATGTTAAGGATTACTCAATTTGTCTGAGGAATATACCGAAAGTTTGTCAGATCCTGAGTGTTGAATGGGATATATTTTATCGGGAAATCGTATAAGTGGATTGCAGTTTTAGGTTACATTGGCTTTGTTGTATAAACCTACCTCTAAGGACTCATTTAGCAATATAATTCTCACATGAATAAGCCTACTCCTAAAATCTATCATACAACTCATTGGTCTACCTACAATAAAGCCTTGATCAATCGAGGAAATATATCTATTTGGTTCGATTCAGCCACCCAATGGTATGCTTCGTCCATCGGTAAACAAGGACGAAATCAGAGATGGTCCCACTTGTTTGAACAACTAAAAGCTTATTTATAAGTGATATTCTGCTCTAGTTAAGCGACCTTATTTTGTTGTGGTAGCTGGTTATAGTAAAACTCATCTGGAGTCATTTTGTCCAGACTCGAATGAGGTCGTTTCAAATTATAAAATTCAAAATATGCATTTAATTGCTTTTTCGCATCAAAAACATTGCTGTAGGCTTTGAGATAAACCTCCTCGTATTTAACGCTCCGCCATAATCGTTCAATCATCACATTATCAACCCAACGACCTTTACTGAACCGTACCGGGTTTATCGGAGACTTTTTATTTAAGTTAGGCTACCTGACCTAACAGGTTAATCTTATCATAGTACATTGCTTCAAACTCAAAAGGCGATACATAAGCCAATGCACTGTGTACACGCTTTTTATTGAACCAATCCACCCAATTTAATGTCGCAAGTTGTACATCCGCTAAACCTTGCCAGTCTGCTTTTAAATATTCAATCACCTCTGTTTTGTATAAGCCATTCACCGTTTCAGCCAAAGCATTATCGTATGAATCACCCGTTGTACCGACTGATGCTCGTAAATTTGCTGCTTCTAAACGATTGGTATAGCGAATGGAAAGATATTGCACACCTCTGTCGGAATGATGAATCACATTCTTTGGCATGCCTCGATCATGCAATGCTTGCTCCAGTGCATCAAGTACCATATCTGTATTCATCCGTGTTGATACTTTCCATCCAACAATTGCTCGCGAGAACACATCAATAATAAAGGCGGTGTAGACCCAGCCAGAATGGGTTTGAATATACGTAAAGTCACTGACCCATAATTGGTCAGGTCGATCAGCACTAAAATTCCGTTTCACTAAATCATCTGCTCGTTTTTGATCATCTCGGCTGCGGGTAGTTTGTTTATTCTTACCACGCCAAACACCTTGTATATCTAGCTTTTTCATCAATCGAGTAACTGTACAACGTGCAATAACATAGCCTTCACGTTTCAATTTTTGCCAAACTTTACGTACACCATATCGACCTAAACTTTCTTTCCAAATACGTTTGATTTGCTCTGCATGATGTAAATCATGCAGAGTACGTTTCGCTCGATGTTCTGGGTTATCAACGAAATCTAAAGCCCGATAATAGGTCGAAGCTGCAATCGGTAAAATTCTACAAATCGCTTCAACACCATATCGATCTTTATTGTTATGGATAAAATCCACCATTATTTGTGTGGGCGGTCGAGCTCCGCCTGGGCGAAAAAAGCGGCTGCTTTACGTAGAATTTCATTGGCTCGTTG
>NZ_JCAKMX010000046.1:0-3348 GCF_059515825.1 Acinetobacter sp. CY17
GGGATTTTTAGAATAATGAGCTGGCGATGACTTACTCTCACATGGGTAACCCCACACTACCATCAGCGCTAAGAGGTTTCACTTCTGAGTTCGGGAAGGGATCAGGTGGTTCACTCTTGCTATTGTCGCCAGCACAACTTGGATGCTTACTCATCAGGTCTTACAAATGCCTAACTTTCGTCAAATGAGTTATTAACAGGATATATCTGAGTCGTCTATTTTGTTCGTTAGCGTTAACTAAATCAAGTTGTTTGTAGTGATTTTGACTACAACACCAACTGTTTGGGTGTTGTATAGTCAAGCCTCACGAGCAATTAGTATTGGTCAGCTTCACATATCACTATGCTTCCACATCCAACCTATCAACGTCGTAGTCTTCAACGGCTCTTTAGAGGACATAAAGTCCTAGGGAAATCTTATCTTGAGGTAGGCTTCCCGCTTAGATGCTTTCAGCGGTTATCCCTTCCGAACATAGCTACCCGGCGATGCGACTGGCGTCACAACCGGTACACCAGAGGTTCGTCCACTCTGGTCCTCTCGTACTAGGAGCAGATCCTCTCAAATTTCCAACGCCCACGGTAGATAGGGACCGAACTGTCTCACGACGTTCTAAACCCAGCTCGCGTACCTCTTTAAATGGCGAACAGCCATACCCTTGGGACCTGCTTCAGCCCCAGGATGAGATGAGCCGACATCGAGGTGCCAAACACCGCCGTCGATATGAACTCTTGGGCGGTATCAGCCTGTTATCCCCAGAGTACCTTTTATCCGTTGAGCGATGGCCCTTCCATACAGAACCACCGGATCACTAAGACCTACTTTCGTACCTGCTCGACTTGTGGGTCTCGCAGTTAAGCGCGCTTTTGCCTTTATACTCTACGCGTGATTTCCGACCACGCTGAGCGCACCTTCGTACTCCTCCGTTACTCTTTAGGAGGAGACCGCCCCAGTCAAACTACCCACCAGACATGGTCCTCGCTCCAGATAATGGAGCAGAGTTAGAACCTCAATATTACCAGGGTGGTATTTCAAGGACGGCTCCATAGCAACTAGCGTCGCTACTTCAAAGCCTCCCACCTATCCTACACAAGTAAGATCAAAGTTCAATGTCAAGCTGCAGTAAAGGTTCACGGGGTCTTTCCGTCTAGCCGCGGGTACACCGCATCTTCACGGCGAATTCGATTTCACTGAGCCTCTGCTGGAGACAGCGCCCCCATCATTATGCCATTCGTGCAGGTCGGAACTTACCCGACAAGGAATTTCGCTACCTTAGGACCGTTATAGTTACGGCCGCCGTTTACTGGGGCTTCGATCAATAGCTTCGCTTGCGCTAACCACATCAATTAACCTTCCAGCACCGGGCAGGCATCACACCCTATACGTCCACTTTCGTGTTTGCAGAGTGCTATGTTTTTAATAAACAGTTGCAGGGGCCTGGTTTCTGTGGCTGCTAGCAGCTCAAGGAGCAAGTCCTATCACCGCCGGCAGCGTACCTTCTCCCGAAGTTACGGTACCATTTTGCCTAGTTCCTTCAGCAGAGTTCTCTCAAGCGCTTTGGTCTACTCGACCTGACCACCTGTGTCGGTTTCGGGTACGATTCCTGTGTAACTGAAGCTTAGAGACTTTTCCTGGAAGTATAGTATCAGCCACTTCGCTAATAAATTAGCTTGCTATCAGATCTCAGCATAGAGTACCCCGGATTTGCCTAAGATACATGCCTACATCCTTTCACCTGGACAACCAACGCCAGGCTGACTTAACTTTCTCCGTCCTCTCATCGCATTACACAGAAGTATTGGAATATTAACCAATTTCCCATCGACTACGCCTCTCGGCCTCGCCTTAGGGGTCGACTCACCCAGCCCCGATTAACGTTGGACTGGAACCCTTGGTCTTTCAGCGAACGGGTTTTTCACCCGTTTTGTCGTTACTCACGTCAGCATTCGCACTTCTGATACCTCCAGCAGACTTCTCAATCCACCTTCATCGGCTTACAGAACGCTCCCCTACCACGCACATAAATGTGCATCCGCAGCTTCGGCATATAGTTTTAGCCCCGTTACATCTTCCGCGCAGGCCGACTCGACTAGTGAGCTATTACGCTTTCTTTAAAGGGTGGCTGCTTCTAAGCCAACCTCCTAGCTGTCTATGCCTTCCCACATCGTTTCCCACTTAACTATAATTTAGGGGCCTTAGCTGGCGGTCTGGATTGTTTTCCTCTTGACTACGGACGTTAGCACCCGCAGTCTGTCTCCCGGATAGTACTCATTGGTATTCGGAGTTTGCATCGGTTTGGTAAGTCGGGATGACCCCCTAGCCGAAACAGTGCTCTACCCCCAATGGTATTCGTCCGAGGCGCTACCTAAATAGCTTTCGGGGAGAACCAGCTATCACCAAGTTTGATTAGCCTTTCACCCCTATCCACAAGTCATCCCCTGGCTTTTCAACGACAGTGGGTTCGGTCCTCCAGTAAGTGTTACCTCACCTTCAACCTGCTCATGGATAGATCACCTGGTTTCGGGTCTACACCCAGCAACTAAACGCCCTATTAAGACTCGGTTTCCCTACGGCTCCCCTATGCGGTTAACCTTGCTACTGAATGTAAGTCGCTGACCCATTATACAAAAGGTACGCAGTCACCGGACAAAGCCGGCTCCCACTGCTTGTATGCATGCGGTTTCAGGATCTATTTCACTCCCCTCACAGGGGTTCTTTTCGCCTTTCCCTCACGGTACTGGTTCACTATCGGTCAGTCAGGAGTATTTAGCCTTGGAGGATGGTCCCCCCATATTCAGACAAGGTTTCACGTGCCTCGCCCTACTCGACATCATCATATAAGCCCTTTCGTGTACAGGACTATCACCTACTATGGTTGCACTTCCCAGAGCATTCCACTAAAGCTTATATGACTTAATGGGCTGTTCCCCGTTCGCTCGCCGCTACTGAGGGAATCTCAATTGATTTCTTTTCCTAAGGGTACTGAGATGTTTCACTTCCCCTCGTTCGCCTCATACACCTATGTATTCAGTGTATGATACCTAGCTTATACTAGGTGGGTTTCCCCATTCAGAAATCTCCGGATCACAGGATATTTGCCGCCTCCCCGGAGCTTATCGCAGGCTATTACGTCTTTCATCGCCTCTGACTGCCAAGGCATCCACCACATGCACTTAATTACTTGACTATACAACCCCAAACAGTCGATCGATCCTACAAGGAGATCGTTCAACGTAACAGTTTGAAGTACTGTGTATTTAAACACTGTACAGCTTCAATCAAAATCATATACCAAAACGCTTGATTCAGTTTAATCGCTAGTAACTCATCGATTTCTCAGCAATTGCTTGC
>NZ_JCAKMX010000047.1:0-1835 GCF_059515825.1 Acinetobacter sp. CY17
ATTGCTTGCTTTGATTTCAACGAGTATGAACAATTTATTTCAACTCAAATATAATCTGTTAATGATTTCTCTAGCCTTCGTCAGGTCTAGATGCTGTGATAAATCACAGAGATTAATAAGCATTAAACTTACTAAGCTCTCTAATCTATCAAGAGACTTATTACAAAGAACAACTTGTTGTGGATTCTTACCGGTCGCCAATCTTTCGTTAAGGAGGTGATCCAGCCGCAGGTTCCCCTACGGCTACCTTGTTACGACTTCACCCCAGTCATCGGCCACACCGTGGTAAGCGTCCTCCTTACGGTTAGACTACCTACTTCTGGTGCAACAAACTCCCATGGTGTGACGGGCGGTGTGTACAAGGCCCGGGAACGTATTCACCGCGGCATTCTGATCCGCGATTACTAGCGATTCCGACTTCATGGAGTCGAGTTGCAGACTCCAATCCGGACTACGATCGGCTTTTTGAGATTAGCATCCTCTCGCGAGGTAGCAACCCTTTGTACCGACCATTGTAGCACGTGTGTAGCCCTGGTCGTAAGGGCCATGATGACTTGACGTCGTCCCCGCCTTCCTCCAGTTTGTCACTGGCAGTATCCTTAAAGTTCCCACCCGAAGTGCTGGCAAATAAGGAAAAGGGTTGCGCTCGTTGCGGGACTTAACCCAACATCTCACGACACGAGCTGACGACAGCCATGCAGCACCTGTATCAGAGTTCCCGAAGGCACCAATCCATCTCTGGAAAGTTCTCTGTATGTCAAGACCAGGTAAGGTTCTTCGCGTTGCATCGAATTAAACCACATGCTCCACCGCTTGTGCGGGCCCCCGTCAATTCATTTGAGTTTTAGTCTTGCGACCGTACTCCCCAGGCGGTCTACTTATCGCGTTAGCTGCGCCACTAAAGCCTCAAAGGCCCCAACGGCTAGTAGACATCGTTTACGGCATGGACTACCAGGGTATCTAATCCTGTTTGCTCCCCATGCTTTCGTACCTCAGCGTCAGTATTAGGCCAGATGGCTGCCTTCGCCATCGGTATTCCTCCAGATCTCTACGCATTTCACCGCTACACCTGGAATTCTACCATCCTCTCCCATACTCTAGCTTCCCAGTATCGAATGCAATTCCTAAGTTAAGCTCAGGGATTTCACATCCGACTTAAAAAGCCGCCTACGCACGCTTTACGCCCAGTAAATCCGATTAACGCTCGCACCCTCTGTATTACCGCGGCTGCTGGCACAGAGTTAGCCGGTGCTTATTCTGCGAGTAACGTCCACTATCCTAGAGTATTAATCTAAGTAGCCTCCTCCTCGCTTAAAGTGCTTTACAACCAAAAGGCCTTCTTCACACACGCGGCATGGCTGGATCAGGCTTTCGCCCATTGTCCAATATTCCCCACTGCTGCCTCCCGTAGGAGTCTGGGCCGTGTCTCAGTCCCAGTGTGGCGGATCATCCTCTCAGACCCGCTACAGATCGTCGCCTTGGTAGGCCTTTACCCCACCAACTAGCTAATCCGACTTAGGCTCATCCATTAACGCAAGGTCCGAAGATCCCCTGCTTTCCCCCGTAGGGCGTATGCGGTATTAGCAGTCGTTTCCAACTGTTGTCCCCCATTAATGGGCAGATTCCTAAGCATTACTCACCCGTCCGCCGCTGAATCCAGTAGCAAGCTACCTTCATCCGCTCGACTTGCATGTGTTAAGCCTGCCGCCAGCGTTCAATCTGAGCCATGATCAAACTCTTCAGTTTAAAATCAATAGTGCCTATAGGGCACCAATCTTGGCTCATCAATTACTGACAAAAAATTTGCTCAAATAAACTTCGAGAAATTCTTACCA
>NZ_JCAKMX010000048.1:0-4626 GCF_059515825.1 Acinetobacter sp. CY17
AAGAACAACTTGTTGTGGATTCTTACCGGTCGCCAATCTTTCGTTAAGGAGGTGATCCAGCCGCAGGTTCCCCTACGGCTACCTTGTTACGACTTCACCCCAGTCATCGGCCACACCGTGGTAAGCGTCCTCCTTACGGTTAGACTACCTACTTCTGGTGCAACAAACTCCCATGGTGTGACGGGCGGTGTGTACAAGGCCCGGGAACGTATTCACCGCGGCATTCTGATCCGCGATTACTAGCGATTCCGACTTCATGGAGTCGAGTTGCAGACTCCAATCCGGACTACGATCGGCTTTTTGAGATTAGCATCCTCTCGCGAGGTAGCAACCCTTTGTACCGACCATTGTAGCACGTGTGTAGCCCTGGTCGTAAGGGCCATGATGACTTGACGTCGTCCCCGCCTTCCTCCAGTTTGTCACTGGCAGTATCCTTAAAGTTCCCACCCGAAGTGCTGGCAAATAAGGAAAAGGGTTGCGCTCGTTGCGGGACTTAACCCAACATCTCACGACACGAGCTGACGACAGCCATGCAGCACCTGTATCAGAGTTCCCGAAGGCACCAATCCATCTCTGGAAAGTTCTCTGTATGTCAAGACCAGGTAAGGTTCTTCGCGTTGCATCGAATTAAACCACATGCTCCACCGCTTGTGCGGGCCCCCGTCAATTCATTTGAGTTTTAGTCTTGCGACCGTACTCCCCAGGCGGTCTACTTATCGCGTTAGCTGCGCCACTAAAGCCTCAAAGGCCCCAACGGCTAGTAGACATCGTTTACGGCATGGACTACCAGGGTATCTAATCCTGTTTGCTCCCCATGCTTTCGTACCTCAGCGTCAGTATTAGGCCAGATGGCTGCCTTCGCCATCGGTATTCCTCCAGATCTCTACGCATTTCACCGCTACACCTGGAATTCTACCATCCTCTCCCATACTCTAGCTTCCCAGTATCGAATGCAATTCCTAAGTTAAGCTCAGGGATTTCACATCCGACTTAAAAAGCCGCCTACGCACGCTTTACGCCCAGTAAATCCGATTAACGCTCGCACCCTCTGTATTACCGCGGCTGCTGGCACAGAGTTAGCCGGTGCTTATTCTGCGAGTAACGTCCACTATCCTAGAGTATTAATCTAAGTAGCCTCCTCCTCGCTTAAAGTGCTTTACAACCAAAAGGCCTTCTTCACACACGCGGCATGGCTGGATCAGGCTTTCGCCCATTGTCCAATATTCCCCACTGCTGCCTCCCGTAGGAGTCTGGGCCGTGTCTCAGTCCCAGTGTGGCGGATCATCCTCTCAGACCCGCTACAGATCGTCGCCTTGGTAGGCCTTTACCCCACCAACTAGCTAATCCGACTTAGGCTCATCCATTAACGCAAGGTCCGAAGATCCCCTGCTTTCCCCCGTAGGGCGTATGCGGTATTAGCAGTCGTTTCCAACTGTTGTCCCCCATTAATGGGCAGATTCCTAAGCATTACTCACCCGTCCGCCGCTGAATCCAGTAGCAAGCTACCTTCATCCGCTCGACTTGCATGTGTTAAGCCTGCCGCCAGCGTTCAATCTGAGCCATGATCAAACTCTTCAGTTTAAAATCAATAGTGCCTATAGGGCACCAATCTTGGCTCATCAATTACTGACAAAAAATTTGCTCAAATAAACTTCGAGAAATTCTTACCAATTATCAATGAAAATATATTCGATTGATCAACCAGTAAAAATCCACACAAGTTGTTCTTCATAATCTCTTAATGATTTTCTTGCATCTTCGTCAGAAGCAAGATAATCAGCTCATTTGTTAAATCATTGTTTTTCAACAAGTTTTAATCAAGATCATCGCTGATGGATGTGCATTCTACAGGATTTCAGGCGCTGTGCAACCCCATTTGCGAAGAATTCCGTCTGACTGCTCATTTATTTTACAAAATCACGTGTCAATTGAGCTAAAAAACACTTCTAGAGCCCTAATTTGCCTATTTTTTTGTGAAAAAAGCACATAACAACGCTAATTTTGCGATTTTTAGCGGTTTTTTCCCAAAAATCACTTAGCTCACGCTGTTATGTGCAGTTTTATTAAAATGCCAGCACTATGGCTAGCATTAGAATGATTGATTTCAGTGAGCTTAACGTCCCGCTTTAAAGCCTACTTGCTTCAGAAATGGCAATAGCTCCTCTATCCCAGCAGATGTTTGCAGCATTTCCGCAATACGTGCGGAAAAAGCCTGATAACTCTCTGTGCCTTTGGAATAACGACTCATCTCTGGCAGATCTGAAAGCTTATTTGCAAACATATAGCGCTGTGCATCTGTTAAAGCAGATTTCGTGTCTTGTTTGACTTCAATCTCTTTAGCAGCCTGTATTGCTGAACGTTTGTATCTGAAATTAAAGGAAAACCCCGAAATAGAACGGCCACGTTTATGCTGTTCATACTTAATGATTAAGTCGGAATGCTCGTTAATCTGATCAACCGCAATATCTAAGACACGACGTTTAAACGCTTCCATACGCGTGTATTCATTCACGCCAATGCCTAATTGGCCGCGTAAACGCTCAAGTTCATATGCTGGCGTCTTACCAACAGACTTCCATTGCATCAGTAACTCATAGAGTCGAACAGCATACACACTTTTAAAGTCTGCAGTTTTCTTTAAGTGATAGCTCGTGAAGTACTGCTCAAAGCCATCGATCTTCGTAATGTGCTCAATCACGACTCGCGTCAACGTTACGAGGATGCGTCCTTCGCCTTTACGATAGTTCGCATCTTGAATCCAACGACTCTTTGTCACAGTTCCATCTTCGTTCGTGATGGTGAACTGTCTCTTAAACAAAGAATCCTCTGCTTCACTCAATGCCAAGTAAGCAGCATCTGCCGAAACATTAAAAGCTCTCGCGTATCTCACTGCGTTTAGTTCCAAAGGCTCGTCCGTGGACAATCCTTGACCAGTTTCACGGGCATCGACAATCGCAAGTTGTAGCAAACGTGCCTCATTTAGGGTGAGCGTCTGCAAAGCCTGAACAAGTTTGTTCGATTTTACGACTAAATCAGTCATTTTTACCCATTTAGCAACAAGATTATTTTGTTGCTATAACAACATGAGAAATATTTGTTGTCAAATACCGAGGAAACGTTGTCATTAAACCGAGGAAACGTTGCTATATAACCGAGGAAACGTTGCTATATAACCGAGGAAACGTTGTCATATAGGCTCTGAAAGCCTTATGTAGCAAGGGTTTCAGCGTGTCTAAAAGCATTTAAAAACATTTAAAAACATTAAAAACCCGCTTCGCTCATTTTTTTTTGTTCAAAAACTTCGTTTTTTTTAATACTTATCCACAGGTTTTGATGACAACCTGAGATCACAGTGCAGATCTCCTGTTCCAAGAAAAATTCTCTCGGAAAGTTTAAAATTGAGCTGAAAATCGAATTTTTGGCTCAAAAATTTCAATTAATTTTTTTTGTCTCTTTTTTCTAAAAAAACATAGACTTTTAAATTTTTACCAAGAAACACAAATCAAATACCCTCTAAAACTCAATGTAAGCTTCACTATTGAATTTTTTTCAAGAAAATGATGTTGGGTACATCTCTAATTTTAAAGTGCCTATATGAAGCTTATATGAGATTTTAGATATATTCTTAAAAAACAAGAAAATCTCTAATTTTTAGAGTGATCAGATTTGTTTTTTGATCAATTTTTTGAGGAACTAGAATTTGATTCCTTCAAAAAGGAAAAAAATAGGACTTTTTAGAAGTAAAAAATCCTATTTTCCACTGATTACAAATTAATCAATTTTCTTGGTTTTGATGAAATAAGGGACGATCTAATCCCTATAGGGGGATGAATAGGCTTAAAATCTGTTTTTATTTGCTTAGGCTATTTTAGGGAAAAGTCGCTAATTTTGATTAATTCTTGAACGCAAAAGATTAAAAATTAACCACAGAGAAACATGAAAAGTAACGCTTTTTTTATGATCGATTTTTCTAGTGTTTTGCCCTAATTTGTATGATGCGGTATTAACGCATCATATAGAGCTATTTTAGTTATATGATGCGGCATTAACGCATCATATAGATGATATTAATTTAATCAGCACTGCGCTACTAATACACCTAACTAGAGCCATATGTCTAGCTTATAGGAGGACTGTTCTGATTGGACAAAGGAGTCTTAGATTGCCAGCTCGTGATAAAACAGAAGCTTCAATCAGATAAAGAGTTGTGAAATGTAGTAGATCGAGCCGTAAGGAAGAGAATCAGAGCACGATTCTGGTGAATAGAAGCGTAGGAACGGTCGCTAAAAATAATTTCATGCAAATTCTGAGGGTATTTATTGCTTTTTATAGGCGAAAAAAAATCCCCCGATCAACGATCGAGGGATTTTTAGAATAATGAGCTGGCGATGACTTACTCTCACATGGGTAACCCCACACTACCATCAGCGCTAAGAGGTTTCACTTCTGAGTTCGGGAAGGGATCAGGTGGTTCACTCTTGCTATTGTCGCCAGCACAACTTGGATGCTTACTCATCAGGTCTTACAAATGCCTAACTTTCGTCAAATGAGTTATTAACAGGATATATCTGAGTCGTCTATTTTGTTCGTTAGCGTTAACTAAATCAAGTTGTTTGTAGTGATTTT
>NZ_JCAKMX010000049.1:0-4458 GCF_059515825.1 Acinetobacter sp. CY17
TAATAGACCTCTTTCATAAATCATTTTTTACTCAGCTCCAAGTTATAAATTCCAGCAATTAGATTGAATCTCAAACCAAGTCTTTTAGCTCTATTGCGATAACGTTCCGCAAGGATCTTGAAGGTTTTCAGGCTGCCAAATACATGCTCAATTGCTATTCTTCTTTTATTGATTTCCTGATTATAGATTTTTAGTTCAGGATCCAATTTACAGCGTCTTTTGGCTTTTAAGGGCAACAGGCTATTGGGATACAAAGTATAAATCCCCTGATAACCTTTATCTGCAAGAACAAAGGCTCCTGAAGGAATCTGGTTTAAATTGCGTTTGAAGAGCTCGAAATCATGTACAGCACCACGACTGGTACATAAACTCAGAATTTGCTGAGTCTTGTAGTGAATCATGGCCTGTACTTTAAAGGTATGGGTCTTTTTCTTGCCGCTATAGCTTTTCTTCTGTTTTTTTAGGCCTTTGGATTGGAATTTCTGTGGCATCCACGATCACCACATTCCAGTCTATGCCTTTGCCCTCGGGTAAATCTTTAGGTAAATTAAAAAGATTGGACCGAATCAGGCAGTCTTCAACATGACGGACAATTCTTGAGGCTGTGGGCTCTGAAACCCCGTAACTCGTCGCAACGTGAAATAAGGTTCGGTATTTTCCCGCCAATAGCTCAAACAGAGCAGAACCTGATCCTCCAGGCTTAACTTGGGTGGTCTGCCTTTGGCAGGGACATGCTTCTGCAATTGCACAACCATCAAATAGAAGGTTGACCATGAGATGCCCGTGTATCGCTTGAACTGAGGATCAGAAAGCTTGTTTGAATCGATGTATTTCATCCGCAGATTATGCACGAATGTCAAGAAATATGGAGTGCAAATATTAATCAAAAAGAAGATCATTTTTTAATTTATGAAAGAGATCTAATGATTATTAATTAATCATGGGGCTTTTTTGAATCATAAACACACCCATTACTTAGAATTAATAGAGTTTATTTGGTAGTTTAATTTGAATCATTTCATTATCATCTGCTAATTTTGCATTACGACCAGAAGATCCTGGGAAGTTATTATCATTAAAAACAGTTAAAGTAGATGCATCTTCAATAATAATATCTTCGATGGTTTGGAATGGGAAACCAAAACGCTCACCCGTCGCGATATCGCCTGCACGCGGTGTACCATAGAGTAAGTTTGGATTTGCAATATCCATAAGATCTACAATTTCCTCGCGTTCAATGACTTGCCCTACGTCACCTAATTTCACTTTGATTAGCTTCTTATAACCGCCTAGATTATTTTCTGTATCATCACGTTCGATAATAATACCTTCTGTTGGGCTAAACAGCTGGAAATCACCAATCGCTGATGCTTTGCTCTCTAGACCAAATAAATAATATTTGCCCGTATATTGTTTAGTTTTTAAATCAAACTGCGACATGATTAATTGACCAGTACTATCATTGGATAATGGTTTTTCCAGTAATGGATATAAATATTTACCATCAGGAGAAATCGCCATTCCCTCAAAACCACCACTACGTTGAACTAAAGGTTCAACATAATTGATTTGTGCCTTATTCATTTGGTTCTGTGGTGAGCGTAACTCAACACCTGCTTGAGTTGGGTGTGGAAGAGCAATAGGTGCATCTAGCAATACACCATCTTTAGAAAAATGCAGTAAATATGGACCAAACTCATCCCCAATCCAGAATGAGCCATCTGCTTCACGTTGCATCGATTCAGGATCAAAATCTGCACCTGTTAATAAACGCTCTGGGCTATTGTTATTCACGATTTCAAACGGGATCAGGCGATTAGGATCTTTGAGCTGGATAAAATCTAGGACCTCAACTTCACCGCTGCCTTTGGCTTGAGAGCGAAAGTCTGGTTTTACTTGATAAATACGCAACAAGTAATCAGCCGAGTTATCTTGAGCACCAAATCCATTGTCAGACATGGCCATATACGTGCCATCAGCATTTTTTAAAGCTGCAGAAAAACCTTGTACAGGTTGACCTGGAAATGGCGGATAAATACCATTTGCGCCTTTCACATAAGCACCAGATTCTGGTCCTGCAGCATAAGTATCAACTTTAAGCTTGGCAAAGGAAATCAAAGTGGGTTCAGTTACTGCGGGTTGTGCCTGAACATTGTCATTGTCGTCGTTACACCCAGCGAGTGATAAGAAACTCAGTGCAATTAAAGATAAAGTTATTTTTTTCATGTACATAAAGATCGCTTTAATAAACTTAGGCTATTTAAACGATTTTTTATGACAATTAAGCTGCATTTTAGTGACGATTATCTTAAATTTTAGCCATAAAAAAGCCCCCTTTTCAGGGGGCTTTTCGGATCATTGAGTTATGCTTTAGCGCTGACTGGCTGAGCAATCTCGATCTTGTCTGTATCTTTTTCATTCATAATTAAGGCAACAGCAATTGCAGTAATCAGAACAGGTAAACCTACAGCAATGAAATTGAAATGCGCTGGTAGGTTCATACCAAGTAAGCCACCAATTAAAATTGGACCAACAATTGCGCCCATACGACCAATTGCAGATGACCAGCCAATACCTGTAGAACGTACAGCCATTGGATAATATTGTGCTACATAGCTGTAAAGCAACATTTGTGAACCAATTGAAGCAGCACCAGCTAAGAATACTAAAATATAGAGCAAAGCTTGATTCGATTGAAAACCCATTAGGCTCATCACAATCGCACCCATAATACCTAAGAACATCAGTACTGGTTTTAAATGGAAGCGGTCTGCTAAAATTCCGCCACCAACAATACCTACAACTGCACCCACGTTCATCACCATCATAAACATGAGGCTATTGTCCATTGAGTAACCTGCTGCCATCATCAGCTTTGGCAACCAGCTGCTTAGAGCGTACATTGTCAGTAAACAAGTGAAAAAAGCAATCCAAAACAATAGTGTATTCACTGCACGTCCGCGACGGAATAAACTCACCACGTTAGCAGCTTCAGGTACAGCTTCTTCTGGTAATGTAAATACTGTTTGCTCTGTGACTTGAGTATTTGGTGCAATACGCTTAACAATTTCACGCGCTTCCGCTTGTTTATTTTGTTTAACAATAAAGCCCAAAGATTCAGGTAAGAATTTCCAAATCACTGGTAATAAAAATAATGGGATGCCTGCAATGAAAAACATAATTTCCCAGCCAAAGCTTGGGGTTAACCATGATCCAAGTAAAGCAGCCATTACACCACCTACAGCATAACCACTGAACATACCTGTAACTAAGGTACTGCGCATTTTTTTAGGTGCATATTCAGAAGTTAAAGCCACTAGGTTTGGCATAACACCACCAATTCCTAAGCCTGCTAAAAATCTTAAGATACCAAATTCTGTTGGATTTGATGCAAAACCACCAGCAAACGTTAATCCACTAAAAAGTACAATACAAATCATAATGACTTTTTTACGCCCGATTTTATCTGCAAGCGAACCAAAAATCATTGCACCAAACATCATTCCAGCTAATGCAGTACTTGCGAGCATTCCTGCTTGCATCGCACTTAAGCCCCAATCTTGCATCAATAATGGCAAAACTACCCCATTAATTGCCAGATCGTAACCATCAAATAAAATAATTAATAAACACCAAGCAACTACATTGAAGTGAAAAGGCGTAAATTTGGCATTATCGACAACAGAATTAATATCTATTTGTTCCGTCTTCATCGTTCTCATCTCCCATGAGTACTTGTCCATACTTAATAAAAACTATTAAGTGCATTTTATGGATTTAATATACTTATTAGATTTTTAATACACAATACGACTAAAGATTATAAATACACATATACTTTCATCTCCCTATCTGTATGTATTAAAAGGAAATATTTATAATATAAATACCTATAACTTTAGTATTACATGAATAAATAATGTTTAAAATTCATCTAATATTTACCTAATATACCGCCAATATTCACCCCAGTATTTAAATTAACTAAACAATATCAAGTTTTAAAATATCGTTATAATTTTGATTATGAATAAATATGACTTAAAAACTATAGTGCTATATAAAGCAAAAAATAAATAATTGCATAAATAACTTAATATCAAAAATATAACTTAGACATACAAATTCTATAGGCGAAAAAAAATCCCCCGATCATTGATCGAGGGATTTTTAGAATAATGAGCTGGCGATGACTTACTCTCACATGGGTAACCCCACACTACCATCAGCGCTAAGAGGTTTCACTTCTGAGTTCGGGAAGGGATCAGGTGGTTCACTCTTGCTATTGTCGCCAGCACAACTTGGATGCTTACTCATCAGGTCTTACAGATGCCTAACTTTCGTCAAATGAGTTATTAACAGAATATATCTGAGTCGTCTATTTTGTTCGTTAGCGTTAACTAAATCAAGTTGTTTGTAGTGATTTTGACTACAACACCAACTGTTTGGGTGTTGTAT
>NZ_JCAKMX010000050.1:0-3899 GCF_059515825.1 Acinetobacter sp. CY17
TTGAGAAAGCATGGTCTGTCTTAAAAAGTAAAGTCAGACATATGGTTGCTCAGAATAATAAAACACTTCCGGAAGCTTTGGATATTGCGTTTAGGATGATGTAGCTTATGTTTTATATTTAGCTATACCTTCAGCTTGTTCTGTCCTACCAAATTTATTATAAATTCCCAATGCATTATATGCTCCTCTATCTAATGCATGAACACCGGGTCCTGAATGAGGGTATAACTGCCCATCACTTTTCTGAGCATAAATTCGACCATTTGGTAATTTATGAAGCAAATCCCCAGTTTTGGAATCTCTACCTATATTTTTTGCTCCCCCATTACGTATCAATCCAGTATCTTCTTTCATATTTACTGATCGAGTAACGACAGTATTATTACCTTTTGTTGTAGAATTCTGTTTTACTGATTGACTATTGTGTCTTGGGTTTGGCTCTCGTATGTTATTTTTTTCATCATCATCATTCGGAGGCATGCCTGTAGTCGAATTACCCGAAGTCGATGGCACCCCTTTGGGGTGAGCTTCTTTCTTTTCTTGTCCACTCATCCCTATCGTAATACCTATCGCAGCTAGGGCCTGTGCCGTCTTTTCAATAACTTTGGCACATCCCACGGGATTTTTCACACAATATGCTGCAACTGCTCCACCAACCACGATCGGTGCTGCATTATTTTCTAAATTTGCTCGGTTATCTTCTACTTGAGCTTCTATTAAATCTCTGAATATTGCTTGTTCTTGTATATCTAAGGTTGAAGCTATTCCATTTACTTCATTCACAAACTTTTGTACATCATACCCAGTGCCTAGCTTAACTGCCGTATTCACTCCTAAAGCCAAGATATCTTCAGCTACTGATTTTAGATTATCAGGCAAATCTTTCTGCTCTTGAACGATTTCAGCACGACCACTCTCCGTCAGTAAGCGATGATCTACCGTTACAGTACCATCAAGCATACCTGTGGTCTGATCACGAGTAATTTCTTGGGTATTGTTGATATCACGGTTGGTGGTATCTGTCACATTCGTCACAGTACCTTGACCTAAGGTTGCCTTGGTCAGTTGTTCTGTTTCTTGCCCGCCACTATTTAAACCAATGGTGGTCGAACCTTTGGGATGATTAGCGGCTTCTTTAGTTCCTTTTTGTGGAATACCAATACTCGTTGATACATTAAAGCCACTGCTACTGTTATAGTTGTGGTCTTCGATATCTTTGAGTTCTAATGCACCTGTATAATTCAGTTTGCCATGATCAGTCAGTGAGCCATCAGCATTCTTTGTTGCATTGGCAATTACACCGCCAATATTGGTGACATTTTTTACACCCATCGCATCAAGGTCTGCATCGTTCTGTGCATTTCCAATTAAAAGCTTACTGGTGTCATTTACCCAAACTTTATCATTTTGCTCTTTGGTTTAGGATCAAACCAAATGGAAATATTACCTCGGTTAATTCAGGCTCGATTATAGGAAGACCAATTCGTTGTACGATAGGGTTTAGGTACAGGCTTATTCATGTTGAAATGATATTACTGAATAAGCCTTTTAGGCTATGTTTATGCAACAAAGCCTGTCTCATTCATAAAATTAATTAATAAATTTCATATAACATGTATTATGTCATTTTAGAAAATTATTTATGCAACATATTTAAAAACTCATCAAAAGTATCTGCTATTTTTATAACACGCATCTTACTATCACCATTTTCATCTTCTATATAATCATCATGATACATAATTACCACCATTGGCTCATCAGTTGTGGGGTTTTTGCGATAATCAAAAGCAATATAGTCCCCACCTCCATTAAGACCAAAACTAATAATTTTTTCATCACCATAGACATCATAATCTTGAAAATCATCAATCTTTGTGGCATCTACCTCGCCGAAACTACAAAAGCTAATACTTGATTCATTATCCTGACTTTCATCATCTAAATAATTGAATTTATTATTTACAAATTTGACTCCATTATGCATTGAAATAAGTTTTATAAAAGAATTAGGGAACTTTATTTTAAATTTCTTCTCAAACTCATTTATCACATCTAATGACACACTGCCAGAATCGTATCTTATAGCTCGCACTTTACTTTCCTCCACTCAAACTAGCTTCTCCAATATGACTTACAGACTTATGAATATTCTCTGGGATTAACTGAAAATTATTAGGTCCAGACTGCGCATTATGATGCCAAGTATAGCCTTTTATTTTGTCAGACCCTGCGGAAATATCCGACAATTGGTCTTTAGAAAATTGATTTTTATCTACTCTACCCGACTCAATTTGTTTTTTTAAATCTAGAGTAGCTAACTCCATTTCTTTAGTACGTCTTGTCCGATCAGACATATTCTCATAACCCTTAGGTTTGTCAATTTTAGTTGTATATTTTGCATAATTATCAAAAACCGGTAAACCTCGAGAATCATAGGCAATATTTGCAGTTTTTACTTCGTTTGTTGAAGTATCCTTATACTCAACTTTTACGGCTTTATTTCCATAACTATCATATATAACTTCAACACCTTTTTCTTTATTAGAGTTCACACGTTGGTATGGATTATTTGCAACTGTCGTCGATTTAATACTCTCTTCACCATATACAGCTTCTAAATCCTTACGAGTTTGATTTGGATCATATAGCTTTGTTAACTCACCTCTATGTCCTACACCTGCTGTACTAACCTCAACATCCTTACCATCAATCCTAATTGTCTTCGCAGCACCACCAATGCCTAATACTCCAGCTAAGAAGCCTACGCCATCTTTGGTACGTTGTAACTGCTCAGAAACTTGTAAGGCTGTTTGTGATACGGGGTCATTCAGATTTGATAACTGTTGCTTTGTACTATCTGAAGTATAGCCAGAAACTGTATCATAGCTAGTATCTCTGACAACTGCCGTAACTTCATTTTTAAGAGCATCACCAGCTTGTGCTATTTGACCTCCAGCTACAGTATCAACTATTAGGTCTTTCGCTAATCCAATTGGCCCACCAAAGGCTAAAGACAAGGCTAATCCTGCTGTTTCAGGATCAATTCCTGTTTTCTCTATCGCATCATTTACCTTATAACTTACTGCCGCACTTTGATCAAAGAGCTGGATTGCTAAGTTACTTCCATCGATGACTTTAACTACATTTTCACCAGCAATACTCGCTTCATTACCGTGTACCCCCTGAACAAGTACTGCAACACCTTTTGCTGTAACTACGATTGTTGGTAATACAAATGTTCCTTTATACGGTTGATTCGGATCAAACTCAGCTGCTTCAACTGTACTATTAGATACCTCTTGCTGACTAGCTGCCGTTAAAACCTGACGTACAATTGAACGAGCTGTATCATCACTGACTTGATATTCTTCAGCAATTTGTTGCTGAATCTCATTCAATGTTTGTTTGGCTGTATCATTTAGCTCTTTCGCAAGTGGTAGGACTTCTTTATTTAATAAGGCTTCGTACTGTTCTGCTCTCCACCTTGACGTATAAATTCTTTGTACCCTTCATAAACTTCATCGCCACCATTCGCTAACATTTCAGGGTTATTAGCCAATCCTGCCTGAATATTATTTAGCGAACTTAAGGCACGTTGTTTATAGGTATTATCAGGTAATGCCTTGATAATGTTTTCAGCACTTTGTCTAACGTTCTCTTGTAAATCCTTCTGCTGCTGAATAATCTCAGCACGACCACTTTCAGTGAGTAAACGATCATCTACCGTTACAGAACCATTCAACATGCCTGTCACTTGGTCACGAGTAATTTCTTGCGTGTTGTTGATATCACGGTTGGTGATATCTGTCACATTCGTCACAGTACCTTGACCTAAGGTTGCCTTGGTCAGTTGTTCTGTTTCTTGCCCGCCACTATTTAAACCAATGGTGGTCGAA
>NZ_JCAKMX010000051.1:0-3797 GCF_059515825.1 Acinetobacter sp. CY17
AATTTAACCGAAGAACAAAATGCTTTTGCTGAGTCGGTGCGTAAGTTTGCACAAAAGGAATTAGCGGATGGTGCATTGGAGCGAGCTCATTCCCATGATTATCCTTGGGAAGTCGCTGCAAAATTAGCAGAGATGGGTTTGATTGGTATTACTGTTAAAGAAGAAGATGGTGGTATTGGCGGAACCTTAATGGATGCTGTGATTGCCATTCAAGAATTAGCTTTGGTATGTCCTAAAAGTGCAGATGTTGTACAAGCTGGTAACTTTGGCGCAATTCGAACCTTTGCAGAATATGCATCTCCACATTTAAAAGAAAAATACTTACCAGATCTGTTAGCAGGCAAAAAACTGCTTGCTTTAGGTATGAGTGAACCAGGCGCAGGTTCATCCGTGACTGAACTAAAAACCTCAGCAGTTGAAAATGGTGATCACTACATCATCAATGGCTCTAAAGTATTTTCAACACATAGTCCACATGCCGATACCTTCTTGATTTATGTGCGTTTCGGTGAAGGGCTAGATGGTATTGGATCAGTGATGGTTGATCGTGGCACACCAGGTTTTGAAGTTGGTCAGCCTTCCGCATTTATGAGCGGTGAAGAATGGTGCCAGCTTTATTTCGATAACTGCCGTATTCCAAAAGAAAATGTATTGCTTGGTCCAGGTGGATTCAAGAAACAAATTTCAGGTTTTAACGTTGAACGTATTGGTAATGCATCACGTGCATTAGCACTTGGTCGCCATGCCTTTAATGTTGCACGTCAGCACTGTCTGGACCGTGAACAATTCGGTAAACCTTTATGTGAGTTCCAAGGTCTGCAATGGAAGTTTGCGGAAATGGCACTGAAGTTAGAAGGCTCACAACTTCTTCTTTACCGTGCTGCAATTAATTCTGATGGCGGTCTGCCATCTGCGTATGAAACAAGTATTGCCAAATTGTCATGCAATTTGACGGGCTGGGACGTCGCTAACGAAGCACTACAGGCCATGGGTGGATACGGCTATTCGACAGAGTCATTGGTTGAATACTGTGTAAAACGTACTCGAGGTTGGATGATTGCCGGCGGTTCGATTGAGATTTTGAAGAATCGTATTGCAGAAGACGTATTTGGTCGTCGTTTTAATCAACGTGCGAAATAAATTCACAAGAAAAGTGAAGTAATTAAATATAAGATGTATATATTGCAAAGGAAATTGTTATGCATGTAGATACTGTTGCCAATAATGGAACTGGCAATAAAAAATGGAAACTAGCATTTATATTTGCATTCTTAGTACTCATCGTAGATGGTGCGGATGTAATGTTCTTGGCATTTAGCTTAGGTAGTATTAAAGCTGAATTTGGACTATCTGCTGTACAGGCGGGTATGCTGGGAAGCGTAACCCTCGTAGGTATGGCCCTTGGTGGTGTTACAGGTGGTTGGTCAAGTGACCGATTTGGTCGTGTTAAAACGATTACATTCTGTGTTTTTGCTTTCTCAATTTTGACATCGTTAATCGGCTTCGCACAAGATGTTACACAATTTGCTATTTTAAGATTTATATCAGCTTTGTTTCTAGGTTCAGTCTATATGGTCTGTAGTACCTTGATTGCTGAATCTGTTCCAACGCATAAACGAACTACGATTGTTGCCAGTTTACAAACAGGTATTACAGTAGGATATATCGTTGCTAGTATATTAGCAGGAACTATCATTCCAGATTTTGGTTGGCGTCCAATGTTTATGCTTGCAAGTGTAGGTGTATTTTTAGCAATTGCGATGTATATCATGGTACCAGAGTCGGATGCTTGGCTATCTGCTAAAGATAATATTCGTAAACAACTTGCAACTAAATCCAAAGCACCCAAAGGCGCATTTGCGACCTTATTTAAAGAACCAGCTGTTCGAAAAATATTGCTTCTTTGGATCTTAGCAAGTGGTTTTATGCACTTTGGTTATTATGGTGTAAATAATTGGATGCCTTTATATCTTGAACAAGAATTAGGTATGCAAATTAAAAAGCTTACCATGTTTATGGTGGGTAGCTACACGGCCATGATTTTAGGTAAAGTTGTTGCTGGTATTTTAGGTGATAAGATTGGTCGTCGTGCCACTTTTGCACTAGGGACTGTGAGTACAGCAGCTTTCCTAATTATCATTGTAATGTTTAATTCGCCATCAAATATTCTTTGGTTATTGATTGCATTTGGTTTCCTATATGGCTTGCCTTTTGGTGTTTATGGCACTTACATGGCAGAAAGTTTCCCAACACGTATTCGTGGCACCTCTTTAGGTGTGGCGCATAATATGGGTCGTATCGGTTCTTCAATTGGACCAATTGCTATTGGATTCGTTGCAACAAATGCCTCTGTAGGTTATGGCTTTTTAATGATGGGCGCCGCTTATCTAGTTTGTGTATTACCAGTATTTTTTATCCGAGAACACCTATATGATCCTCAAGGAAATGAAGAGGTGGCTTCTGATGGGGCAAAACCTAAGGTTGAAGAAACTAAAGTGGCTTAATAAGCTACGAAAATTTTAGATTTCAAACGTCCTATTGCAGGACGTTTTTTTATCTGGATCATTTTACACTTCCTTAAATAAGTCATAGCCTAATGACTTATTTGAAAACATAGAGACTATAAAATACTTATTCTAATTCTATAGAGAAAATAGAGTTAGACATATGGATTTTAATTTAACCGAAGAACAAAATGCTTTTGCTGAGTCGGTGCGTAAGTTTGCACAAAAGGAATTAGCGGATGGTGCATTGGAGCGAGCTCATTCCCATGATTATCCTTGGGAAGTCGCTGCAAAATTAGCAGAGATGGGTTTGATTGGTATTACTGTTAAAGAAGAAGATGGTGGTATTGGCGGAACCTTAATGGATGCTGTGATTGCCATTCAAGAATTAGCTTTGGTATGTCCTAAAAGTGCAGATGTTGTACAAGCTGGTAACTTTGGCGCAATTCGAACCTTTGCAGAATATGCATCTCCACATTTAAAAGAAAAATACTTACCAGATCTGTTAGCAGGCAAAAAACTGCTTGCTTTAGGTATGAGTGAACCAGGCGCAGGTTCATCCGTGACTGAACTAAAAACCTCAGCAGTTGAAAATGGTGATCACTACATCATCAATGGCTCTAAAGTATTTTCAACACATAGTCCACATGCCGATACCTTCTTGATTTATGTGCGTTTCGGTGAAGGGCTAGATGGTATTGGATCAGTGATGGTTGATCGTGGCACACCAGGTTTTGAAGTTGGTCAGCCTTCCGCATTTATGAGCGGTGAAGAATGGTGCCAGCTTTATTTCGATAACTGCCGTATTCCAAAAGAAAATGTATTGCTTGGTCCAGGTGGATTCAAGAAACAAATTTCAGGTTTTAACGTTGAACGTATTGGTAATGCATCACGTGCATTAGCACTTGGTCGCCATGCCTTTAATGTTGCACGTCAGCACTGTCTGGACCGTGAACAATTCGGTAAACCTTTATGTGAGTTCCAAGGTCTGCAATGGAAGTTTGCGGAAATGGCACTGAAGTTAGAAGGCTCACAACTTCTTCTTTACCGTGCTGCAATTAATTCTGATGGCGGTCTGCCATCTGCGTATGAAACAAGTATTGCCAAATTGTCATGCAATTTGACGGGCTGGGACGTCGCTAACGAAGCACTACAGGCCATGGGTGGATACGGCTATTCGACAGAGTCATTGGTTGAATACTGTGTAAAACGTACTCGAGGTTGGATGATTGCCGGCGGTTCGATTGAGATTTTGAAGAATCGTATTGCAGAAGACGTATTTGGTCGTCGTTT
>NZ_JCAKMX010000052.1:0-3649 GCF_059515825.1 Acinetobacter sp. CY17
ACACCAACTGTTTGGGTGTTGTATAGTCAAGCCTCACGAGCAATTAGTATTGGTCAGCTTCACATATCACTATGCTTCCACATCCAACCTATCAACGTCGTAGTCTTCAACGGCTCTTTAGAGGACATAAAGTCCTAGGGAAATCTTATCTTGAGGTAGGCTTCCCGCTTAGATGCTTTCAGCGGTTATCCCTTCCGAACATAGCTACCCGGCGATGCGACTGGCGTCACAACCGGTACACCAGAGGTTCGTCCACTCTGGTCCTCTCGTACTAGGAGCAGATCCTCTCAAATTTCCAACGCCCACGGTAGATAGGGACCGAACTGTCTCACGACGTTCTAAACCCAGCTCGCGTACCTCTTTAAATGGCGAACAGCCATACCCTTGGGACCTGCTTCAGCCCCAGGATGAGATGAGCCGACATCGAGGTGCCAAACACCGCCGTCGATATGAACTCTTGGGCGGTATCAGCCTGTTATCCCCAGAGTACCTTTTATCCGTTGAGCGATGGCCCTTCCATACAGAACCACCGGATCACTAAGACCTACTTTCGTACCTGCTCGACTTGTGGGTCTCGCAGTTAAGCGCGCTTTTGCCTTTATACTCTACGCGTGATTTCCGACCACGCTGAGCGCACCTTCGTACTCCTCCGTTACTCTTTAGGAGGAGACCGCCCCAGTCAAACTACCCACCAGACATGGTCCTCGCTCCAGATAATGGAGCAGAGTTAGAACCTCAATATTACCAGGGTGGTATTTCAAGGACGGCTCCATAGCAACTAGCGTCGCTACTTCAAAGCCTCCCACCTATCCTACACAAGTAAGATCAAAGTTCAATGTCAAGCTGCAGTAAAGGTTCACGGGGTCTTTCCGTCTAGCCGCGGGTACACCGCATCTTCACGGCGAATTCGATTTCACTGAGCCTCTGCTGGAGACAGCGCCCCCATCATTATGCCATTCGTGCAGGTCGGAACTTACCCGACAAGGAATTTCGCTACCTTAGGACCGTTATAGTTACGGCCGCCGTTTACTGGGGCTTCGATCAATAGCTTCGCTTGCGCTAACCACATCAATTAACCTTCCAGCACCGGGCAGGCATCACACCCTATACGTCCACTTTCGTGTTTGCAGAGTGCTATGTTTTTAATAAACAGTTGCAGGGGCCTGGTTTCTGTGGCTGCTAGCAGCTCAAGGAGCAAGTCCTATCACCGCCGGCAGCGTACCTTCTCCCGAAGTTACGGTACCATTTTGCCTAGTTCCTTCAGCAGAGTTCTCTCAAGCGCTTTGGTCTACTCGACCTGACCACCTGTGTCGGTTTCGGGTACGATTCCTGTGTAACTGAAGCTTAGAGACTTTTCCTGGAAGTATAGTATCAGCCACTTCGCTAATAAATTAGCTTGCTATCAGATCTCAGCATAGAGTACCCCGGATTTGCCTAAGATACATGCCTACATCCTTTCACCTGGACAACCAACGCCAGGCTGACTTAACTTTCTCCGTCCTCTCATCGCATTACACAGAAGTATTGGAATATTAACCAATTTCCCATCGACTACGCCTCTCGGCCTCGCCTTAGGGGTCGACTCACCCAGCCCCGATTAACGTTGGACTGGAACCCTTGGTCTTTCAGCGAACGGGTTTTTCACCCGTTTTGTCGTTACTCACGTCAGCATTCGCACTTCTGATACCTCCAGCAGACTTCTCAATCCACCTTCATCGGCTTACAGAACGCTCCCCTACCACGCACATAAATGTGCATCCGCAGCTTCGGCATATAGTTTTAGCCCCGTTACATCTTCCGCGCAGGCCGACTCGACTAGTGAGCTATTACGCTTTCTTTAAAGGGTGGCTGCTTCTAAGCCAACCTCCTAGCTGTCTATGCCTTCCCACATCGTTTCCCACTTAACTATAATTTAGGGGCCTTAGCTGGCGGTCTGGATTGTTTTCCTCTTGACTACGGACGTTAGCACCCGCAGTCTGTCTCCCGGATAGTACTCATTGGTATTCGGAGTTTGCATCGGTTTGGTAAGTCGGGATGACCCCCTAGCCGAAACAGTGCTCTACCCCCAATGGTATTCGTCCGAGGCGCTACCTAAATAGCTTTCGGGGAGAACCAGCTATCACCAAGTTTGATTAGCCTTTCACCCCTATCCACAAGTCATCCCCTGGCTTTTCAACGACAGTGGGTTCGGTCCTCCAGTAAGTGTTACCTCACCTTCAACCTGCTCATGGATAGATCACCTGGTTTCGGGTCTACACCCAGCAACTAAACGCCCTATTAAGACTCGGTTTCCCTACGGCTCCCCTATGCGGTTAACCTTGCTACTGAATGTAAGTCGCTGACCCATTATACAAAAGGTACGCAGTCACCGGACAAAGCCGGCTCCCACTGCTTGTATGCATGCGGTTTCAGGATCTATTTCACTCCCCTCACAGGGGTTCTTTTCGCCTTTCCCTCACGGTACTGGTTCACTATCGGTCAGTCAGGAGTATTTAGCCTTGGAGGATGGTCCCCCCATATTCAGACAAGGTTTCACGTGCCTCGCCCTACTCGACATCATCATATAAGCCCTTTCGTGTACAGGACTATCACCTACTATGGTTGCACTTCCCAGAGCATTCCACTAAAGCTTATATGACTTAATGGGCTGTTCCCCGTTCGCTCGCCGCTACTGAGGGAATCTCAATTGATTTCTTTTCCTAAGGGTACTGAGATGTTTCACTTCCCCTCGTTCGCCTCATACACCTATGTATTCAGTGTATGATACCTAGCTTATACTAGGTGGGTTTCCCCATTCAGAAATCTCCGGATCACAGGATATTTGCCGCCTCCCCGGAGCTTATCGCAGGCTATTACGTCTTTCATCGCCTCTGACTGCCAAGGCATCCACCACATGCACTTAATTACTTGACTATACAACCCCAAACAGTCGATCGATCCTACAAGGAGATCGTTCAACGTAACAGTTTGAAGTACTGTGTATTTAAACACTGTACAGCTTCAATCAAAATCATATACCAAAACGCTTGATTCAGTTTAATCGCTAGTAACTCATCGATTTCTCAGCAATTGCTTGCTTTGATTTCAACGAGTATGAACAATTTATTTCAACTCAAATATAATCTGTTAATGATTTCTCTAGCCTTCGTCAGGTCTAGATGCTGTGATAAATCACAGAGATTATCAATCTAGATCGTATTATACGAAAAGGATTTGATAATCTCTATAATCTACCCAATTGAATGGTCAACCATTATTCAATTTACTTTTAAAATTAATCAGTAAAAGTAACAAGAAATAATGGTGGAGACTAGGAGAGTCGAACTCCTGACCTCCTGCGTGCAAAGCAGGCGCTCTACCAACTAAGCTAAGTCCCCAGCTTATCAATTAAGGTAATGTTTCTGATGTCCCATAATTTTTATAAATTATGGTGGGTCTGACAAGACTTGAACTTGTGACCCCACGCTTATCAAGCGTGTGCTCTAACCAACTGAGCTACAGACCCTCAGATACATCATCATGAAGAACAACTTGTTGTGGATTCTTACCGGTCGCCAATCTTTCGTTAAGGAGGTGATCCAGCCGCAGGTTCCCCTACGGCTACCTTGTTACGACTTCACCCCAGTCATCGGCCACACCGTGGTAAGCG
>NZ_JCAKMX010000053.1:0-3549 GCF_059515825.1 Acinetobacter sp. CY17
TATTTTCTCGCTTTTAACCGTTATTTTCTCGCTTTTAACCGTTATTTTCTCGCTTTTTGAGCCCTGAAAGCCTTATATAGCAAGGCTTTCAGCCCCTCTAAAAAAAGAAAAAAAGAAAAAAAAAAAAAGAAAAGAGGTTTTTACACGAAAAACAGCCCTATGCCCTCGCTAAAGCTCGGACGTTTTAACCTCGCTAAAGCTCGGTTGAGGGGCTGTTTTTTTCAAATGGGGATTTAGAACCAAAAGCAGAAAAGAAAAAAGCAAAACCCCTATAGTCAAAATTATCGAGCAGCCAATATTTTTAAAAGCAGTTTTTCAGAGAGGGGAATAAGTAAATTTCCGTTGTGTCACTCGTAGACACTCGTTCTGAAAAAATAGCTAAAAATTCAAAAATGAAAAACATTGTTGTTTTTCGAACGATCCTTTATCATCAAAATACGGAGTTTTTTTATTATAAAGGTGTAGTGAGTACACTTTTATTCAAATAAATTTTTTTCATCGGTTTTTTGTTTTTAAAAATAATAATAAAATCAATTATTTATGAAACTGTAATAAACGCGATTTTTTACTGTACTAACATAAGTACGAGGTTTTTTGATGACAAATAATTTTGCGATTTTAAGAACTGAAAAACTAAAAACTTTTGGCAATATCGGCGGGTCGCTTGCACATAATTTTCGTGATATTGAAACGCCTAATGCTGATGTCGATCGAACAATAAAAAATTCGCATACACTGAAATCAGCTAATGACGTAATGGATGCGATTCAGCTTCGATTACCTCCGAAAAGACGTTCAGATGCGGTGCTTTGTATTGAGCATTTAATTACTGCTAGCCCAACCTGGAGTGGGTGGGGGACTGAGAAAGAAGACGAATTTTTTGAAAAATCCAAAAAATGGCTTGAAAAACAATATGGTTCTGAAAATGTCGTGGCTGTTTCTATTCATCGAGATGAAACAACACCACATTTGATCGCTTATGTTGTGCCGCTAGATGAAGCAACAGGCAAGTTGAACTGTAAAAAATGGCTTGGCGGTCGTACCAAAATGTCACAAATGCAGAGTGATTTTGCTGATCAAGTACGAGATTTGGGGCTTGAAAGGGGTATCGAAGGATCTAAAGCTAAGCACACTAGGATTAAAGAATATTATGCAAAAGTTAATCAAGAACTTGATGAGGTAAAACCTCACAAGCAGATATTTTTACCAGATCCTAACTATGGCGAAGACAAATATGATTATGCTGAAAGATGCGCTAGATCTGTACTTAACGATTTAAAAGATGATTTAGCTCTTGCAGAACAAACAAAAAACGCTCGTCAAGAAGCACGAAAAGCAGAAAAAGCTCTAATTGATATGCAAAATGACGTACTGACTTATTTGAACGCAAAACGTCATTTAAGAGAGCGTGAACGTGAAGAACTTGATCGAATGATCAAAATTATTAGCGAACAGATACTAGAGAAAAGACAGGACAGTAGAGTTGATTTTGATTTTTTCTAATTAAAAATCACACCAAATTCTTCTAACTTGTTCTGCCACTGGTCAGCTATTTCATCAGTAGAAATTTCTTCTTTGAAAGGCCATTAGCAAAGCTAATGTCTTTTCAAAAGCAAAAGCAGTTTTTCAGAGGGGGGAATAATCGAATTTTCACCATTTCGCTCGTAGACACTCGCTAAAAAATTATTTCTGATAAACAAAAAAAAGACAAAAGAAACTTCTTTTGTCTTTTTAGCCTACAAAACATACCTACTGAGTTTAATAGTAAAATATGCTCTTGCAGTTGTTAATTTGAGTTAACTTTTAACGGAAAAGTCCAGTTTTAACACTGTGAGCAGACTCTGACATTGAATACTTAGATACTGTATTACCGTCAAAAAGAACAACTAATTGTTTTTTAGTTCCTGATGAAGATGAACCAAATAAATTAACGACAGGAATAAAATTCACAGCATCAGCTTTAATATTAGCAAATTCATATTTCCAAATTTCCTTACCGTTATCAGTAAAACTAGTTTCATCAGGTGATCCGAAGTTTCTACGTACTTCGTCTTTGGTTGTTTTATTTTCTATAATTTTAGATTGAACAGTTGCTTCACTTTCATTTTTTAAAACTTGATTCCCCATGGTTGCACAACCAGATAGAAGAAGAACAGATGAAAGTAATAAAAAAGGTAATGATTTTTTCATATAATATCCGATTATTTGTGTTTAAAGATTCAATCTGTTTAAAATTATAGCATTGATTAAAATACAAAATAAAAATAAAAATAATATTTTGGAATGTGAGAAATAAACCTTAAAGACTTAAAAAACTACTCCAAATTCTTCTAACTTATTTTCCCATTGGTCAGCTATATCATTATTTGAAATTTCTTGTTTTATACGTTTCATCATGTCCATGACTGACTCATCACCACGTTTAAAGCGATCTGCTAGACCATTCGCCATGATTGCACCTGTGATCTTACTCTTACGGTGCTCTAAAACGTCCATATTTGCGTTTTCAGGCTGTTTTACGATGTTGGTAGGGATTTCTACGGTTTTCTGCTTAGAAACGCCAGAATCCTTGTTTTTTACCGTTTTTGATGCTGTTTTTGGTTTGGCCGTGATGTAAACCGAGTGAATTGAGCGTCCTTTCTTCAAAAATTGAGTATCTGTGATGATCAAATCGGTTTGATCGGTGATTTCTTTGAGCGCTGGTGCAATCACAAAACGTTTTAAATCATTCGCTTTTTTATATTCGTTATCAGAAAAACAAAACATTGAACGGATCTCATCAAGCGTGAGTTCAATATAGAATTCTTTGCCCTTTCCTAAGTTCTGTTTCTGCTTGAGAAACTCATAAAATCGTAAGGAATGAACGCACTTAAACTGCTGAATATTCTTGTTTTCATATTGCGTGAAGTAGCTTTGGAGTTGAAGCAGATACGGCTTTAAATCGGGGTGAAAATCGACAAGTAATGTCCCTCGATTGCTGTTGTAGCGTACCGATGAAAACCAATTCATGGCTATGCCTTCGATCTCATCACCAATGATGATTGGTTGTTTATTTAACTCTAGGGCTGATTTTTTGATGTAGCGATATGCATTTTTGGTGTCGATACCATGATTTTCGGCAATGCTACGAACATTCACCTCATATTTTTTAAAGTCTGTATCTTCAATGTGGATTTGAGAAATGACGTGATGCAAAACGTATTGCTGAATGATCGTTAGTCGATATTTTGCTGTGATTAGATCATTTGATTTTTTGACAATCTGGTTCGTTTCTTTCATGACAAAACCTAGTTGAACTTTGAGTAATTATTGCACAACTGCGAGTAAAATAAAATACTCGTTTTTAAGTCATTATTTTCGCTTTTAACCGTTATTTTCTCGCTTTTAACCGTTATTTTCTCGCTTTTAACCGTTATTTTCTCGCTTTTTGAGCCCTGAAAGCCTTATATAGCAAGGCTTTCAGCCCCTCTAAAAAAAGAAAAAAAGAAAAAAAAAAAAAGAAAAGAGGTTTTTACACGAAAAACAGCCCTATGCCCTCGCTAAAGCTCG
>NZ_JCAKMX010000054.1:0-3474 GCF_059515825.1 Acinetobacter sp. CY17
TAAGCGTTTGAATTCAGAATCTGAAAAACGGTTTTAATTTCTGATATCTCATGAAATTTATATGGAGGTGATTTTTACTTTCGCAAGAGGTCTAATAGTTTGTAAGGAGTATAGAGTTGGAGCAGAAGATTATAGAATTATTAAATGAGATTCCTGATGGTGTAAATTATACAGATGTAGCAGAGGACTTAGATGCGGAAGATATCTCAGTTAGTCGTATAGAACAGTTAAGAGAATTATTAACAAATACGGATGACTATATTGTTTTTCAAGCGTCAAAAATATTGACTTCATGGGGAGATGAAGAAGGTTTTTTCACGTTAGTTAAATTATTAGAAGAAGATCATATTAGTGGTTTTATTAATAATAGACTATATGGTTATGATGAAACATTAAAGCATGGGTTAGATGCTTTAATTAGTTACTGGGCAGTTAAATCTGACCAAGGGGAAGGGGGTAGAGATGTAGAAAGAGCGAAAATATTCCCTTATATTTCGAAAATTATAGCTGCTTCTAATGATCAATCTTTTCAAATAAGCTCATTATTCTGGATCATTATCAAATATAATTATTCCGAGTACATTATGCCATTAAAGGTACATCTAGAAAAAATAGTAGACCATCCTGAGATACATGGTTGGAAAATACATGATGTTATTGAGCTATTTTTAAAAATTGAACCTGATTTTGTATATAAATTATTGGATGAAAAAGGAAAGATGTTAAAGGATTTTAATTTTGAAGAGTAGTCCCTAAATATTATATATAAATAATTTTTGCAGTGTTATTTGGCTTTATGTTAGTAAATCTGTACATAAAATAGGCTGTGCTGCACAAACCTAAAGATAAAGGCTTATTCAGTAATAATATTTCAAAATGAATAAGCCTGCACCTAAACTCTATCGTACAACCAATTGGCCCTCTTATAATTGAGCCTCAATTAATCGAGGTAATACTTCCATTTGGTTTGATCCTAAACCAAGCCAAAGATCAAAATGATAAAGCTTAGGTAAATGACACCAGTAAACTTTTAATTGGAAATGCGCAGAACAATGCCGACTTAGATGCGATGGGTGTTAAAAATGTTACCAATATCGGTGGTGTAATTGCCAATGCAACGAAGAACCCAGACGGAAGTCTAACAGATCATGGCAAACTGAATTATTCAGGTGAGCTTGAGCTGAAAGATAGAGAAGATCATAACTACAACAGTAGCAGTGGTTTTAATGTATCAACGAGTATTGGTATTCCACAAAAGGGAATTAAAGAAGCTTCTACAGCCCCAAAAGGTTCAACGACCATTGGTCTCAACAGCAGCGGGCAAGAAACAGAACAACTGACCAAGGCAACCTTAGGTCAAGGTACTGTGACGAATGTGACAGATACCACCAACCGTGATATCAACAACACCCAAGAAATTACTCGTGACCAAACCACAGGCATGCTTGATGGTTCTGTAACAGTAGATCATCGCTTACTGACTGAAAGTGGTCGTGAGCAGATCATCCAACTACAGAAAGATTTACTGCAGAATGCTGAAATCATAGGAAAAATGACGGCAGCAGGTGTAACAAGCTTAGGTGTAGCGACAGCAGCTTTGGCTAGTGGAGATCAAAATCTCAAACAAGCCTATGATACTGTAATGAATCCAGCGAGAACTGAATCATTTCTAAAAATGCCTGCGAATGAGAGGATGGTAAATGTGAATGGCTACGTATTTAGTGTAACTCGAGATGGAAAGACTGGAAAAATATCAAATGCGTTTCCAATTATCCCAGATTCATCTACATATAGACCTACTATACCACCACAATATAAACCTAAATAGGAGATTTTATGATGCAATATATGATTGAGTGGTTGAGAAATAATCGAAATGATATCTTAAAAAAATATCCAGTAGCAGACCCAGAATTATCTTTCTTTATGGACTATTTTGTTACATGTACGAGTGGGCATACATTTATTGAAATCCTTAAAAATGCTATTCGAGGTGAAGGTTATAGCCTCCAAGAAACATCAACTTATTTCCTCATGAATGATGTTTTGGATGAGGGACATATTATTGATGCAGCAGAATTTTATTTCTATGATGAGCTTGACGGTAAAGTACCATTTAACATTTTTGCCACAGTCTTGGAGTTAATAGCATTAGCATATGCTGAATATAATCCAAAGGATAATGAACAGATTATTCAGCTTATATCTCGTCTCAAACAAGTTTATGGTATTTAATTAGAGTCCTATCCATGCTTTTATCTCATTCTACAGTTGTACGGTGGAATGAACCATGGTAGTACAACGGTTGGTTTACAAAATACTGGAAATGAAAAAGAACAGTCAACCAAAGCCACGATGGGTCAAGGTACTGTAACGAATGTGACAGATACTACCAACCATGATATCAACAACACGCAAGAAATTACTCGTGACCAAGTGACAGGCATGTTGAATGGTTCTGTAACGGTAGATGATCGTTTACTCACTGAAAGTGGTCGTGCTGAGATTATTCAGCAGCAGAAGGATTTACAAGAGAACGTTAGACAAAGTGCTGAAAACATTATCAAGGCATTACCTGATAATACCTATAAACAACGTGCCTTAAGTTCGCTAAATAATATTCAGGCAGGATTGGCTAATAACCCTGAAATGTTAGCGAATGGTGGCGATGAAGTTTATGAAGGGTACAAAGAATTTATACGTCAAGGTGGAGAGCAGAACAGTACGAAGCCTTATTAAATAAAGAAGTCCTACCACTTGCGAAAGAGCTAAATGATACAGCCAAACAAACATTGAATGAGATTCAGCAACAAATTGCTGAAGAATATCAAGTCAGTGATGATACAGCTCGTTCAATTGTACGTCAGGTTTTAACGGCAGCTAGTCAGCAAGAGGTATCTAATAGTACAGTTGAAGCAGCTGAGTTTGATCCGAATCAACCGTATAAAGGAACATTTGTATTACCAACAATCGTAGTTACAGCAAAAGGTGTTGCAGTACTTGTTCAGGGGGTACACGGTAATGAAGCGAGTATTGCTGGTGAAAATGTAGTTAAAGTCATCGATGGAAGTAACTTAGCAATCCAGCTCTTTGATCAAAGTGCGGCAGTAAGTTATAAGGTAAATGATGCGATAGAGAAAACAGGAATTGATCCTGAAACAGCAGGATTAGCCTTGTCTTTAGCCTTTGGTGGGCCAATTGGATTAGCGAAAGACCTAATAGTTGATACTGTAGCTGGAGGTCAAATAGCACAAGCTGGTGATGCTCTTAAAAATGAAGTTACGGCAGTTGTCAGAGATACTAGCTATGATACAGTTTCTGGCTATACTTCAGATAGTACAAAGCAACAGTTATCAAATCTGAATGACCCCGTATCACAAACAGCCTTACAAGTTTCTGAGCAGTTACAACGTACCAAAGATGGCGTAGGCTTCTTAGCTGGAGTATTAGGCATTGGTGGTGCTGCGAAGACAA
>NZ_JCAKMX010000055.1:0-3380 GCF_059515825.1 Acinetobacter sp. CY17
TATCTAAATATGCTGATCATTTACCACTGTACCGTCAGCGCCTGATCTATCAACGGGCTGGTGTTGATCTTTCTCGATCTACTCTTTCAGATTGGCTTGGTCGCTGTGGTGTTGAACTAGAACCTCTAGCCAATGCCTTAAAAGAGGTGGTGTTGCAACAGCAGGTGATTCATGCAGATGAAACACCAGTCACCTTCATGCAACTTGGTGATCAAGAGAAAAAACCGAAAAAAGGTTATGTCTGGGCTTATGCCAGCACACAATACAATCCTATTCAGGCGGTGATCTATGACTTCCAGCCGAGTCGTTCAGGTCAGCATGCAGAAGACTTTCTGCAAGACTGGCAGGGTCATTTGGTCTGTGATGATTACAGTGGCTATAAAGCCCGTTTTAAATCAGGTCAAATCATTGAAGTGGGCTGCATGGCACATGCGAGACGTAAATTCCATGAACTGCATGTGACTGGGAAAAGTCAAATTGCTGAACAGGCATTAGTACTGATGCAAAAACTCTATGCGATAGAAGCAGAACTCAGACAAGCGACCATCAATACAGCACAACAACGCTACGACTATCGGCAACAACATAGTCAACGGGTGATGCAACAACTGTATGTATGGCTCAACCAGCATGCTCTCAAGGTGCCACCGAGTTCTGCCACAGCCAAAGCCATCAATTATAGTCTAAAACGTTGGCGTGCTTTAAGCCGCTATCTAGATGATGGCAATTTACCTATAGATATGAGCAGCATTGCTGCGCAAGGGGTAGAAAACCAGATGCGTCCCTGGGCCTTGGGACGTAAAAACTGGCTGTTTGCAGGTTCTCTACGCAGTGGTCAGCGAGCGGCGAATATCATGACGCTGATTCAGTCAGCAAAATTGAATGAGCTGGATCCGTATGCCTATTTAAGTGATGTGCTGAAAAGACTACCGACACATAAAGTGACCCAAATAGAAGAATTACTACCACACCGATGGAAACCTGATCCCCATTAAAATATAGCGATGGGGTTCAGCGGATGCTTACGTTTGATCTCAATGGAATAATGGGAATCATATTCTTGTTCTTGGCATATATTCTAATGTGCTCAGCATCATACCCCTTATCAGCAATGAGATAAGTTGCCTCGTCTACCGTATCAATCAGTTGTTTTGCAACTTGACTGTCGTGGACGTCACCCTCAGTGATTTTAAAATCAATCGGTAATCCATTCGCGTCGGTTGCAAGATGTATTTTTGTTGTTCGTCCACCGCGTGATTGTCCAATTGCTCTTTCGAAACCATGCCGAGCTCCACTTGCATGTTGATGCACGCGTATGTAGCTTCCGTCAATGAATACCCATTCTTGATCCAAGATGCCTCGTAATCTAAAAAAAATTTATCCCACAATCCCTTGCTTGCCCAACGATTAAAGCGATTGTAAGCAGTTTGCCAAGGACAAAATTCTTGGGGAATATCACGCCATGTGGCGCCTGTACGCAGTTTCCATAAGATCGCTTCCATGATATTTCTACTATTCTTTGAACAGTAACAACCGTGTAATCGCATAGTATCTTGAATTTGCTGCCAGATATCATCGGTGAGAAGAGTACGTGCCATTGAAAAAATATAGAAATCAAAAGAGCTTAAAGGAGGATTTTAAGTATTTAAAACCAATTTTTCAAATGAGGACACGCCCTAATGTATTTCTCATCAAAACAAACCAATATGTCTTAATGGCCTTAAGATTAAGGTTAAAAAACTTGTAGTTTTATGCTTAGCTATATTACCTAAGATCAGCAGATGACTTTGAGTTTACTGATATTTTTCAAGTGTAACCAATATTAAAAATACTGATTCAGTCGTACAATCGGATAAATTTTGGTTAATTATTTTCAATTTTCTTTAATTATTAAATATATAACAAATACTTAAGTATTTAATATGATGCGTTCTTTACGCATCATATAAATGTTTATTTACTTAAATATTTTTTATTAGCCTAGCCGCATGCTACAACATTTTAAAATTAAATTACTTAACCCTAATCATGGATAAGCCTAATTTTACATCATTGTGAACTCAGGCTTGTTTTGATGACAGATTTGATAAGCACATAAGGATGCGTAAACTCCAGCGAAATAACCTGAAATGGAACGATGACGACTGCTTATTAGGTTGTATTGTTGCTTTAATAAGCTAAAGATTGTCTATATTTTATTGCGCTGTCTCAGCATTGCTTTATCCTCTAATGAGAGTTCTAATGGTCGCATGTTCTTGCGATGATACGTCATCAATTCAACACCTTGCGCTCCTAGCTTATCTTTTAAAATCTCACTGATATAGCCACGATCACCGAAGATCTTACCGATGTAGCCTTGAGCGAGCTTCGGTAGAAGCTTTATATAGCTAAAAACTTAAGATGAGCTACAATAGAAAAAACTCTAATCTTTAAGATCATGCCAAAAACATATTCTGTCGATCTACGCGAAAAAGCCATGCAGTTTTATAAAGAGTCAAAGCATAAATCGAAGACGTGCGAAATATTTAATATTGCCAGAACCACGCTCGATGATTGGATCCTGATCGAACAGCAGACCGGTCAGCTCAAACAACCTAAATCTCCAAATGTAGGACGCCCCTCAAAGATTCTGGACCTGCAAGCCTTTGAAGCATTTGTAAAAACAACCCCATTTACCCAAGCCAAAGATCTTATTCCCTTGTTTGAACAGCAATTCGGTTATAGCGTTGGCTATCATGTCATTTTAAAAGCCCTGAATAAGATGGGTTGGACGCGTAAAAAAAGAGTTTTCTTTACAAACAAGCCTGCAAGTTAAGCCGTGCTGTATTTGAGTGGTGTTTGCCTCAGTGGAAGCAGCAATATGGTGAAGATCACATTCTTTATATCGATGAATCAGGCATCAACACCCATGAAACCGCACAATATGGTTGGTCTCCAAGAGGTCAGCGCTGTCATGCTTTAAAGTCAGGTGGACATGGCACGAGAATCAGTATGATCAGTGCCGTCAGATCGAATACACCATTCAATTTTATTCAACCTTTAGTATTTCAAGGCTCGTGTGATCGGAATGTTTTTGTCTGTTGGTTGGAATATTTGTTGAAGGATTTAAAACAAAAGGATGAGCAGACTCAAAAATATTTGCTGATCTTAGACAATGCATCGATTCATAAAGGTCCCGTAATTGATGACTTGGCAGCACGATATCAAACAAGAATTGTTTATCTGCCTGCATATAGTCCTGATCTAAATCCTATTGAGAAAGCATGGTCTGTCTTAAAAAGTAAAGTCAGACATATGGTTGCTCAGAATAATAAAACACTTCCGGAAGCTTTGGATATTGCGTTTAGGATGATGTAGCTTATGTTTTATATTTAGCTATA
>NZ_JCAKMX010000056.1:0-2694 GCF_059515825.1 Acinetobacter sp. CY17
TGATTTAGTAACTGATCTTTTAGGTGGCTTAACAGGTGGTTTACTTCCACTTGATCTAGTGACTAACCTAATCGGTGGTTTAACTGGCGGTTTATTATCTCTAGATTTCGTAACCAATCTTCTAGGTGGTTTAACCAACGGCTTGTTATCGCTTGATTTAGTAACTGATCTTTTAGGTGGCTTAACAGGTGGTTTACTTCCACTTGATCTAGTGACGAACTTGGTTGGTGGTTTAACTGGTGGTCTATTATCACTAGATTTCGTAACCAATCTTCTAGGTGGTTTAACCAACGGCTTGTTATCGCTTGACCTAGTGACTGATCTAGTTGGTGGCCTAACAAATGGCTTGTTATCGCTTGATTTAGTGACTGATCTTTTAGGTGGCTTAACAGGTGGTTTACTTCCGCTTGATCTAGTGACGAACTTGGTAGGTGGTTTAACTGGTGGTCTATTATCACTAGATTTCGTAACCAATCTTCTAGGTGGTTTAACCAACGGCTTGTTGTCACTTGACCTAGTGACTGATCTAGTGGGCGGTCTAACTAACGGCTTGTTATCTCTTGACCTAGTGACTGATCTAGTGGGTGGCCTAACTAACGGTTTGTTATCACTTGATTTAGTAACTGATCTTTTAGGTGGTTTAACGAACGGCTTATTATCGCTTGATTTAGTGACTGATCTAGTTGGCGGCCTAACAAACGGCTTGTTATCACTTGACCTGGTCACAAACTTAGTTGGTGGTTTAACCAATGGCCTACTATCCCTAGATGTTGTAACTAATCTATTAGGTGGTTTAACCAATGGCTTGTTGTCACTTGACCTAGTGACTGATCTAGTGGGTGGTTTAACAAACGGTTTATTATCACTTGACCTAGTGACTGATCTAGTGGGCGGTTTGACCAACGGCTTGTTATCACTTGACCTAGTCACAAACTTAGTTAGTGGTTTAACCAACGGTTTACTATCCCTGGATGTTGTAACTAATCTATTAGGTAGTTTAACAAACGGTTTATTATCGCTAGACGTCGTTACTGACTTGGTTGGTGGTTTAACAAACGGCTTACTATCATTAGATGTCGTTACTGACCTAGTTGGTGGTCTGACGAATGGTCTCTTATCTGGAGATGGCTTAGGGAACTTGTTAGGTGGACTCACAGGTTCGGGTAACGTAGATGGTCAACCGTCTACAAATCTAGGTGATTTGTTAGGTAACGCATTGAACAATTTAACTGGTTCATTAAACGTAAATGTAGAAGGTGATTCAGTCACTGGTTCAGTAAACGGCGGTTTGTTGGGTGGCTTGTTAGGTGGCTTATTGAATAAGTCAACATTTACAGCTGAAGTTGATACACCTGAAGCAATTTCTGTATCTGAACAACAACAAGCGTACGAGTTAGTGCAAGAACTAATTCTGACAGAGTCAGAAACCAACGTGGTTGAGCAGGTAGTCACTGAAACAGGTGAGACTTTAGAGATTACAGCGATTAACTCAGCGCCTGTGGCACTGGAGCCTGTATTCGTTGCGACGATTGATCATGATTCTACGACTGATCAACTGTTTAATTCTCAAAGTTTTGTTTAATTAACAACTAGATCATTCGTATAAATTTAAAATCGTCTACCTTAGGGTAGACGATTTTTTAGATCTGATGAAATTAAATTTGGTCTGTAAGCATCCGCTGAACCCCATCGCTATATTTTAATGGGGATCAGGTTTCCATCGGTGTGGTAGTAATTCTTCTATTTGGGTCACTTTATGTGTCGGTAGTCTTTTCAGCACATCACTTAAATAGGCATACGGATCCAGCTCATTCAATTTTGCTGACTGAATCAGCGTCATGATATTCGCCGCTCGCTGACCACTGCGTAGAGAACCTGCAAACAGCCAGTTTTTACGTCCCAAGGCCCAGGGACGCATCTGGTTTTCTACCCCTTGCGCAGCAATGCTGCTCATATCTATAGGTAAATTGCCATCATCTAGATAGCGGCTTAAAGCACGCCAACGTTTTAGACTATAATTGATGGCTTTGGCTGTGGCAGAACTCGGTGGCACCTTGAGAGCATGCTGGTTGAGCCATACATACAGTTGTTGCATCACCCGTTGACTATGTTGTTGCCGATAGTCGTAGCGTTGTTGTGCTGTATTGATGGTCGCTTGTCTGAGTTCTGCTTCTATCGCATAGAGTTTTTGCATCAGTACTAATGCCTGTTCAGCAATTTGACTTTTCCCAGTCACATGCAGTTCATGGAATTTACGTCTCGCATGTGCCATGCAGCCCACTTCAATGATTTGACCTGATTTAAAACGGGCTTTATAGCCACTGTAATCATCACAGACCAAATGACCCTGCCAGTCTTGCAGAAAGTCTTCTGCATGCTGACCTGAACGACTCGGCTGGAAGTCATAGATCACCGCCTGAATAGGATTGTATTGTGTGCTGGCATAAGCCCAGACATAACCTTTTTTCGGTTTTTTCTCTTGATCACCAAGTTGCATGAAGGTGACTGGTGTTTCATCTGCATGAATCACCTGCTGTTGCAACACCACCTCTTTTAAGGCATTGGCTAGAGGTTCTAGTTCAACACCACAGCGACCAAGCCAATCTGAAAGAGTAGATCGAGAAAGATCAACACCAGCCCGTTGATAGATCAGGCGCTGACGGTACAGTGGTAAATGATCAGCATATTTAGATA
>NZ_JCAKMX010000057.1:0-2453 GCF_059515825.1 Acinetobacter sp. CY17
TGATATCAACAACACGCAAGAAATTACTCGTGACCAAGTGACAGGCATGTTGAATGGTTCTGTAACGGTAGATGATCGTTTACTCACTGAAAGTGGTCGTGCTGAGATTATTCAGCAGCAGAAGGATTTACAAGAGAACGTTAGACAAAGTGCTGAAAACATTATCAAGGCATTACCTGATAATACCTATAAACAACGTGCCTTAAGTTCGCTAAATAATATTCAGGCAGGATTGGCTAATAACCCTGAAATGTTAGCGAATGGTGGCGATGAAGTTTATGAAGGGTACAAAGAATTTATACGTCAAGGTGGAGAGCAGAACAGTACGAAGCCTTATTAAATAAAGAAGTCCTACCACTTGCGAAAGAGCTAAATGATACAGCCAAACAAACATTGAATGAGATTCAGCAACAAATTGCTGAAGAATATCAAGTCAGTGATGATACAGCTCGTTCAATTGTACGTCAGGTTTTAACGGCAGCTAGTCAGCAAGAGGTATCTAATAGTACAGTTGAAGCAGCTGAGTTTGATCCGAATCAACCGTATAAAGGAACATTTGTATTACCAACAATCGTAGTTACAGCAAAAGGTGTTGCAGTACTTGTTCAGGGGGTACACGGTAATGAAGCGAGTATTGCTGGTGAAAATGTAGTTAAAGTCATCGATGGAAGTAACTTAGCAATCCAGCTCTTTGATCAAAGTGCGGCAGTAAGTTATAAGGTAAATGATGCGATAGAGAAAACAGGAATTGATCCTGAAACAGCAGGATTAGCCTTGTCTTTAGCCTTTGGTGGGCCAATTGGATTAGCGAAAGACCTAATAGTTGATACTGTAGCTGGAGGTCAAATAGCACAAGCTGGTGATGCTCTTAAAAATGAAGTTACGGCAGTTGTCAGAGATACTAGCTATGATACAGTTTCTGGCTATACTTCAGATAGTACAAAGCAACAGTTATCAAATCTGAATGACCCCGTATCACAAACAGCCTTACAAGTTTCTGAGCAGTTACAACGTACCAAAGATGGCGTAGGCTTCTTAGCTGGAGTATTAGGCATTGGTGGTGCTGCGAAGACAACTAGGATTGATGGTCAAGATGTTAAGGTTTCGAAAACTAATTTCGAGATAGATATAAGCCAAAACAATAAACATACCGAAGTTATTGACTTTGAAAAGTCAAAACAGAAAGGTACACCTGAAAATCAGATGGTAAATAATTTAAAAGCGAATAATAATTATGAGTTATCAAACGGCACGAAATTTAAGACTAATGAGTATGGTCATGTTGAAGAAATTAGTTTCAAGCCTGATTTTGATAATAAAGGTGTTAGAGATAGTCGACAAACAGCAGTTGGAAAATTAGGTAAGGAAAGAGACGTTGGTGGACACATCCAAGGTTGTGCTATGGGCGGAACATGTGATCGCTATAACTTATTCCCACAAGATGCAAATTTCAATAATTCTGCTTATAAGGTTTATTTTGAGAATATTCTGAAAAAAGCAGACAAAGAAGGGAAAACTATTGATAATGTAACTGTTAAATTTACACGTGATGATCTGAGTTCGGTACGACCAGATAAATTAGAAGTTACCTTTCTTATTAATGGAAAACCAACAAGAGAAACCTTTGTGAATACTGCTGGTGGAGGAAAGTAGAGTGGATAAGCAGTTAGAAATATTAAATGAGTTAAGCAGTATTTTGCATTTTTCAACAGAGATTAAATATGATTCAGCTCATTTAGAGTATAAGTTTAATCCAGAGGAACAGTGGAATTCTTTTTCTATTTGGTATGAGAAGAATCAACAGAATTATAGCCCTGATAATTTTGACAAAATTAGCAATGAAGCCCAAGAGTTATGTAGAAAGTTACATAATGAAATGCAGTCTCATACAGGTGGGGACTGGAGAAAATTTATTTTGACAATTGATGAAACAGGTCAAGCTAAAACTCAATTTATATATGAAATACAATCTTGTATGGATCAATTTAGAGAGTGATCTTTTAGAAAAATAAGTACGTTATTAAAACCCACTTAATTTTAGGTGGGTTTTTTGCGTCGTTCCACCGTTGCAAGATGGAATGCCAAACAGGTTGGCTTATGATTTATAAAGAAAATTATTCAGTTGTGAACTTAAACTTACTCAGGCTAAATTATTTAAAATTAATATTCACTTATGGCTCGTAGTCTATATAAATTTTAAGATTATCAATATCCTCACTTTATGACATATACGATTGTGCATTGTTTACCTATATTTTCAAGTCCACATACAGTAAATATTATTATGGACATCTATTCTTGTTTCATCTGGACATTTTAAATGGTTTATCGCATAGACATTTTAATTGGTGAATAACACTAAAGCGTCCAAGTAAGACAGTAAGCATCCGCTGAACCCCATACCTATTTTTTAATTTTGGTCGGGTTGCCACCGGTGTGGCAGTAATTCTTCA
>NZ_JCAKMX010000058.1:0-2481 GCF_059515825.1 Acinetobacter sp. CY17
GACATACGCAGGCATCGCTTGTTGTGTCAGCGTATCGCACTGATCACAGACCCATTTGCCACGTACATGTTGCTCTTTATAGAACTGTGCCGGTCTGAAATTCAATTTTTCACTGACATCTTCACCGATACGACGCAGTTGGCATCCACAAGCACATTGCGTTGATGCTGGTTCATGCTCGATGCGAATCGTAGCTAAGTGGGTTGGCAATGGACGACGTTTAGGTTTATTGGCTTTCTGTGTTGTTACATCGGTTTTATCTGCATTCAGCCGTTCCAGTTCCAGCTCGACTGCTGCGATATCTTCTTCAACCGCTTCATCCCACAGATGGATTTGTTTGGCGGTGAGATGTTCATTTTTACTGCCGAATTTGTGTTTTTTAAACAGTGCCAGCTCATGCTCGTATTTTTGATTGAGAATGGATAGATGTTGAACTTTGGCATCTAGTTGCTGATTTGATTTTTCTAATTGCTGATGCTGCATCGCCAACTGTCTGGTGAATTCCAGTAGTTGTTCATGGGTCAGTTGGCTTAAATCAGGCATCGTATTCATGAACATAGTATGCCTGAAATTATAAATACGATGCTATAGAACCTTTGCAGAATAGCAGAACCAAGTGGCTTGGTTTAGAGCATCGTGACGACCTGCACTTGTCCAATTCTCTGCCAAGGTAAGCCTTGTATTAATGCTTGTAATTGTTCCAAACTGAGTGAGATGGTTTCACCTTGATGAACCTGGGCCCAGTGGAATTTGCCCTGTTCTAGACGCCGAGCACACAGCCAGATGCCCAGGCCATCATGTACCAGTACTTTCATACGATGACCACGTTTATTACAGAACAGGTAAGCACAATGAGGTTTGATCGAACCAAAGGCTTTCAACACCTGAGCCATGGCAGTATCCATCCCTGCACGCATATCCATCGGTTGAGTAGACAACCAGATTTCATCGATACGGATCATGTTGCAAGTACCTTAAGCAATTCTGCTAAAGCAGATATTTCTGATGTTTGCCATTTCAAACCAATCTCGGTTTTGGAATTCGGCAACGTGATTTGAAGCGTTAACATGTCAGAAGCAGTACTTAATGGTGTCGAGCAAGATAAGGCAATAAATGCAGGTTTACTGATAGATGGTGAGTCATTATTCGTTGGTTGAGCATCGATTAAGCGAATCCATTTGGATACAAGATTGGTATTCAACCCATGTTGCAAAGCAACAGAAGCAATAGAAACACCTTGTATTTTACAAGCCTGAACGATTTGCTGTTTGAATTCGACACTGTAAGTTTTCCGTTTTTTTATCACAGGTCTAACGGATGCCTGATGGTTTGTTGTCATAAATTTTAGTCCCCACTTGTTTTTAAGTGGGGACTAAATTAAGGCTTATAGGATGAATCCGTAAGGTGTGTTCAGCGGACGCTTACGATCAAACAGTAAGAGATCGAATAAGGAATTTGATAAATATCTATATAAATTAAGACATTTAGTTGAAAATGCTTTTGCGAGATTAAAACATTTCCGTGCTATTGCAACTCGATTTGATAAACTGGCACGCAATTATAAATCTATGATTCGTATAGCCTGTATATTTATTTGGTGCAAAGCCAAATGAGGACACACCCTAGAAATACAAATAAAATTTTTCTATTACACTTATTTTCTATGCAAATTGTTTTAGCCTAAATAAGTCATCATGTAGGCGATGGCAAAGTTGACCACGACTAGCATGCGCCTAACAAATACTCCAACCAAAAGAGAAAAACACTCCCATCACACGGTTGAATAAACTTAAACGGTGCATTTGATCTCACAGCACTGATCATGTTGACTCTCGAGTCATCCCCACCTGAACTTAATACATGACAGCGTTCTTCCTAGCAGACCAAGCATATTCTGTGGTTTTATTGGTATTAGTGCCTGAGTCATCGATATAATGTGATCTTCACCATATTACTCCTTCCACTAACGCAAACACCATTCAAATAAAGAACGGCTTAACTTATAGGTTTGCTTGTAGAGAAAATCTTTTTTACGCGTCCAACCTATCTTATTCAGGGCCTTTAAAATGACATGATAGCCAACGCTATAATCTAATTGCTGTTCAAACAAGCAAATAATATCTTTGGTTGTAAGCATCCGCTGAACCCCATACCTATTTTTTAATTTTGGTCGGGTTGCCACCGGTGTGGCAGTAATTCTTCAATTTGGGTCACTTTGTGTGTCGGCAGCCTTTTCAGCACATCACTTAAATAGGCATACGGATCCAGCCCATTGAGCTTTGCTGACTGGATTAAAGTCATGATATTGGCAGCTCGTTGGCCACTGCGCAGCGAGCCAGCAAACAGCCAGTTCTTGCGTCCTAAGGCCCAAGGTCGCATCTGATTCTCTACCCAATTATTGCAAATCGGTAGATTGCCATCATCCAGATAGCGGCTTAAAGCTGGCCAACGCTTCAGCGTGTAATTGATGGCCTTGGCGGT
>NZ_JCAKMX010000059.1:0-1373 GCF_059515825.1 Acinetobacter sp. CY17
AGTGATCGGAACTGCTGTGGCAAATGTTGATGGTAAGTACAGCATCACTTTGGATAAAGCGTATAACAATGGTGAGCATTTTGAGGTTATTGCAACGGACACAGCCAATAACAGCACCAAGCCAAATGCAATTACAGCGCCTGATACCACAGCGCCAGCAAGATTAACGCAAGTATTGGGTGTAGATAACAAAACAGTGACAGGTATCACTGAAGCTGGTGCAACAGTCAAAGTTAGCTACAATGGCAAAGTGATCGGAACTGCTGTGGCAAATGTTGATGGTAAGTACAGCATCACTTTGGATAAAGCGTATAACAATGGTGAGCATTTTGAGGTTATTGCAACGGACACAGCCAATAACAGCACCAAGCCAAATTCAATTACAGCGCCTGATACCACAGCGCCAGCAAGCTTAACGCAAGTATTGGGTGCAGATAACAAGACAGTGACAGGAACAACCGAAGCTGGTGCGACAGTCAAAGTTAGCTATAACGGTAAAGTCATTGGCACTGCGATAGCAGATGCAACTGGCAAGTACAGCGTGAGTCTAGACAAGGCTTATAGCAATGGTGAAAAGCTTGATGTTGTGGCAACTGATCAAGCAGGTAATGCAACCAAGCCAAATGAAATTGTAGCGCCTGATACGACAGCACCTGCGACCTTGACGCAAGTATTGGGTGCAGATAATAAGACAGTGATGGGTAACACCGAAGCTGGTGCGACAGTCAAAGTTAGCTATAACGGTAAAGTGATCGGAACTGCTGTGGCAAATGTTGATGGTAAGTACAGCATTACTTTGGATAAAGGGTATAACAATGGTGAGAAGCTAAATATTGTTTCTGCTGATCAAGCAGGTAATGCAACCAAGCCAAATACGATTACAGCGCCTGATACGACAGTACCTGCGACCTTGACGCAAGTATTGGGTGCAGATAACAAGACAGTGACAGGTATCACTGAAGCTGGTGCGACAGTCAAAGTTAGCTATAACGGTAAAGTGATCGGAACTGCTGTGGCAAATGTTGATGGTAAGTACAGCATTACTTTGGATAAAGCGTATAGCAATGGTGAGAAGCTAAATATTGTTTCTGCTGATCAAGCAGGTAATGCAACCCAGCCAAATACGATTACAGCGCCTGATACCACAGCGCCAGCAAGCTTAACGCAAGTATTGGGTGCAGATAACAAGACAGTGACAGGAACAACCGAAGCTGGTGCGACAGTCAAAGTTAGCTATAACGGTAAAGTCATTGGCACTGCGATAGCAGATGCAACTGGCAAGTACAGCGTGAGTCTAGACAAGGCTTATAGCAATGGTGAAAAGCTTGATGTTGTGGCAACTGATCAAGCAGGTAATGCAACCAAGCCAAATG
>NZ_JCAKMX010000060.1:0-1213 GCF_059515825.1 Acinetobacter sp. CY17
CGCCATCAGCATCGCCATCTGCGTCGCCATCAGCATCGCCGTCCGCGTCGCCATCAGCATCGCCGTCCGCGTCACCATCAGCATCGCCATCCGCGTCGCCATCTGCGTCGCCGTCCGCGTCGCCATCTGCGTCGGCGTCCGCGTCGCCATCCGCATCGCCATCTGCGTCGCCATCAGCATCGCCATCTGCGTCGCCATCAGCATCGCCGTCTGCGTCAGAATCTGTATCACCAATATCAGGGACAGTGATCAACTCTAAAGCATTTAAGCGATCTTGAAAGCCATCCTGGGGTGTACCAGATGGTAGAGAACTTACTGCTTGTTGTGCAATATCCTTAGCCGCTTGCGCTTCATCAACTAATTGTTGAATGGCTTGACGCTCTTCAGGAGTAATATATTCATCTTCTTCAGCTGCATTTAAGGCATTTAAGGCAGCTTGATGTTTGTCTTCTGCATCTTTTACAAGTGCTTCAGGGTCATTAACTGGCGGTACCACAAGGTCTTCTAGTTCGTCTATACGATCTTGTAGACCAGACTTATCTTCACTCTCAGGTAGGTTATTGACCGCATCTTGAGCTGCGTCTTCTGCATCTTTCGCTGCATCAACTGCATCTTGAATCGCTTGTTGCTCTTCAGGTGTGATTAAACCGTCTTCTTGCGCATCAGCGATGATATCTTCTGCTGCTTGATGTTTGTCTTCTGCATCTTTTACAAGTGCTTCAGCTTCATCAATTGCATCATCTTTACCATTGCCATCTTGGTCATTAACTGGCGGTACCACGAGGTCGTCTAGTTCATCTATACGATCTTGTAGACCAGACTTGTCTTCACTCTCAGGTAGGTTATTGACCGCATCTTGAGCTGCGTCTTCCGCATCTTTCGCTGCATCAATCGCATCTTGAATCGCTTGTTGCTCTTCAGGTGTGATTAGACCGTCTTCTTGCGCATCAGCGATGATATCTTCTGCTGCTTGATGTTTGTCTTCTGCATCTTTTACAAGTGCTTCAGCTTCATCAATTGCATCATCTTTACCATTGCCATCTTGGTCATTAATTGGCGGTACCACAAGGTCGTCTAGTTCGTCTATACGATCTTGTAGACCAGACTTATCTTCACTCTCAGGTAGGTTATTGACCGCATCTTGAGCTGCGTCTTCTGCATCTTTCGCTGCATCAACTGCATCTTGAATCGCTTGTTGCTCTTCAGGTGTGAT
>NZ_JCAKMX010000061.1:0-1032 GCF_059515825.1 Acinetobacter sp. CY17
ACTGTTGCGGGCAAAGTTGTTGGCACAGCACAAGTTGCTAAAGATGGTAAATACAGCCTTTATCTTGATCAACTCTTTAGCAATGGTGAGAAGGTAGAATTATTTGCTCAAGATCAGGCAGGTAATAAGAGCAAAGCGTTCATTATCAACTTTAAAGATACTACAGCTCCAACCAATGGATATTACAAATTCACTGATGATGGTAAAGTAGTTAATGGTATTACAGAAGCAAACTCGACTGTTCTCGTGTATTTAAACGGTGCAACTTTAGGCCAGACTGTTTCTGATCAATTTGGTCATTATACATTCGCTTTGGAGCATCCATTTTTGAATGGAGAAGAACTAGAAATTAGCTTGAAAGATAAGGCAGGGAATAGTTCACAAAAAATAAAAATCAATGCATTGGATATTACAGCACCAGTAATACTTACTCAATTATTAGTTGCAGATAACAAAACAGTGACAGGTACCACTGAAGCTGGTGCGACAGTCAAAGTTAGCTATAACGGTAAAGTCATTGGCACTGCGATAGCAGATGCAACTGGCAAGTACAGTGTGAGTCTAGACAAGGCTTATAGCAATGGTGAAAAGCTTGATGTTGTGGCAACTGATCAAGCAGGTAATGCAACCAAGCCAAATGTAATTACAGCGCCTGATACGACAGCACCTGCGAACTTAACGCAAGTATTGGCTGCAGATAACAAAACAGTGACAGGTACAACTGAAGCTGGTGCAACAGTCAAAGTTAGCTACAATGGCAAAGTGATCGGAACTGCTGTGGCAAATGTTGATGGTAAGTACAGCATCACTTTGGATAAAGCGTATAACAATGGTGAGCATTTTGAGGTTATTGCAACGGACACAGCCAATAACAGCACCAAGCCAAATGCAATTACAGCGCCTGATACCACAGCGCCAGCAAGATTAACGCAAGTATTGGGTGTAGATAACAAAACAGTGACAGGTATCACTGAAGCTGGTGCAACAGTCAAAGTTAGCTACAATGGCAAAGTGATCGGAACTGCTGTGGCA
>NZ_JCAKMX010000062.1:0-1028 GCF_059515825.1 Acinetobacter sp. CY17
AAGTATAACCACAGCAGAAGAACACTTTAACTGGGTCATTATTGATGCGACAGAATGTTCAATCGAACGCCCGAAAAAAAAATCAGAGTAAGTTCTACAGTGGTAAAAAGAAGAAACATACGCTAAAAGCCCAAGTGATCTATCATCCGAAGAGTAAACAAATCATAGGGCTAGATATATCGAATGGTGGTCAGCATGACATCAAACTGGCAAGAGAAACGGTTAAGAAATTTAAGCATTGTGAATATGTTGTGACCGATTTAGGGTACTATGGATTAGAGCAACATGGCTTTAAATTATTGATGCCCATAAAGAAAAAGAAGAATTTCCCGTTATTTAGTGTTGAGAAAAAGTACAATAAACTGATTGGAAAAATACGAGTTGTGATCGAACACATCAATAGTCAATTGAAAACATTTAGAATATTAAGTGAACGCTATCGAAATAGACGGAAAAGATTCTGTTTACGCATTAACTTAATTGCTGCACTGGTAAACCGAATAAACTTGCAATAACCACTTTCGCAAGAGATCTATTTTTTATGTATTCTGATGGAACACAACCTTTGATTAAATTTTACTTATCAACAAAATACACTATATCATTATCGATTAAAGAATCATTAATACAAACTGATTGAATTAGACTATTACCAATTTTTAAATAGTCATCATCAACATTTTCCACAACAATAAAACCATCCCAATTATTATATAAAAGGAAATTTCTCACTCTTTCTATCATCAATTCAGGACTTTGATCTTCAACTCTATATAGGTCAATAATCAAATTTACATCACCAGTTAAATATCGATAAGTACAAAGACATTTAATATCATCATTAGACCTCTTGCGAAAGTAAAAATCACCTCCATATAAATTTCATGAGATATCAGAAATTAAACCGTTTTTCAGATTCTGAATTCAAACGCTTAGTTGGCGTACCTCGACAAGTTTTTACTGAGATGGTAGAGGTTCTAGAAATAGCAGAATCACTCAAAAAGAAATCAGGTCGACCTCATACTTTA
>NZ_JCAKMX010000063.1:0-510 GCF_059515825.1 Acinetobacter sp. CY17
TTACAAGCCTGAACGATCTGCTGTTTAAATTCAGCACTGTATGTTCTTCGTTTTTTCGCAAGAGATGCGATGGATGTCTGGTGATTTGTAGTCATAAATTTTAGTCCCCACTTGTTTTTAAGTGGGGACTAAATTAAGGCTTATAGGATGAATTCATAAGGTGTGTTCAGCGGACGCTTACCTTTTTAATACAGACCATGCTTTTTCAATAGGATTAAGGTCAGGACTATATGCAGGTAGATAGTAAGCATCCGCTGAACCCCATACCTATTTTTTAATTTTGGTCGGGTTGCCACCGGTGTGGCAGTAATTCTTCAATTTGGGTCACTTTGTGTGTCGGTAGCCTTTTCAGCACATCACTTAAATAGGCATACGGATCCAAGCCATTGAGCTTTGCTGACTGGATTAAAGTCATGATATTGGCAGCTCGTTGGCCACTGCGCAGCGAGCCAGCAAACAGCCAGTTCTTGCGTCCTAAGGCCCAAGGTCGCATCTGATTCTCTACCCAAT